>CAZCLJ010000007.1:0-37319 GCA_964499465.1 uncultured Hyphomicrobiales bacterium
AATGATTAATGATTAGTGATTAATGATTAATGATTAGTGATTAATGATTAATGATTAGTGATTAATGATTAATGATAGCCAAAAACAATAAAACGAAAACCATAAACCATAAACCGACAACCAATAACTAATGACCAATGACTAATGACCAATTATTAATTATTAATTATTAATGATAAATAAATAATTACCAACAACTGATAACCGAGAATCAACAACCGACAACTGAAAAATACAACCACACAAATTTTCTTTGCATAGCATTAAAAAAAGTATTAATTTTACCAACGTTTCTATGGCAGAATCAGAGAAACAAACAAAATATTCAATTTAGCCCGTAGGTTATTTATGTAACTGAAAGGGCAGTGCATTAAATAGCTAACAGCTAACAGCTAACAGCCATCAGCAATCGGCTTTAATCTGTGAAATCAGTGTTCTTCATCAGTGTCTTCAGTGGAGAAAAGAAAAATCCACAGAACACCAATTATTAATGATAAATGATAAATGATAAATGATAAATGATAAATGAAAAACCGAAAGCCGACTGCTGATAGCTTAAAACCACTAACCAATGACTAATGACAAATAACTAATGACCCAAATGATTTGCTGATAGCCGATAGCTGACTGCTGAATGCCAATGACCTAAAACCAACAACCGATAACCAAAAGAAATGCAAAATAAAAATAATATAATTGATTATTGGTTAGAATCTGCGGAACATGATTTAGATACTGCACAAGGTTTATTTGATATTTCAAAATATGACTGGTGTTTATTTATAAGCCATTTAGTTATTGAAAAACTGTTAAAAGCTCATTATGTAAATGATAACAATGAAGTTGCACCGAAAACACATGATTTGGTTTATTTAGCAAAAAAAACGCAAATTGATTTAGATTATGAAAAAATCATGCTTCTTGATATTATTAAAGATTTTAATATGGAAGCAAGATATCCAGACGATAAGTTTGAGTTTTACAAAAAATGCAATAAGGAATTTGCTTCCAAGTATTTTGAACTAATAAAAGATTTATACAAGTGGTTGAAATCGACTCTAAAATAGTAAATGATATAAAAAAATTTATTGATGAATTGAATTATCAGGATTATAATATCCTGGAAGCATATATTTTCGGTTCGTATGCAAACAATAAACAAAATGAATGGAGCGATATCGATATTGCATTAGTGTCAGAAAAATTTGAGGGTAGTCGTTTTTTCGATAAAGAAAAAATAAGGGATACATACTTAAAAATAAATTGGAAACTATCTCCATACCCAATCACTTTAAAGCAATTCAATGAAGATTGGTTTGTTAAAAGTGAAATAATTAATAAAGGAATAAAAATATATTCTATATAGATGAGAATTATATCTATTAGCCGTTAGCCACCAGCAATTAGCTTAAATCAGTGTATATCAATGTTCTTCATCGGTGCTTTCAATGGAGAAATCTTAATCCACAAATACACAAAAATCCTACACAAATAAAAAATTTAATGGAAAATACAATAAATATAGCTGAAAATGAAAATACTCTATTTCTTGCAATAGAAAAAGAAAAAATAAATTATGATGTAATTGAGCAGGTTCATTCTATTTTGTCAAATAAATATATTAAAAAGGTTCAAATCCCTGAAGTTGATGACGAAGAGCAGGCAGAAATTGAAGCAATACTTGATGCTATGACAGAAGATGACAAAGAAATAGTAAGAACCGAAAGAATATTTATTGAGTTATGATATTTGAATTAGATATAAATTATTCTAAAACTTCAGAAAAATTTGTTTTAAAGAATAAATCAATTATCAGTTTTGAAAAAATAAGGGAATTATTAGAAAAAGGTATTAAAAAGCTAAATAATCACGATATTATCATTAATGATTAATGAAAACCAATGACAAATGGCCAAAAATATTTGCTGACAGCCGATAGCCGACTGCTGATAGCTTAAAACCACTAACAATTAACAATTATCTAAATGCTCCACAATAAAACAATAGCAGCAAAATAATATTAATATGGATAATGTTGAACTAATACTGTATAGGTCTGAAGATAATAAATCAGAACTCGAAGTTCGTATCGAAGATGATACAGTATGGTTAACTCAAGCCCAAATGGTTGATTTGTTTCAATCAACAAAGCAAAATATAAGTCTTCATATCAACAATATCTTCAAAGAAAATGAATTAGAGCAAATTTCAACTGTCAAGGAATACTTGACAGTTCAAGTTGAGGGAAAAAGAAAAGTAAAACGTAAAATTCAAATATATAACCTTGATGTAATTATTTCAGTTGGTTACAGGGTTAAGTCGAAGCGCGGAACACAGTTTAGGATTTGGGCTAATCAGGTATTGAAAGAATATCTGTTAAAAGGTTATGCAATAAGGCAACGAATCGAAAGTATTGAAAAGAAAATTTATGAACACGATTTAAAATTTGATATGCTCATCAAGGCAAATTTATCCCCTGCAGAAGGGATATTTTTCGATGGGCAGGTTTTTGATGCATACACTTTTGTTGCTAATATTATTAAGTCAGCTCAAAGTTCAATCATACTTATAGATAATTTTATTGATGAGAGTATTTTGCTTTTACTATCCAAACGGAAAAAGGGAGTAAGTGCAACTATATATACCAATAATATTTCAAAAGAGTTGAATTTAGATTTAAGAAAATTCAACAAACAATATGCTCCAATAATTATCAAAGAATTTACCAAATCACATGATAGATTTTTGATAATTGATGAAACAGAAGTATATCATATAGGTGCTTCACTGAAAGATTTAGGGAAAAAGTGGTTTGCATTTTCAAAAATAAATATTGATGCTTTAAAGCTAATTGATAAGCTATGAGTCCAATTATTAATGATTAATTATTAATGATTAATGATTATCGAAAAACAATAATAGAAAGCTGACAGCCGACTGCCAACAGCAATCAGCAAGAAACCGACAACTGAAAAATACAACCACACAAATTTTCTTTGAATAGTATTAAAAAAAGTATTAATTTTACCAACGTTTCTATGGCAGTATAAGAGAAACACTGCATAATATTCAATTTAGCCCGTAGGTTATTTATGTAACTGAAAGGGCAGTGCATTAAATAGCTTTCAGCTAACAGCCATCAGCAATCGGCTTTTAATCAGTCCAATCAGTGTTTTTCATCAGTGTCCTCAGTGGAAATATCTTCATCCACAGAACACAAAGTAATTATTAATTATTAATTATTAATTGTTAATTATTAATGATTACTGAAAACTATAAACCATAGACCGATAACCGAAAACTGATAGCCGACTGCTGATAGCTGACAGCTAAAAGCCAATAAACAATAATCGAAAATTATGCAAAAAACAATAACTAAAAATATTGTTGATATTTCAATTTTACCTAAATCCGCCAAAAGAGAATTATTAAATTATTACGAATACTTATTGTTTAGACATAAAACTAAGAGTAATATAAGAGTTAATGGGCAAATAAAACAAATAATTTCAAAAGAAAGTATGAATAACGAATTTGATAAAAACATTACAAAAAACGAATTTCTAGAATTTCTTAAAAAAGGGTTTACAATTTCTGAAGAAGAATTAAACAAAATTGAAGATACTCAAAAAGAAATTAATCAATGGAAAATAGAAGCATTTTAATTGATACATCAATAATTATAGATTATATTCGAGCTAAACAAAAAGAAAATTCTTTGTTATATAAGTTATTTAAAGACGATTACGAAATTTTCATATCTGCTATTACTACTTTTGAAATATACAATGGGGTTAATCCTAATAATTTGAAATTAATAGAAATAATTTTTAACAAATTACACTCAATAAGTTTCAATAATCATATAGCAAAATATTCAAGTGCTATTTATAATGATTTGAAATCAAATAATAAAATTATTGAAATACGAGATATTTTTATTGCTGCAACAGCAATATATAAAAGTTTACCTTTAGCAACCACAAATATAAAACATTTTAACAGAATTGAGAGTTTGTTAATATTTGAAGAAAAATAAAAAATTGACAGCCGTCAGCTAACAGCCATCAGCTAACAGTCAGTAACCAATAACTAATATAACCAATGACCAATTATCAATTATTAATTGTTAATTGTTAATTGTTAATGATTACTGAAAACCATAAAACGATAACCATAAAACGATAACCATAAAACAAAAACCAACGACCAATGACTAATGACAAATAACTAATGACCCAAAAAGATTTACTGATAGCTTATAGCTGATAGCTTAAAACTATAAACCGAAAACCGAAAACCGAAAGAAATGCTCCACAACAAAACCATAGCAGTAATAGTCCCCGCATATAACGAAGAAACACAGATTGGCTTTGTAATTGAATCCATTCCGGAATTTGTGAATAGGATTATCGTTATTAACGATTGTTCTAAAGATAAGACAAAGGAGCAGGTTTTAAAGCATATTGAGAAGTTTTCTATTAG
Source organism: uncultured Hyphomicrobiales bacterium (assembly GCA_964499465.1). Classification (GTDB taxonomy): domain Bacteria; phylum Bacteroidota; class Ignavibacteria; order Kapaibacteriales; family UBA2268; genus JAAYJM01. Next base: position 4,486 of record CAZCLJ010000007.1, read on the forward strand.
TAGATTAAATGGTAATTCGAAATATTATGAAAAACGGTTTAAAACAGAAAAGTTTGAAGATAATGAAGTAATAGAAATTGAGCAACCTTTTGAATCAAGAATTACTTTAATCAACCATTTAAAAAACAAAGGAAAAGGTGGCGGAATAATAACTGGTTATAAATATGCTTTAGAAAATGGTTTCGATTGTACTGCAACAATGGATGGTGATGGACAAATGGACCCTGATGAACTTGAAGATATATGTAATCCAATTGTTAAAGATAATATTGACTACACAAAGGGGAACCGCCTTATTCACAGAAGTGCATTGCTTGTTATTCCACGCATTAGATACTTCGGAAATTCAATATTATCAATACTAACAAAAATTGCATCTGGTTACTGGTATGTTTCCGATACTCAAACCGGTTACACTGCTATTTCGCAACAAGGACTTAAATCTATTGATATTGATAAAATATATCCCAGTTATGGATATTGCAACGACGTTTTAGTGAAGTTAAACATAGCAAGATGCACAATTAAAGAAGTTCAAATTAAACCGGTTTATGAAGTAGGTGAAAATTCTAAGATGAACATAAGGAAAGTTATCCCTAAACTTTCTAAATTGCTTTTAATTTCCTTTTTCAAACGGATATGGTATAAATACTTTTTGCTTGATATGCACCCAATATCTTTGCTATACTTTATTTCTTTATTACTAATGATAATAATGCTCCCATTTTCTGCAAATTTGTTTTATCAATTTATAGTATTAGCAGAGGAAGTAAATTTAATCACTTTATTTATATATATATCCTTGTTTATCTTACTAATTCAATCATTAATGTTTGCAATGTGGTTCGATATACAGGACAATAAGAAGCTTTATAAGCAGTAGAGAGAAAAAAAATGAAAGTAATTATAGATATAAATCACCCTGCTCACGTTCATTTTTTTAAAAACCTTATTTGGAAACTAAAGGAAATGAATATTGAAGTAATTGTAACTTCAACAACAAAAGAGATAAGTGAAAGACTTTTAGATAAATATGGAATAAAGTATATAAATTTAGGTAAATATCGTTCAAAGTTATTTTTTAAATTTATTGATTTTTTAAAAATTGGAATTAAATATAGTATATTTTGTTACAAAAATAAACCAGATTATATTTTAAGTATTTCATCAGCAAGACCATTTGGAAGATTGGTTTCCAAAGCTAAATTCTTTGTTTTCACAGATACTGAACATGCAAAAGAGCAAATTGCTCTTTTTAAACCATTTGCAACAAAGATTTTTACTCCAGACTGTTTTCTTGATGATTTAGGCTCAAAGCAAGTCCGTTATAATGGCTACCATGAACTTGCATATTTACATCCAAACCGTTTTACACCAAATCCAGAAGTGTTAAAGGAAATTGGTTTAACTGAGAAGGATAAATTTTTCATTGTTCGATTTGTTTCTTGGGATGCTTCGCATGATGTTGGGCAAAAAGGTTTAAGTTTAGAAGATAAAAGAAAGTTAACTGATACATTAAAACCACACGGAAAAATAATTATTTCTTCAGAAAAAGAATTACCAGCAGAATTTGAAGAATACAGAATGAAGATTTGCCCAACAAAAATGCATGATTTACTATACTATGCTACAATGTATATCGGGGAAGGTGGAACAATGGCAAGCGAAGCTGCTTGTTTAGGGACATATTCAATTTATATAAATCCATTAGAAATGGGGTATACTAATGAAGAAAGAGATAAATATAGGTTAATTTATCAATCAACCAATATCAATAATATTATCGAACATTTCAATGATTTAGACTTAAAAAAACTAAAAGTAGAGTCAAAAGTAAAAATGAAATTTTTATTATCTGATAAAATTGATGTAACTCAATATATAGTTGACTATTTTGAAAAAGATATTAATAAATAGTTTAAAAAATGAAATTAATTATAACATTGCGAAATGATAAGAAATAACAAAATTGACATAATGGTTTTTGCTAAAATGAAAGATATTCAAATTGAACGAAAATTATTTCCTATAGCATATTCTGATTTTGTGAATAAAATATATTTAATTCGTGAAAAACCAATTCTTCATTCTAAAATCTTGAGTTATAATACATTTTCAGAAATAAAAATTTTTTCATTTATAAAAATGTTTTATTTTGCATTAAAATTACTCATTGTTAAAAGAGGTATAGTTATTGTTATGGGGATTTATACTTATCCTTACGGTTTATTTGCTTATTATTTTGGAAAAATATTTAAAAAAAAAATAATTCAAAACATTGTTGGCGCTGATTTTAATATTATTGAAAATAGTAAATATTATAAAAAAATTGTGAACAAAAGCGATATAATTGTTACTAGAGGTAATAATTCAAAAATTCGTGTTTCAAATTTAATATCATATCCAATAAAAATGATATATACTCCGCCAAATTTATATAAATTCCTAAAAATTGATAAAATTAAAACTAAAACAGAGTATGATTTTATTTTTATAGGAGATTTAGTAAAGAAAAAAAATATTAATCATATTTTTTTGGCTTTCAAAAAAATCTGTGATATTTACTCTCTTGATTGTAAGATATGTATAGTAGGAAAAGGTGAATTAGAATCTATTTTAATTAATACTACAAAAGAGTTGGGTATTCAGAAATATATTGATTTTGTTGGATGGCAAAGTAATGTATTGGAATATTTAAAGAAATCAAAATGCTTGATTCTACCTTCTGAAAAAGAAGGCTTACCTATGGTAATTATTGAAGCTTTTAATGTAGGAATTCCTGTTATTGCCACAGATAATATGGACATTTCAACTATTGCTAAACATGGAATTAATTCACTATTATTTCAAGTAGGCGATATTGATATGTTATCAAAATATATGTTAGCTTTATTAACAGATAATTGTTTATATCAAAGACTTAAAATCGGTGCTGAAAAATTTAAAGAAGAACATGAATATGAATTTTCAATTGAAAATATTACTAATATATGGAATCAGATTTTTAAACAATTAGGACTAATTGAAGATAATAATGCTAAATAACTCAACTATACTCATCACTGGCGCCGCTGGTTTTATCGGCTCAAATCTTGCAGAAGAACTAATTAAAAATTATAATATAATCGGAATTGATAATTTTGATGATTTTTATTCAAGAGATATTAAAGAAGAAAATCTAAAATTTCTATTACAAAATTCAAACTTCAAATTATATGAAGAAGATATTTTAAATAAGAGTTCTTTTAAAAAAATTTTTAAAGATAATAAGATTGATTTAATTATTCATCTTGCAGCAAAAGCGGGTGTTAGACCATCAATAGAAAATCCAGATGCATATTTTAAAACAAATATTGAAGGAACATTAAACCTTTTAAATATAGCAAAAGAATATAATGTAAAGAATTTTATTTTTGCTTCTTCTTCATCTGTATATGGTAATAATGAGAAAGTTCCTTTTACTGAAACTGATAATGTTGATAATCCAATTTCTCCTTATGCTGCATCAAAAAAAGCTGGTGAATTGATTTGTCATACTTATCATCATTTGTATAAAATAAATATAGCTTGTCTAAGGTTTTTCACTGTATATGGCAGAAGACAGCGTCCCGATTTAGCAATAGCAAAGTTTACTAAAAAGATTTTGAAGGATGAACAAATTCCGGTATTTGGAGATGGTTCGTTCAGGCGGGATTTTACCTACATTGATGATATAATTTATGGTTTAGTGAAATGTATAGATTGGATGAAAAAACAAACAAAACCAGTTTATGAAATATTTAATATTGGTGAATCAAAGAATTACTCAGTTTTAGAACTTGTTTCTGAAATTGAAACAGCTTTAAATAAAAAAGCTATTATTGAATTTTTACCAGAGCAACCTGGTGATGTCCGTATTACTTATGCTGATATTACGAAAGCAAGGAATATATTTGCTTATAACCCAAAAACAAATTTAAAGACTGGAATATCTAATTATATAAAAAATTAAAAAAATGCTAAATAATTCAACAATACTAGTAACTGGTGGTGCCGGTTTTATCGGCTCAAACCTTGTTAAACGACTTCTTGAACTTGGAAATAAAGTTAGGGTTCTTGATAATTTTTCAACAGGAAAACGTGAAAATATCTTTCCTTTCAAAAGTAATTCAAATTTTAGTTTATTTGAAGGAGATTTACGGAGTTTCCATATAGTTCGCGATGCAGTAAAAGGTTCTGAATTTATACTTCATCAGGGAGCTTTACCATCTGTTCCCCGTTCTATTCAAGACCCGATTACTTCAAATGATGTGAATATCTTAGGGACTTTAAACATTTTAGAAGCAGCAAAAGAATTTGGAGTAAAACGTGTAGTATATGCTTCATCTTCTTCAGTTTATGGAAATTCTGAAACACTTCCAAAAGTTGAAGATATGCCAGTAAATCCACTTTCTCCTTATGCTGTTACAAAATATGCAAGTGAAAGATATTGCCAAACGTACTTTTGGCTATATGGACTTGAAACAGTATCGCTTCGTTACTTTAATGTTTTTGGTCCTTATCAAGACCCGACTTCGCAGTATAGTGCAGTTATTCCAAAATTCATCAAAGCTATTATGAATGATGAACAACCAGTTATTTATGGAGATGGTCTTCAATCTCGTGATTTTACATATATTGAAAATAATGTTCAGGCAAATATGCTTGCCTGTTTAGCCCCAAAAGCAGCTGGAGAGGTCTTTAATATTGCCTGTGGTGAAAGATTCACTTTGATAGATTTAGTTAATGAAATTAATAGAATTTTTGGTAAAAATATTGAACCAAAGTTTGCAAAAGATAGGCCAGGGGACGTTAAACATTCACTTGCCAGCATTGAGAAAGCAAAAGAATTATTATCATTTAGATCAATTAAATCTTTTGTAAAAGGATTAGAAAAAACAATAGATTTCTATAGGCAAACATAAATGAAAAAAATATTAGTAACTGGTGCAGGCGGTTTTATTGGTTCTCACCTTACAGAATTATTGGTAAATAAAGGATTTCAGGTAAAAGCATTAGTTCATTACAATTCAAAGAATAATTGGGGATGGCTTGAATCTTCTGAAATAAAGAACGAAATTGAAGTTGTTACTGGTGATATTCGAGATTTCGATTGTATTTTTTCTGCGATGAAAAATTGTTCTGCAGTTTTTCATCTTGCAGCACTAATTGGGATTCCTTATTCCTATATTTCACCAAAAGCTTACATTGAAACAAATATTACTGGTACTTATAATGTTCTTGAATCATCGAAGCATTTAGAAACTGAACAAATATTAATCACATCTACAAGTGAAACTTACGGTACAGCTCAATATGTTCCTATTAATGAAAAGCATCCCGCTGTTGGTCAATCGCCATATTCAGCTACGAAAATTGCAGCAGACCAAATTGCTTTAAGTTATTTTCTTTCCTTTGGATTACCAGTTAAAATCGTTCGACCTTTTAATACTTATGGACCTAGGCAATCTGCCAGAGCTGTTATTCCAACCATTATTTCACAAATTGCATCTGAAAAAAAAGAATTGAAATTAGGAAATCTTCATCCGACAAGAGATTTAACTTTTGTTAAAGATACAGCTAATGGTTTCTTCGAAATTTTTAAATCAGAAAAATGTTTGGGAATTCCAACAAATATCGGAATGGCTGAAGAAACTTCAATTAAGGATTTGGCTCTAACTATTGCTAAATTGATGAATAAAGATATTACTTTTTTACAGGAAACTGAAAGAATTAGACCAGAAAAAAGTGAGGTTGAAAGATTATTTTGTGATAATACAAGAATAAAAGAAATAACTAACTGGAAACCAAATTATACACTTGAATCTGGATTAAAAGAAACAATTGAGTGGATTTTAAAAAATATAGAAATTTTTAAACCTGAAATCTATAATGTATAGTTACCTTAGTGTTATTTCGTGTAGAACTTAGTGCAACTTCGTGAAAGAAAATATCACCAAGTATCTCAAAGTATTCACCAAGTTACACAACGAAAGACTTTGAGAAACTTTGTGACAAACTTAGTGCAACTTTGTGAAAGAGAATAACACAAAGTATCACAAAGTATTCACGAAGTAACTCAACGAATAACTTAGAAAATATGACTGAAAATGAAATAAGTAAAATAATTCTTGACTGTGCTTTTAAAGTTCACACAGTTTTAGGTCCTGGTTTACTTGAAAGTGCATATAGAGAATGTTTAGCTTATGAAATTAGAAAAGCTGGTTTAAAAGTAGAAAAAGAAAAACCATTGCCTCTTGTCTATGAAGAAGTAAAACTTGAATGTGGGTATAGAATTGATTTATTAATTGAAAATAAAGTTATTATTGAATTGAAAGTAGTTGAAGTATTTAATGAGGTTCATATAGCGCAAACATTAACATATATGAGATTGTCAGGTTGTAAATTAGGTTTATTATTAAATTTTTATACTAAATCTTTAAAAAATGGAATTAAACGACTTATACTTTGATCAACTTTGTGAAAAACTTAGTGAAAGATAATAACACGAAGTAATCACAAAGTAAACACAAAGTAACACAACGAAAGATAATTATGAAAAATAAAGAATTTATAGATTTTATAAAAAATCTATATAAAAAACAAAGTTTTATTCCACTTCATTCACCAGTTTTTTTTGGAAATGAAAAGAAATACCTCGAAGAATGTATTGATACTACATTCGTTTCTTATGTCGGCAAATTTGTTACTCAATTTGAAGAAATGATATGCGAATTTACTGGCTCAAAATACGCTGTTGCTTTTGTAAATGGCACTGCAGCTTTACAAATTGCATTAATGATTTCTGGAGTTGAAAAAGAAGACGAAGTAATTTCACAGGCATTAACTTTTGTCGGCACAGCTAATGGAATTTCTCATTCAGGAGCTAAACCAATTTTTTTTGATGTAGATTTAGACACATGTGGAATGTCTCCTACTGCTCTTAATTCTTTTCTTGAAAAAAATTGCTTTTTAGATAAAAACAATGAGTGCATAAACAAAACATCAAAAAAAAGAATAAAAGCATGCGTGCCAGTCCACATTTTTGGTCTTCCTTGCAAAATAGATGAAATTGTTGAAATTTGCAATAATTGGAATATTATCGTAATTGAAGATGCAGCTGAATCCATTGGAAGTTATTATAAAGACAAACATACTGGTATTTTTGGGAAATGTGCTATTTTAAGTTTTAATGGTAACAAAACAGTAACAACTGGTGGTGGCGGTATGATTATAACAGATGACGAGGATTTAGCAAAAAGAGCTAGGCACCTTTCTACAACTGCAAAAATTCCACATCCTTATGAGTTTTTCCACGATGAAGTAGGATATAATTTAAGATTGACAAATGTTAATGCTGCTATTGGTGTTGCACAAATGGAATATATCAATCAAATTCTCCAAAACAAAAGAGAAACTGCAATGAAATACAAGCAGTTTTGTTCAGAAAATAACATCCAATTTCTTGATGAACCTGAAAATTCAATATCAAACTTTTGGTTAAATTCAATAGTTTTAAATGATAAAGCTGACCGAGATGAATTCTTGAAGTCATCAAATGAAAATGGAGTAATGACTCGTCCTGTATGGACATTAATGAATAAATTACCAATGTATCAAAATTGTCAAACTGATGAATTGAAAAATTCGCTATATTTGGAAGAAAGAATTGTAAGTTTACCTAGTGGGTATAGAAATTAAAAGTATTGAAACTGAAAATATAGAGTTTAAACGTGAATGGAGAGACGAGTTTTTAAAAGTCATCTGTGCATTTGCAAATTCTTGTGGTGGTACACTATTTATTGGTAAGGACGATAATGGCAATATTATTGGATTACAGAATTACAAAGAATTGCTTGAGGTTTTACCAAATAAAATATTTTCAAAACTTGGTATTTTGCCAACCATTAAATTTGAAGATACTACAAAAATAATTTCTATAAATGTAAAAAGTTCTTCTATACCAATTTCATTCAATGGAAGGTTTTATATAAGAAGTGGAAGCGTTGTAATTGAACTTCAAGGCAAGAAACTTAGTGATTTTCTGCTTAAAAAAAGCGGTTCTACTTGGGATGAATTTACATTAGATAAAGCAGGTTTAGATGACATTGACTTAGATACTATTGAGAGATTTAAAACTTACTCAATGGATAGATTACCATCAATTATCTCTGATAAACCAATTGAGATATTGAAAAAGTTAAATCTAACTGATGGCAACCATTTTAAAAGAGCAGCAATTTTGTTGTTTGGTAATAATACTCAAAAATTCTTTCCTCAGGCGCATATACGAATTGGAAAATTTCTAACTGATTCTGAAATTATTTCAAGTGATTTAATTGAAGGCAATTTGTTTCAACAAGTTGAAAAGTCAATTGAGATACTAAAAAGCAAATATCTTTTAAGTTATTTTAGTTTTGAAGGCATTCACAGAAGAGAAAAAACAGAATATCCAATTGAATCTTTAAGAGAAGCTATTTTAAATGCAATAATACACCGTAATTATAATTCAACTTCATCAGTGCAAATAATATAAATTCCATTATAAAATGTCATAAATAATATGAATATATGAAATGTCATTCTGACGGATGTCAGAATCCATCTTGGTCTTTTCGGTATTAAAGATATATTCTGACATCCGTCAGAATGACATTATGCCACTTAATACTGGAAATTGTATAAGAGTATATGATAATAAACTTATGATTTTAAATGAAGGTGGATTACCCGAAGAGTTGAACATAGATGATTTAAGAAAAGTTCATCTATCTATTCCAAGAAATCAATTACTTGCAAATACTTTTTATAAAGCAGGATTTATTGAGAGTTGGGGTAGCGGAACTTTGAAAATTATTGATTTTTGTAAAGATAGTAAAGTAAAAGATATTTTGTTCTCGGATTTAAATTATACTTTTAGTATAAGTTATATTTTATCTGATGTAATAAATGTCCCAGAAAATGTCCCAGAAAATGTCCCAGAAAATGTCCCAGAAAATCGTCTAAATTCAATTATTGATTTAATTAAAATGGATGTTCATATTTCAATGCTTGATTTGTCCAAAAAATTAGATGTTAATCATAAAACAATAAAACGAGACATTGAAAAGCTAAAATCCAAAAATATTATTAAACGTATAGGATCCGCTAAAGGTGGATATTGGAAGTTAATAGATAATGAATAAATTACCAATGTATCAAAATTGTCAAACTGATGAATTGAAAAATTCATTATATTTGGAAGAAAGAATTGTAAGTTTACCAAGTGGGTTTAGAAAAAAAAAATAACATTTAAGGAGTTATTAATTGGAAAAAATATTAGTTGTATCGGTTCACCCTGATGATGAAACTTTGGGATTAGGTGGTTCGATTTTAAGGTTTAAAGACGAGGGAAAATTTATTTTTTGGCTTAATATTACAAACGGTAACGAAAAACAAAAGGAATATATTCCAATTGTAGAGAAGGAATATAATTTCGATAGAACTTTTAACCTGAATTTCCCTGAAATAATATTGACTGATGAATACATACCTAAGATTATTGGAAAAGTTAGTGAAATTATTAATGAAATAAAATGTGATACTATTTTTTTACCAAATAGAAGTGATATTCATACTGACCATCAAATCACTTTTAAATCAATAATTTCAGCAGCTAAATCTTTTAGGTTCCCATTTATAAAAAATATTTTGATGTATGAAACACTTTCGGAAACCGAATACGCACCAGCTCTTCATGAAAATGTATTTATACCAAACTTTTTTATTGATATTTCAAATACAATAGAAAGAAAGATAAAAATAATGAGTATTTTCGAATCTGAAATTTTACAAGATTATGACCCACGTAGTTATAATGTTATTAAAGCACTTAATAAATACAGAGGTAGTAGAATTGGTGTTGATTATGCTGAATCATTTTATAATTTATTAATGGTTTATTAAATGAATAACAAATTTAAAATAGTATTTATTGGTGGTTTATCTAATGGTAAAATAGTTTTTGATTATTTGAAAAGTAACAAATATGTAAGTTTGGAACTAATTATTACATATCCAAATGATAGCTATAAACCAAGACATATCAATTTCCCAGACGAATCAAATATTTTAAAAACTGACTATGCTAATAATTATTTAGATGTTATTGGAAAAGTTGAGCCAGATTTAATAATTGTTTCGGGTTGGTCTGAATTATTAAAAAGCGACTTAATAAATTTACCAAAATTTGGGACGATTGGTTTTCATCCATCAAAACTACCGTTTGATCGTGGTAGATCTGTTTTAGCTTGGCAAATAGAAGAAGGTTATATTGAAACTGCTTTATCAATGTTTTATTATAATCAGTTGCCAGATGCAGGTGATATCATAGCTCAAGAAAATATTAAAATTGATATTTCCGATAGCATTAACGATGTATTAAATAAAATGGACATAGCAACATTGAATTTAATGAAAGCATATTTTCCATTGATAAGACAAAACATAGCTCCTAGAAGGCCTCAAAATATCAATGAAGGGAATTTCAGAAGACTTAGAACTGATATTGATTCAATGATAAACTGGAATAGACCATCAATTGAAATTTACAATAAAATAAGAGCTATAACACATCCATACCCTGGTGCTTTAGGAATTATTGATGGTAATAAGTACAGAATATGGGAATCCTTAATTATAAATAATTTTATTTTTGGTAACAATGAAACATCTGGAAAGTTAATTGCAAAGTTATATGATAATAGTTTGATTGTAAAAACCAGAGATTCCTTTATTAGAGTTACTGATTATTATTTGGAGAATTAATAAATGATTACTAAATCAGCTATAGTTATTGGTGGTGGTGGCCATGCAAAAGTAATAATATCAATTTTGAAAAGTTATTCCAATTATAAATTGTTAGGTTATACCGATTTAATTGATAAGGGGATTATAAATGATGTAGCATACTTAGGTACTGATGATATTTTATTAAACCAAAAAGAAAATCTTAATATTTTTTTTGGTTTAGGATATGGCAGAAATGTTCAGGATAATCTTAGAAATATAATAATACAAAAATTTTTAAATACAAATTTTATTTTTCCACCCTTAACTGCGCATAGTAGTATTATTTGTAAGGATGTTATATTAAATAATGGTGTACAAGTACTTAACAATGCCATCATAAATTCATCATCAATTATTGATAAATTTTCAATAATTAATACTGGTGTTATAATTGAACACGATGTTCTTATTGGAAAATTTTGTCAAATTGGTCCGGGGGCAGTGGTATGTGGTGAAACACATATAGCCAGTGATGTTTTTATTGGTGCTAATACAACTATTGTTGATAGTATTAGTATATCCTCAAATGTAATAGTTGGCGCAGGTTCAGTTGTAACTAAGAATATTACAGAACCCGGAACTTATGTTGGAATTCCAGCCAAGAGGATGAAATAAATGAAAAGAAATAAAACTTTTATTATAGCAGAAGCAGGTGTAAATCATAACGGTTATATTGATTTAGCTTATAAATTAATTGATGCTGCAAAAGAATCAGGAGCAGATGCTGTTAAGTTTCAAACTTTTCAGGCAGACAAACTTGTATTAATTACTGCTGATAAAGCTGAATATCAGAAAAATACTACTGAAGTTGGTGAAACACAATATGAAATGCTTAAAAGATTGGAATTATCTTATAACGTTCACAAAATTTTAATTGAATATTGTAATAAAATTGGTATTCAATTTTTATCATCGCCTTTTGATTTAAATAGCATTGAACTTCTGAATGAACTTGGTTTAGATATATTTAAGATACCGTCAGGTGAGATTGTTAACTTACCTTATTTAAGAAAAATAGGAAAGCTTAATAAACAAATTATACTTTCTACTGGAATGTCCGATCTTGGTGAAATTGAAGATGCACTTGATGTTTTAATGACTTACGGAACAGAAAAAAATAAAATTACAGTTCTTCATTGTAATTCAGAATATCCTACTCCTTTAGAAGATGTTAATTTAAATGCTATGCTAACCATTAAAAATGCTTTTGGTGTGAAAGTAGGTTATTCGGATCATACTAAGGGGATCGAAGTTCCAATCGCTGCTGTTGCTCTTGGTGCTGAAGTTATTGAAAAACATTTCACTCTTGATTGTAATATGGTAGGTCCCGATCATAAAGCTTCCTTGGAACCTGATGAACTAAAAAGTATGGTGACTGCAATCAGAAACATTGAAAAAGCACTGGGTGATGGAATTAAAAAACCGTCTAAATCCGAGTTGAAAAACAAATTAATTGCAAGAAAGAGTTTGGTTGCGATAAAAAGGATCGAAAAAGGTGAATTATTCACAGATATTAATGTTGGTATTAAAAGACCAGGTACAGGTATTTCTCCAATGAGATGGGATGATGTTTTAGGTAAGGTCGCTATGAGAGATTTTAACTTTGATGATTTAATTGAGATATAATGATTAAAAGAAAAATCTGCATATTTACAGGAACTCGAGCTGAATATGGTTTACTTAAACCATTAATTGATGAACTTAAAATCGAAGAAACAGTTGAATTACAGCTAATCATATCTGGAATGCATTTATCTCCCGAGTTTGATCTAACATATCGGGAAATTGATTTAGACGGTTTTTCACAGATTGAGAAAGTGGAAATACTTCTTTCTTCAGATACCCCCGTTGGTATTTCTAAAGCTATGGGACTTGGAATGATTAGTTATGCTGAAGCATTAGAAAGACTTAAACCAGATTTACTAATAGGTCTTGGTGATAGATTTGAATTGTTTTCTTTAGCAAGTACTGCTCTTGTAAGTAGAGTACCTATTGCACATATTCACGGCGGAGAATTAACCTGTGGTGCTTACGATGAAGCTTTTAGACATTCAATAACAAAAATGTCTCATTTACATTTTGCAAGTACAGAAGAATACAAGAAAAGAATTATACAATTAGGAGAAAATCCTAAAAATGTTTTTAATGTTGGTGCATTAAGTATCAATAATATAAAAAATCTTAAGTTACTATCAAAAGATGAATTAGAAGAAGAATTATCATTTAAATTAGATAAACCTTTTTTTATTGTTACATTTCATCCTGTAACTCTTGATGATAATTCAGCAGAAAAGCAGACAAAAGAATTACTAAATGCTTTAGAGAAATTCAATGATTATAAAATAATAATTACTAAACCGAATTCAGATAACGATGGTCGGGTTATTATTAAGCTTATTGATGAATTTGAAAAATTAAATTTTGATAGAGTAAAATCATTTAACTCTTTAGGTCAATTAAAATATTTATCTGCTTTAAAATATGCAGAAATGATGATTGGTAATTCTTCAAGTGGTATAATTGAAATGCCTTTTTTCAATAAGCCAACAATAAATATTGGTGATAGACAAAAAGGTAGAATATTTCCAAGTTCTGTTATCCAATGTGAACCTAATATGAAATCAATTACTAGTGCAATAAAAATAGCTTTTGAAAATAAATCGAAAAAAGATTTTTTTCAAAATATAAAAATTTATGGAAATGGTAATACTGCGAAAGAAATAAAAAAAATATTATTAGAAGTGAAATTTAATAATCTTATAAAAAAAGAATTTTATGATTTATAACTTGCATTTAGTAACATTAAAACAATATTTAAGATAACTATATTATGACAAAGGAATTTACATCGATTTTGATCGAAAAATCCGCATCAATAAAAGATGCTATAAAACAGTTAGATAAAACAGCAGAAAAGATATTATTTGTTGTTGAAAATGGAAATAAGCTAATTGGTTCACTCACTGATGGTGATGTTAGAAGATGGATATTAAAAGATGGTGAATTAAGTGCAAAAGTTGATGATGTTTGTTTTAAAGGTACATATTTTGTAAAATCAAATTATGATATTGAAATAATAAAAAAAGAAATTTTTAAACGAAAAATTACTTTTGTCCCTGTAGTAAATGAAAGAAAAGAAATAGTTGAATTTTTGATATGGGATAAGCTTTTTGATGGGAAAATAATAAGAAAAACAAAAGAAACATTAAATGCAGAAATCGTTATAATGGCTGGAGGTAAAGGAACAAGGTTGGATCCATTTACTAGAATTTTACCAAAACCTCTAATTCCCATAGGCGAAAAATCAATACTCGAAATTATTATAGAAAAATTTACTGATTATCAGGTAAATCACTTTTATATCTCTGTTAATCATAAGGCAAAAATTATAAAATCATATTTTGAAGAAATACATCCAGATTATAAGATTGATTTTCTATACGAAGAAAAGCCACTTGGAACAGTTGGTTCTTTAAAACAACTAGAAGGTGCTTTTACTAAAGAAATTATTTTAACCAACTGTGATATTATTATTGATGCTGATTATGCCGATTTGGTAAATCATCATAAAGAAAATAAAAACGATATAACCATAGTTGCTTCACTAAAACATTATAGCATTCCTTATGGAATTTGTGAAATTGAAAATGGTGGTCAACTATTAAGCATAAAAGAAAAACCAGAGTATGATTTTCTTGTCAATACTGGAATGTATATAATAAATCCAAATATATTAAAATTTATTCCAAAAGATGAATTTTTCCACATAACTCATTTAATTGATAAAATTAAACCAACTCACAGAATAGGTATATACCCAATAAGCGAAAACTCTTGGACAGATACGGGTGAGTGGATTGAATATAAAAAAGCAGTAGAGAAATTGAGAATATGAACAAAATATTAATAACGATTTGTGCTAGAGGCGGTTCTAAGGGAATACCAGGGAAGAATATTAAGGAACTTAATGGCAAACCTTTAATTTATTATACGATTAAAATAGCAAATGAATTTGCTCAAAAATTTAAGGCAGATGTTTCGCTTAGCACTGATAGTTTGGAAATAAAAGAAACTGCGAAAATGTTTGGTTTATATACCGATTATCAAAGACCCCAAGAATTAGCTACTGATACTGCTGGAAAAATTGGTGTTATAAAACATTTAGTAGAATTTGAAGAAAATAAGAGAAACATTACTTATGATTATCTTATTGACTTGGATGTTACTTCACCGATGAGAACTGTTGAAGATTTACATCAAGCTTATAAAATGATTCAAAATAATAAAGAGGCTATTAATATTTTTTCAGTAAGCCCAGCAAAAAGAAATCCATATTTCAATATGGTTGAAGAAGTAAACGATAATGGTTTTGTTAGGTTAGTTAAAAATATTGGAAATATCAAATCAAGACAGACAGCGCCAAAAGTATTTGATATGAATGCTTCCTTTTATATATTTAGAAGAGATTTTTTTGCTAAAGATTATGAAATTAGCATTACTGACAAATCCATTATTTATGTTGTTCCTCATATTTGTTTTGATTTGGATGAGCCTGAAGATTTCATAATTATGGGTCTTATGCTTCGTGAAAAATTATTAGATTTTGCATTATGAAAGTACTAATAATTGGTTTGGGCTCAATTGCTCAAAAACACATTAAAGTTTTAAGAGAAATAAATACTAATGTCGAGGTATATGCTCTTCGTTCAAAAAAGAGTCTTAGCATTTCTACTGATGTAAAAAATATTTATTCTTGGGAAGAAGTACCCAAAGACACTGATTTTATAATAATATCTAATCCCACAAGCGAACATTTTAAAACTATAAAAAATACCATTCAATTTAAAATTCCACTTTTTATTGAAAAACCCCCTTTATCTGAGCTTAGTAAATCTCAAGAAATAATGAATTTAATAATTGAGAATAAAATATTAACTTACGTGGCATTTAATCTTCGTTTTCATCCTATTATTGTTTGGTTAAAAAAAAATCTACAATTAAATAAAATCAGAGAGGTTAATGTTTATTGTGGGTCTTATTTACCTGAATGGCGGCAAGGTATTGATTATAGAGAATGTTATTCTGCGAAAAAGGAGCTTGGAGGTGGTGTTCATTTAGATTTAATTCATGAATTAGATTACACTAGATGGCTTTTGGGTGAACCAATAAATATCATTTCAACTCTAAGTAAAAAATCAGATCTTGAAATAAACTCTTATGATTTTGCTAATTATTTATTGGAATACGAAAAATATTTTGTCAATGTTACGCTAAATTACTATCGCAAAGATACTAAACGAACAATTGAAATAATACTTGATAATGAAACCTGGCTCGCAGACTTAGTTCATTGCAAAGTAATCGATAGTAATAATAATATAATATATAAATGCGACAATTTTGAAACAAAACAAACTTATCTTGATCAAATGAGATATTTCCTCAAAAATGTTATGAATGAAAACAACATAATGAATGATTTTGAAGAATCATTAAAAACTTTATCTCTTTGTCTATCATAATTTGAAATAAGGATAAAAATGCTTTATAAAAATTTATTCAGTTTAGAAAACAAAAATATATTTATAACAGGAGGTGCTGGTTTAATTGGCACAGAAATTACCAAAGCTGTGGCTGAACTTGGTGGCACGCCGATAATTATAGACATTAACGAAAAATTGTCGATGGAATTATGTAAAAAATTAATAAATGATGGCTATAATTGTAATTACGAAAATATTGATTTAACGAAATTGGAAAATATTGATTCAGTTATTGAAGAGCTTGTGAAGAAATATTCAATTATTGATTCATGGGTAAATAATGCTTATCCAAGAACTAATGATTGGGGAAATAAGGTTGAAGATTTGACATTAGATTCTTGGCGCAAAAATGTTGATATGCATATGAATAGTTATAGCTGGATTAGCAGAAAAGTGTGCATGCAAATGAAAGATCAGGGTTATGGTAGTTTGATAAATTTTGGTTCCACATACGGTTTGTTGGGTAATGATTTTTCAATATATGAAGGCACTTCAATGACAAGCCCCATGGGCTATTCAGCAATAAAGGGTGGTATCATAAATTTAAGCAGATATTTATCTGCTTATTTTGGTCCATTTGGTGTAAGAGTAAATACCCTTTGTCCGGGTGGAATTTTTAATTATCAACCGGAATCTTTTGTCAAAAAGTACTCAGAGAAAACTCCTTTAAAAAGAATGGGTAATCCAGAAGAAATTGCATCAGCTTGCATTTTTTTAGCATCAGAAGCTTCTTCATATATTACTGGTCATACACTTGTAGTTGATGGAGGATGGACAGCTATATGATTTTATATGAATTGATTGATAAAATAAAATTTTGGAAATCTACGGATAGGTTAGGTCCGGATATACCTTTTACGCACTGGAAACTTCATATAAAATCCCAGATGAGAGACTTGTGCACAAGTAAATTTAAATATTTTGGGGAAGGAGCTGAATTCAGGCCTGGTGCATACGCAATTACATGTTCTAAAATCTCAATTGGTAGAAATGTTGTAATAAGACCCTCTTGTATGCTGTTTGCTGATCCAAGAGAAGAAGGTGTAGGTACAATTGTAATTGAAGATGATGCAATGTTAGGTTCTGGAGTACATATTTATGTTGCTAACCACAAGTTTGATAATCCGAATATCCCTTTTATTGAACAAGGTCATTATCCACCCAAAAATGTTTTTTTAAAAAGAGGTTGTTGGATTGGAGCTAATGTAATAATTTTACCTGGGGTGACAGTAGGTACGAATTCTGTCATTGGTGCAGGTAGCATAGTAAGTAGAAGTATTCCAGATAAAGTTCTTGCAGTAGGTAATCCTGCAAAGGTTATTAGGAATTTATAGTAAATTTGAACATGAACATCTTATATATTATTAATTATAATTCAGCTTTTAACGAAATAATATTTTTTAGTGAAAAATTGAAAGGATTAAAACCAGAAATCAATAATGTGTATTTATTTAAAAATCAAGTCCTAAGTTATGAGGAATTACTAAAACGCAGAAATAATGATTCAACATTGACAAAAATTCCTTCAAAAAAAATAACGATTGAAAATAACTCAATACAAACTCTTATAATATTTTTAAAAAAAATATTAAATTTTGTGAGAACAAATCAAATATTAAAAAAGCAACTCAAACATTTTATTCCTGATTTAATTATAACACTAAATGATAGGTCGCCAGATGTTTATTCTAGCATCACTTATTTGTTTAATAATAAAAAGCAATTAATACCATATTATTCCTATTCACATAAATCTGGGAATCATTACTATCGTTCAAAATTGATAGATGCTGATAATTATAATGCTTTGATTAACTCTAATCTTATTAAAAAAGCAATAAATTATTTTTTACCTAATCAAGTATACGAGAATTTGTTTTATTATAAACCATCAGATTTATTATTTAAATTGTTTCTTGGACAATTACCTTCTAATCCTTGGGTAATTGGTAATGGTCCTTCCGATATTCTCTGTATTGATAATAAGTTTAATTATGATAGAAGAATTCAAGATAATGTAAACATAAATAAAATCAAAATTGTCGGGGATTTCCAATATGATGATTTGTTTAATTCCTATAAGAGTAAATTTGAAATAAAAAATAATATAATTAAAAAATATAATTTAGATTCAGAAAAAAAAATAATAATACTAGCATTACCCCAATTAGCAGAACATAAATTAATCACGAAAGAGCAACAACTTAATGACTTTAACTTATTATTTAATAATTTGAGCAGTTTAGAAGTTCAAATTTTGGTTTCACTACACCCAAAAATGAACTTAGAAGATTATAGATACCTCGAAGTAGAATTTGGTAATGTAAAAATCTTGAGCGAAAGATTGAAAGATGTAATTCCGATTGCTGATTTATTTTTAAGTTCATTTTCAAGTACCGTTATTTGGGCATCATTATGTGAGATAAAATCAATAATTGTTGATCAGAATGATTATTTTAAAAATATCTTTAGGGATACAATATTCTATAATTTAGATTCTGTAACAATTTTAAAAGATATTGAAAAATTAAATGAAACTATAGTAAACCATTTAAATGATAATAATTTCTCATTTGAAAATGATTTTATTAAACTTTCAAGAAGCGAAGTATTTGATGGAAATACTATTGATAGATACATGAAGTTATTTGAACAATATGCAAGTAAATAAAAAGCGAGTTATTCATAATACTGCATACTACATGCTTGCAAAATATATACCTATTTTTGCAGCTTTTATTACCCTTCCAATATATAGTAGATATTTATCACCTGATGATTATGGCATATTAGCTATTGTAGGAAGTTTTACAATATTTATTCCGATTCTTTTTACATTATATATCCAATCATCTATACCAAGATTCTATTTTGAATACCAGGAGATAGATTTAATAAGATTTTTAACTACAGTATTCTATTTTATTTTATTGTTGGGAGGTTCGGTATATTTTTTAATATTTTATTTCCATTTAAATATTCTTGAATTTGTATTACCAAATTTACATTCAAAATATTACAATATATTCCTACTTTCTTTGTTAAGTAGTTTTATTGATTCCTTATATTCAATCTGGTTAAGTATTTTAAGGGTCGAAGAAAAAGGAAAAAAAATACTAATTTTTTCACAAATTCATTTTTTGTTAAATTTAATATTTACTTTTTCTTTTATTGTAATAATTCATTATGGTATTTTTGGCTTTGTATTTGGTACATTATTTTCAAACATTATTGTTTTCTTAATATTTTCTGTTTCTTATTTGAAATATATGAATCCAATGAATATAAAATGGGCAATATTAATAAAGCCATTGAAATACTCTACACCACTTATACCTCATGAAATATCTTATAAAGTATTTAAAATGTCAGATAGATTTATTTTGGAAAAGTATGTACCTTATACTCAAATTGGTCTTTATTCTATTGGAGATAGAATTTCATCAAATGCATTAACATTAATGAACAATTTTCAATCTGCATTTTCTCCAAGCTACATAAATATTGCATTAGTTGACCCTGATAAGGCGAATAAAATAAATCAAAATATATGTAACAAAATGCTTGTTTTAATGTCATTAGTAATTTTTTTGATGTCATTCTTTTCAATAGACATTGTACAACTATTACTTGATTCCCGTTACGCTGAAGCATGGATTTATGTAGCCATATTACCATTAGGCTATGTTTTTAGGTTATTCTATATTTTTAATACTAATTATATATTTGCAAGCAAAAAAACTTATTTTATAAGTACAATAACAATTACTTCGGGTCTAATTAATTTGGGTATTAATTTAGTTTTAATACCAAAATATGGTATTATGGTAGCTTTATTTAGTACCATTATTTCGTTACTTTCTTTAGCTATTCTTTCTGATTTTTTTATTAGAAAAATTAACCCTGAATATTCTGTTTTTAATAAAATAAATTTTGGAGTAATAGCACATCTATTATTCTTTAGTATAGTTGCAATCGTCGTAAATTATAAATTATATAGTTGGACCTTTTTATACTGGGTTATTAAGATATGTTTGTTGTTAATATTTAGCTCAATATTTATAAAAAAGTATAAGATTTTAACTATTATTAAAGAATTAAAAACAGCATTTATTAAGTAAACACTTGGTATTAATAATGGAAATAAATGACTCTTATAAGTTTGATAATACACATTTATTATTAGAAAACTTAAAACTTGAGAAAAAATATATACATAATAATTATGATTGCTTAATTTATGGGCAAGTTGATTGTTATGTAGATTACAATGAATTATCATATTCGTATTTTGATTTAACAAAAAAATTAGAAGAAGCACTTAACCATTATTTAGATACAAGTGATGTAAAATATCTTTATAGATTAAGTGGAAGATATTTAATAATTGTTGCTTTAAATAATAAAACTGTCAAGATTATTACTTCTGATGATTATACTTATTGCTTGTATTATTCAATAACTGACTATTTAATTAAGATTTCGGATAATTATTATAATCTTATAGATGTAAAAGATTTATTGATTCCGGAAAATTATTGTATCGAAAATCTAAATATATTCAAGAAAAAAAGAAATTGTAAAATAGGACAAACTTACCTTAATGCATTGAAGAGATTAGTATATTCAACAGTTTATAATGTAAATAATATAAACATTTCAATTGAAGGTAAATATTTTGACAATACAACAAGAAAATATGATATTACAGAGATAAAGGATGTAGTTGGTTTGAAATTAGATAAAAAGAAGAATTATTCATTAGCATATAGTGCTGGAACTGATTCTCATTTTTTATTAAATAAATTCAAAGACTCAATTCAAGAATTAGCTACAGTATATTATAAATATCCATTTTATTCCCTCAAAAAAAATGAAGAAGTTGTTAATTCTTATTTGAATTGCATGAATTATAAAAAGGAATATAATTTAATTTCTACCGATTTTAATTCAATTAAAATATTGAATTATTTCGAACACTTTGTAAATAAAAATCCTTTTATTAATCATCCAGCAGTTCATTTCTATGATTTGGTTGGAAAATTAAAAACCAGCAACCTGATCACTGGGCAAAATGCTGATGCCATAATATTTTTTAGTGAAACCATGAAAACATCAATATCTAGGATGTTTTTACAACCAAGAAGTTCAAGGTCGATTTTCAAAGTTTTAAGTAATAAATATAAGATAAAAAAGACTTTTGATATAACAACAAAATATTATTACAATTATTATTATAAACTTAATTCCTATTTAAATAGTGGGGATTCACTATCTTGGGTTTATGCTGCAGATTATTTTAATAAATCAATTTATTTTCCATATACTGAGCCATTAGTTAGACATATTTCTTGGAGTTCTAAAAGAAGTTTGAAAGAAGTTTTTGATCCTAAATGGTATTTAAGAATTAAAGATATTATATTAGTAAATATTAAAAATTCTAAAGGAATAGAAAAATCTGCTTCTTTTAATACAACTAATTTTTATAATGAAATAATTTCAGAAATTGAAAAAGATAAAAGTTTCTCAATTGTAGTTAACTTTTTAAAGAAACAATTTGATTTAAATAACGGTAATGAGTTAATATCATTATTGCATATATTTCAATTTCTTTTGAATTCGAAAAAATGAAAATAAAAATTATAGCCGAAATAGGGAATACACACGAGGGATCATTAGGTCTTGCAAAGCAGTTTATAAAAGTAGCAGCAGAATGTGGAGTTGATGCTGTAAAATTTCAAACTCATATTTTTGATTTTGAAAGTTTAGAAACAGCTCCAAATCCCCCATATTTTAAAGATGAAACCAGAAAAGAATATTTTAACAGAACCTCTTTTTCAATTGAACAATGGAAAGAATTAAAGAGATTTACTGAACAAGATATAGGCATTGAATTTTTAAGTTCTCCTTTTTCGATAGAAGCAATAAAGCTACTTGAAGAAATTGGAGTTACTTCTTATAAAGTTCCATCAGGTGAAGTAACAAATATACCTTTTTTGGAGGTATTAAGTAAAACAGGCAAGCCAATTTTGTTATCTTCAGGTATGAGTAGTTGGGATGAAATTGATGATGCTATCAAAATATTGTTAGAAAATGGATGCCCTGATTTGACTGTCTTGCAATGTACTTCCGAATATCCTTGTCCACCTGAAGAAAGTGGTCTTAATGTTTTAGATGAATTTAAAAATAGATATCCGAAATTGAAAGTTGGTTATTCTGACCATACTTTGGGGATTGCCATACCATTAGCTGCTGTAATTAAAGGTGCTGTAGTAATTGAAAAACATTTCACTTTATCTAAAAATATGTATGGGAGTGACGCAAAAAACTCAACGGAACCAGAAGAGTTTAAACATTTAGTTTATGAAATTAGAGCATTGGAAAAAGCTTTGACCAATTCTGTTGATAAAGATAAGAAGGCAATTGAGCTAAAAACTATGAAAGAAACATTTCAAAAATCAATTGTCTTGGAAACTAATTTATCAAAAGGAACAATTATTGAAAATGAACATCTTGCCTTTAAGAAACCGGGCAATGGAATTGAACCAAAATATTATAAAGACATAATTGGGAAAAAATTAAACAATGATTTACAAAAGGATACTATGTTGAAATGGGAGCATTTTGAATGAGAAAGATTTGTGTTTTTGTAGGAAGTCGGGCTAATTATAGCAGTATAAAATCTGTAATGAAGGCAATAAAGCAAAGTCAAGACTTAACTTTACAGGTTGTTTTGGGGGCATCTGCATTATTAGAAAGGTTTGGAAATATTAGAGAATTAGTTATTAATGATGGTTTTCAAATTGATTACTCTTTTCATAATATTATTGAAGGTGAAAATCCAGTTACAATGGCAAAATCAACAGGACTAGGAACCATTGAAATGTCAATGATTTTAGATAATCTTAGACCTGATTTCTTAATAGTAGTTGGCGATAGATTTGAAGTTATGGCGGCTACTATTGCTGCTGCATACATGAATATAAAAGTTGTTCATACCATGGGTGGTGAAGTTACTGGTACTATTGACGAAAGTATTCGTCATGCAATAACAAAATTTGCACACGTTCATTTTCCTGCAAATGAAGATGCTAAAGAAAGAATTTTAAAATTAGGCGAAAATCCTGAATATGTATTCAGCGTTGGTTGTCCAAGAACTGACTTAGTTGCTGATGAGTTAACAAAAGATTCTTATTATGAATTAAAAGACTTATTTTTAAAATTTAAAGGTGTAGGTGATGAGTTTAATCTTAGAGATAATTTTTTGTTAGTATCGCAACACCCTGTGACAACAGAGTTTGGTACAAATAGACAAAAAATCGAAGAAACCCTATATGCTTTATCTTTTTTTAAATTACCTACTATAATGCTTTGGCCGAATGCTGATGCGGGTAGTGATGAAGTATCAAAAGGAATAAGAACATATAGAGAGAAACATAATCCTAATTGGTTGCATATTTTTAAAAATTTACCGACTAACATTTACATACATCTAATGAATGCGACAAGTTGTCTAATAGGTAATAGTAGTTCTGGTATTAGAGAAGGAGCATTTATTGGTACTCCTGTAGTCAATATTGGAAGCAGACAAAATAGAAGAATGATGTCTGAGAATGTGATAAATGTTAGTAATAGTAATGAAAATATTATTGAAGCTATAAAAATTCAATTATCACATGGTAAGTATAATTCTTCTTCAATTTATGGTGATGGTAAAGCTGGTCCAAAAATTGCTAAAATATTAACATGGGTTAATCCTCCAATTCAAAAAACAATTACTTATTAAATGAAAACAATCGGTATAATACCTGCTCGTGGCGGAAGTAAAGGGATTTATAAGAAGAACATTAAAATATTATTTGGGAAACCATTAATATTTTATACAATAGAGGCAGCATTAAAATCAAATCTTGACAGAGTAATAGTTTCTACAGATGACCCGCTTATTAAAGAAATTTCAATAAATTATGGGGCTGAAGTTATTGATAGACCTGCTGATTTTGCAAATGATGACACCCCTACCCTCCCTGTAATTCAACATGCAATTAGCAAAGTAGATATCATTTATAATGCTTTTATGGTATTACAACCTACTTCCCCATTAAGAACATATATTCATATAAACGAGGCAATTGACTTGTTTGAAAATAATGAGGATGCAGATTCATTAGTTAGTGTTGTAAAAGTTCCCCATCATTTTACTCCAGAAAAAATAATGACTTATGATGGCAATTTTTTGAAAGGAAATTTGAAAATTGATAGACGACAAGAAGTAAATTCTTACTATGCTAGAAATGGTGCAGCAATTTATTTAACTAGAATTGAAAGGATAAACCAATTTATCATTGGTGGCAATATACTACCATATTTTATGAATAAGTTAGATAGTATTGATATTGATGATGATGAAGATTTCAGAATAGCTGAAATGTTTTTAAAATTTGGAAAATAAAAATGAAAAATTCAATTATTAAATCGTTGATAAGAAAAAAATATATAAGTAAACCCATATCTTATATATTCAAACCGATTTTAGCTTTTAGTATCTATCTTGAAAATAAAATTGTCCATATACCAATAACTGGTGGGAAAGTTGTATATGATGATATTTTATTGTTTTTTCCTGATAATTTTGATACAAATTATGCAACAAAAATATTTTGGAAGGGTAATCAAGGGTATGAACCATTTAATTGGTTAGTTTTGAAATATTTTATTGAGAAATCGGATATTTTTTTTGATATAGGTTCTCAAATTGGACTATTTTCAGTTTTAGCCAAGAAAGTAAATAGAAATATTATAGTATATTCATTTGAACCTGTCAGTTTCATTTATGATAAAAATTGCGAATTCCAACGTGTCAATAATACCAATGTAAATCATATACTCAAAACTGCAATAAGTAATAAGGATGGTAGAGACGAAATAATAATACCAACCAATCAAAATAATTTAACTACTGAAAGCCGATCTACACTTGAGAAAATTTCTCCACAAGCTAGCAAATCGCATAGAATAGAATCGATTGAAACAATTACTTTAAATACATTTTGTAATAAATTCTCAATTAAAAGTAAAAAAATTCTAATTAAAATTGATGTTGAAGATCATGAGGCATCTGTTATTGAAGGTTCTATTGAATTTATTAACAATAATCGTCCAATAATAGTATGTGAAATATTATACCGTGAGCATTTAAATGTAAAACTAATTGATTTAATTGAATCTTTAGATTATGAAATATATAATATCACTGCTATTGGATTAATCAAAGTGAATAAATATGATTTTCATACAAAAAGAAAATATAGAGATTATCTACTTTTGCACGAATCTCAAATTTCATTTGAGGGTAATATTATTGAATTTTCAAAATTTAATGATTTAATTAAGTATTAATAAAAGTGAAGATAATTATCTTTTATAGGGACTCTAACCAGTGGGGTTTTAAACATTTACTGAAATCTTTAAATGCGAAGAATAATTTATTTATTATTCATATTAATGATTTGGATGAAGAAACTGTTGATTTCCTTTCTAAAAATAATATCAAATACTATAAATATCAACAACCCTTCTTGTTAGACATATTTGAGTTATTTCTTAGTTTTTTTACAAAGAAGCCAAAATCAAAAAATTTTGACACACTCTTAAAAAGGAATAAATTAAGAAATAAATCATGGAAAGCAATACGTAATTTTTATTTGTATAAATTATCTCCTAAATTTTTAAGTGTTGATCAAGTTTTTAAAATTTTATCTTATTTCGGCAAGAGTCATGATAATATTATAAATAATATTAATCCAGATTTAATATTATATCCTTCTAGGTTTGTTAATAAGTTCTCTTTCTTAGCCCGTGCTCATAAGATAAATTATGAAATTTATCCATTTATTTTTTCATGGGATAATCCATTCAAAGATTCATTTCTTCCTACTCTTTTCAAAAAATATTATGTTTGGAATGAAGAAATGGCTGATGACTTAAATGAGATTCATAACATTGACAAGAGCAAATGTGTCAGTATTGGTGGATTCATGTTCGATTATTTAAAAATTGAATACAAAGATGTAAAACTAAATGAATATCAAACAAAGTTTTTAGAAATTGTTGAAGAAAATAAAAATAATTATTACTTATATACTTGCGGGATTGGTTATTCTCCAGGTTTGTTACAAGAAATTGAACTATGTAAAGAAATTTATAAAAGGTTAAAAAAGTTGGACCCTAATTCTGTTTTTATTGTTAGACCTTATCCTGATCAACCAAAAGGTGTCGAACCATATCTTATTCTTAAAGAGATGGGTATAATTGTTCAGGAAGATATTATAGCTTTCAATATTCAAAATGATACTACCAATTACATTAAACAAAGACTATTAAAAAATGCAAAATGTGTTATTAATGCATTTACTACAATGGTTTTTGAAGCCGCATATTTTAATGTTCCAATAATTCAATTTGGATTTATCCCCGATGATGTAATATTCTCAAATAAAAGTGAATATAGTGAATTAGATATAAATGTTATATTTCAAAATGAACATATTCAAAAATATTTAATCAAAAAAGAATATAATAATGTTGTTTCAAATTGGGAGAAATTTGAAAATTTCATTTTGGATAAATTGTTAAGTGAAAAAAATTATAGACTTTATTTAAATAGTTTTTCAAAATTAAATGAAATCAATCATTCAATTAGTAATCTAATCAAAGAAATATGAGCAAAAATAGTTATGATGTTGCTACTGTTTTTTATAGTCCAGTAAATGATACAAGAGGAATAGCTATAAGAATTAAACATATAAAATTAATAGAGGATAATTTTAAAACTATAATATTGACAAATAATGAAAAATTATTATCTAAGTATTTTAAATCAAGAATAATTTCAATACCATCTATTGATTTTGGTATAACAATTATAAACAAATTGATATTTTGGATTATTTCAGGAATTTATCTGTGGTTTATTAATCATAAGGTTCTATTTTTATATTCTACTACGTCACCAATAAATCTCTTTTCACCTAAAAGAAAAAAAATTTGTCATCTTCATCAATCAACAGGTATATATCGTAATTCTCTTAAGGTAAATAAAGGTTTGCTTAGTGCTTTGAAATTGATTAGGAATCAGATTAATGAGTATTTAGTTTATGAAGGTGTGAAAAAAGCTGATTTTTCATTTTCCGTTTCCGATCGTCTTTCAGAATTATTTATAAAAAATGGAGTTGACAAAAGTAAAATTGAATATTTGCCTCATTCTGTTGATTTTAATATTTTCAACAATTCAATTTGCCCAATTGATATAGATGATATTAAAGTAGACGATTTTGTTCTTATGTATGCAGGTAGTATAAATGAGGATCGTGGTTTAAATTTATATTTGTCAACATTAAAAATTTTGACAAAAGTAAACAAAAAATTCAAATTAATTATTGTTGGTTGTACAGAGCAAGAAAGGCATGAAATAACACGATTATCAGAAGAACAGGATATTATTGATAATGTTATTTTAATAGATCCAGTTGAACATGAACAAGTACCAAAATATTTAAAAATAGCCGATGTTTGCTTAAATTTTTTCAAACAAAATACTTGGCATGAAAATTCGCCTCCTCAGAAAATATTTGAGTATTTTGCGATGGGCAAACCAATTATCGCAAATAACTTTCCAACAAATAATGATTATATTATTAATGGATACAATGGTATTATTATTGATGATTTTAATCCCAAAGATTTATCGGACGTAATAATTAAATTATCATCAGATAATATCTTTCTGAATCGCCTATCAAGTAATGCTTATGAATATTCAAAAAAATTTGAATTCTATAGTATTCATCAAAAAATAATTGATAAAATTAATAATTATCTAATTTAAATATGAGAATCATATATATTTCTGAATCACTTATTCCCTCTCAATTCGCTAATAGTGTTCATGTCTTGAAAATGTGCAATGCAATGGTTGAGCTTGGGCATGATGTTACACTCATTGGTATTAATAATTTATCAGATAATTCTGATATTCATAAATATTATGGAGTTAGTTCAGAAATTAAACTTAAACTTTTAAAACTAAATAAGTTAAGGTATGTTAATCAGATAATAAATGGATTGAAAATAAAGAATATTGTAAAATCATTGAATCCTGATTTGTTGATTGGCAGGTCAATGCCAGGATTTTTCTTTTGTTCTGATTTAGGCATTCCTTATATTTTTGAAAGTCACGAACCAATTCTAAATAAAAATTACAAGTTAAATGGCAAGTTTTTTAAAGTTTTAATGCTAAAAAAAATACTTGGAAGCAAAAATATAAAATCTTTTGTTTTAATTTCAGAGGAACTAAAGAAACTTTATGATTTTGAAGAATTTCCTGACTTAAATGTTATAGTTGCACATGACGCAGCTGATAAACAAAATAGTTTTGAGATTGATTCTAATTGGAAGAAATTATATCCTTTGAAAAATATCGGTTATTTCGGAAGTTTTTATCAAGGAAAAGGAATTGAAAATTTTATTCAAATTGCATCTTCATATAAAAAAGCACATTTTCATGCATTTGGTGGTAATGTAAGTCAAATAAAATATTTTAAATCAATTGCTCTAAATAATGTTGTTTTTCACGGATATGTTGCTAATTACTTATTAGAATATTACCGAAACAATATGGATATTCTATTAGCTCCTTTTGGAAAAAGAGTTGAAGCTCAAGCTGGAATTGATATGAGTTCTTTTTTCTCTCCAATCAAAATATTTGAGTATATGTCTGCAAAAAAACCAATTATATGTTCTAATTTGCCAGTATTAAAAGAAGTATTAAATGAAAATAATTCTATTCTATTGAATCCAGATGAAATAGAAAAATGGAATGATGCCATAAATATAATTATTCAAGATGAAAAATTTGCAGAGCAAATATCTAATATAGCTTATAATGATTTTATAAATAAATTTACTTGGTTTCACAGAGCTAAAAATATTTTAAACAAAAGTATGAATTATTAATAATTATTATGGCAAAATTAATGAATATAAATTTTAAATTTTATAAACAAAATAAATTGAAATTATTATTATTTATTACAATAATAAGTAGTATAATGATAAATTTAATTGTTTTTATTAAATTAGCAAATGAACCTTTTAATTCTGATGGCATTGATTCAAGAATAACTGCTGATTCTCATTTATATTTAGACATTGCATATTCCATAAGAAATTTTGAGTCAAATTTAAAAGGCGAATTTTGCTCACAAGTACCAAAAGCTAGAAGTTTTGTTGGTAAGGATATAGGATTCTCAATTATGCCAGGATATCCTTTACTAATAGCACCTTTTTATGAGAATCTTGATTTGATTGCAATATTTCAAATATTATTATTTACATTTTCTTTGTTACTATTAATTAAACTTCTACATAATAAATATTTAATATTTTTTGTTTTATTTACTGCTGTTTGGATAATAATTAGTACTTCCTGGTCTTATCATAATATTCCAATGATTGAAAGTACAACAATAAGTTTTTTATTGATTGTAATTTATTATTTAGATAGATACTTCAAGGATTATAATACAAAAGATATAATATTATTTTCAATATTTTTCGGAATATTAATTGCTTTAAATAACAGATATATTTTTCATTTTTGTGGTTTTTTACCTTTTCTTTTATTTTTAAAAATATTTGAAAAAAGAATAAAACTTAAACATTTGCTTGTTAGTTTTCTAATTGTTACAGCAATTATGGCTCCCTGGCATATTAGGCAATATATTCATTATGGTAAATTTGTGCTATTTTCACCAACTCGGTCAGATATGTATGAAAAGAAATCAGAAAAAGACGAAAATATGATAAAACAAGTAAAGATATATAAATTCAAAGAATATTTAAAAGATTCAACAAACCATCCATTAAAAGATAATCTTTTAGAGTTGGAAGAAGCTAGAAAACTTTATTATAAAAGAATTGAAAAAGATATTGCAGAAGGAAAAAGAAATAAAGAACTAGGTATCGAAATAAAAAAACGGCCTACTCGAATCTTTTATGAACCAGCTACAAAAAGATTAAAAGAAGAAAAAGAATTAATAGCAAGTAATGATAATTTGGTATTTGCAAAAAAGCAAGCAAAATTAATGGAGGAAAGGAAAAGCTTAGTTGGTTTAAATGAATATCAATCAAAAAAGAAGAAAGATAAAACTACAGATATAGATAATGAAAATGATTTATTAGTTGAATACAGAACAAAAACAGAAAACAAACCATCAGGGAAAAACGATACAAAATCAAACACTAAAAACAATATTAAAACAGATATTGCTATTCCAAGAAAGACAACTGATAAAAATATTAATCAAAAAATCAAAAATAAAGAAGCAGACACTACTCTTTTATTATCAAACATTGATTCTTTAATAATTAAAGATAATAATATACATTCTAATGTTATAAAAGAAGAAATAAAACCATCTCTTCAAAGAAAAGATGAACAAATATCGGTTGCAGAAAGCAAGAATTTAGAAAGTAGAAAAGTAGAAAGCAGTAAGAAAGAAGAGGTTGCAGAAAGTAGAAAGTCAGAAAGCAGAACATCAGAAGCAAGGAAGGAATCGGGAATTGGGAAGCAGGAATTGGGAAGGAAAGAAGAGCAGAAATTAGCTGCTGAAAAGCAAGCATTAGAAAGCAAAGGAATAGCAGCGGGTAAAAGAGAAGAAACAAAGCCCATTTCTGCAAATATGAAAGAGCAAAAGACATCTACGTCCCGAGGTGAAGAAAGAAAAACAACACTTTCTAACAGAGAAGAAGAACTTGCTATTAATGAAAGAAAAGAATTGGAAAGCAAAGGAATAAGCAGCGGAAGACGGGAAGATACTATGTCAATAACTGGAAAACAGCAGGAAATAAATCAAAGTGGCGTCAGAAAAGAAGAAATTAAACCATCTTTACAAAGAAAAGATGAGCAAATGGTTACAGAAAGAAAGAATTTAGAAAGTAGAAAAGTAGAAAGCAGTAAGAAAGAAGAAAATAAATTAATTACAGAAAATAAGAAGGAATCGGGAATTGGGAAAAAGGAATTGGGAAGGAAAGAAGAGCAGAAATCAGAAATCAGAAAAGTAGAGTCAATTAAAAAATCTGAAACAAAAAAACAAGGAAACGATTCAAAAAAGCAAATTGAACAAAAACAAGATGAAAGAAATAACATTATTGTAAAATTAGATACTCAATTTGTGATTAAGCAAAAAGTAATTCCATATAACATTTCATCAAATTTAAATAAAACAACATTACCCAAAAGATTAAAAATAGACACATTAGTGGTAATTCAAAAAAATATAACAGATACATCAACCAATCCAAAAATAAAAAAGAAAAAACCAGTAATCTCTCAAGATACTATTCCAACTTTTATTGCATCAAATTTATTTTTGAAGAAACATAAAGAAGAAGTGATCGAATTCGAAGATGATAAAATGTTTATTTCATTCGAGGGAATGAAAGTTAAACAGTTAAGAACATCAGATTTTGAAAATGAATTGGAATTTAGGAAGTTTAATGGCCAAAGAGTTCAAAAAATGGTGCCAACTTACGATGAAATTGTTAATGCTCTACTAAAATCTCAGTCAAAATTTGGTGAAACACCAGAGAAACTCTATGAATTCGTTAATGTTTTTTCTTTTGAAAAATATAAGCAAATGGTTAATGAAAAGTCAATACCTAATAGATTTACATTAGTATGGGACAGATTTGTTGACCATTTTGTATTTTACAGAAGCGACTTTTTGCTCAATCCACAGTGGGACCCAAGAATAAGATACCCAAGCCACTATAGACATCCAATACATTTATTATTAGATATAATAATGATGCCTCTTATTTTCATTAATATTATTCCTCTTTTAATTGGTATATATAAAAGAGATTGGTTAATTGTTTCTTTAGCAGTTTTAGTTTTTCTGCATATTTTATTGCATTCTCTAGTAGCTGGAGTTGGAGATAATGGTCGATATCGTTTAACTATTTACCCCGCTTGGATTACATTTGCAGTTTATGGCTACGACCAAATAACAAGATACATTATTCACGTTTATAAGAACAGGGCAGAATATAAGCAAAGAATTTCAAGCTTTTTAAACAGAAAACCGAAAGAAATTGGGAATCGGGAATTGTAATTATTAGTGATAAATGATAAGTGATTAATGACAGAAAAGAAGATGGTTGCTGGGAATCGGGGATTAGGGACTGGAAAGATAATTGAGTTCTGTGGAAAAAGTAAAAAAAATCCACTTTTTCAAAAAAAAATTTGGAAATTATAAAACGTGTTGTTAATTTTGCAATGCGTTTTTTTTTATCGGGAAATGGGAAATTATTAATTATTAATTTATTTTGGTTCTACTGGCTTTCTTGTGAAAAGAGTTTTAAATTGCCATGGAAGAAAAG
>CAZCLJ010000008.1:0-6898 GCA_964499465.1 uncultured Hyphomicrobiales bacterium
TAAGATAAGTGGAATCATACATTCTAATGATTGATGTTTAACGAGTTAGATATAATATTTTGCTAAAAAAACAAAGTTTCGGGGAGTAATAGTATAAGGTTTCGAAAGTTTAGAAGGTTTAGAAAGTTTAGATTTTTAACTTTCGCAAAGTTGGGAAACTTTACGAAAGTATTTTCTTCTAACTTTGCGAAAGTTTCTTAACCTTTCGTAAAGTGCAAGAAAAAGCAACGTAGTTGCTTACTGTTTGTAGAAAAAGTATTTTGAGTTTGCAAAACTCCGTAGGAGTGTTCTGTTTGTAGTAAAGATAGGTCGCAACTACGTTGCTTTTCTTTTTTTTCATAATTATTTCTACAAATAGGATACTCCTACGGAGTTGAAAGAAAAATAAACTCTGTCAAGGGTGAATACAATTGCTTTTAACTGATATAAACTTTCGCACGAGTTTCTCGGAGCTTTGCGAAAGTTAAAAAAATCTAATCTTTCTAATCTTTATGTCATCTCCATTTAAATAAAGGTCTTCTTTTATAAGGGGGTTCGAAATGACAAGCATGCGAAATACCAAACTACGAGGCGTCAGGAGCTCTGAATTTAAAAGACGGGAAAGAATAAGATATTTTGTTATTGCTTCAGAATTATTACTCCCAAGGATTAAAAAGTTTGCAACCGGTATTGATAAAATCTTTTGTGTTTCTGGTTGCTAATGTAAAGTTATAAGAAATAGATGTTGCAGCTATAAATAAATCTACAACTGGAATTAATTTTTTGTCCATTTCTAATTTTGCATATAGCTCGCCCCAAATTATCATAATTGAGTAATCAATTTTTAATGCTCTTGAATAGTAAGAATAGACGACATCTTTTTCAAACCAATTATTCAACTCATCTTTTTTTGCTGATTTTGAAAGTTTCGATATACCTTTCCAAATTTTACCAAAAGAAATAACATTTATGAAAAGGTCATTGAATTTTTGATTAAAAACCCATTCTAATACTTTTTCATTTGGTTTGGGCTTAACGAATTCAGAAATAACACAAGTATTTAAAACATATTTCATAATTCTATATCCCTACCATAATCTTTACTTCTTTCTAAATCTAATTCTATTCCAAATAAAGGAGAATTTCTAAAGAAATCAACTAAATCTTTTCCAGTCTTTTCATGCTCTGTTTTTTCATTTTGAGTTTCTTCAACGATTACCCTAACTCTGTATTTGTGGTTCTTTTTTAAAGATATTGGTTTTTTATCAATCCAATGAATTTGATTATTCTGAATTTCTGCGTTATATACCTGTTCCATTTTTATCTCTTTTTAATTTATTCAATTTTATTATATTTGTCGTTTATCATGAGATAATATTTTTTTGTTTCAATTGTTTTTGTGATGCTTTTAATAACTCTCAAATTCAGAACTCCTGATGCCTCGTAGTTTGGTATTTCGTATTTAATATAGTTCTGATATTAAAAATAAAATTTGATGAAATTGCTAACATATAACTCCCAAATAAATTTGGGAGTTATACTAATAATTAGATTAACTCCATAATTTATTATGGAGTTAAAAAGCGTAATTATTCAGTGCGGGGCAATTCTCCTAACTCCTTTATTCTTGTTATGGGGTTAGGAGTTCTGAAATTTAGGAGTTATTCTAATAATTAGAGTAACTCCCAAATTTATTTGGGAGATTAACTTCGAAATTGTTCTTTACGAGGCAAATCTCCTAATTCCTTTATTTTCGTTATGGGGGCAGGAGTTCTGAAATTAAGTATAATACCAAGTTCCTTTTTAAAGATAAAATATGTTTATTTGTCATTCCCAACCATCAGATAAAGCAAGACCTTTATTTAAATGGAGATGACATAACTTAACACAGTCATTCTGAAGCGCAGCGAAGAAACTCAAACTTCGTAGTAGCAGTGATTTTTGAAACTTCTCGCTGTTCTTCAGAATGTCTCAAGAATATATGTAAAAGTAATTCTTTATTACCAACATTTCCCTCTAATAAATTTAAAATTTATCATTAATTTGTATTCCTAATTGTGTCAGATTTGAATTTTCAAAAAAAATAATAAAATGAAAAATAAAGAATACATAATTTTTTGTGATGAATCTGAGAAAAGTGGAAGATATTTTTCAAATTTTTATGGTGGTTTAATAGTTGGTTCAAGTAGCTATGAAAAAATTAATAAAGCATTAATAGAAAAGAAATTAGAGCTTAATATTAATGGTGAAATTAAATGGTCGAAGGTTACTCTTAATTATCTTGAAAAGTATAAACATATTATAAAAACATTTTTTTATTATGTAAAAATATCTGAAATAAAAATTAGGATAATGTTTACCCAAAATAGGAATATTCCTCAAAATATTTCTATTGAAAATAAAAAAAATGAATATTTTCTACTTTATTATCAATTTATTAAACATTCTTTTGGATTAAAATACTTGCCTATTGAGGACTATGGAGTTAAACTAAGATTATACTTTGACGAGTTTCCAGAAACAAAAAATAAAGTAGATGAATTTAAAAAGTTTATTTTAAGATTGAATGAACAAGACAATTTTAAGTACTACTCAGTGAATAAGTTCTTAAACGAATATTCTTTATTGCCAAAATTTATACTTAGTAAAGAAAATATTACAGAAATCCATTCACATGAACATATTTTAGCCCAGTGTTTAGATGTTGTATTAGGAGCAATGGCATTTATTTTAAATAATAAACATAAAGAAAATTTTGAACTAGTGTAATAATTTATTGAAAACCTAATAAACATTTCTTGTCATTCCGAAACGAAGTGAGGAATCTCAAGTTCTGTAGTAGCAATGACTTGTGAGATTTCTCACTTCGTTTCGAAATGACACAATATAATAAGTCTTTTAACGAATTACAACACTAGCAAATTTAAAAGGAAATAGAACGAAAGCAAAAGAAGAATTATATAAATTTATTTTAAGTGAAATTAATGAAATTAGACCAAGATTTAATGTCGGAATTACTACAGGAAAAGATGGAAATAATAAAAATATATGGTATCATCCTTATAGACATTGGCGTTTTTTACCTAAAGATTTTTATATTGACAATTCAAAAACAAAAAAATACTCCTTTCATTCTACATAATCCTCTGACGTAAAACGTCAGGATTCGAATAAAAAGAGTATTTTTACAAATATAAATATAATTTATTAAAAAAACAAAACAATTTTAATAAAAATATGGGAAAAATAGTAGATAATATAATATCAACTCTCAAATCCCGCATCCTCATTCTCGACGGTGCAATGGGAACTATGGTGCAGCAATATAAGCTAAACGAAGAAGATTTTCGCGGCAGCTTGTTTCAGGATAGCAAAGTAAATCTAAAAGGAAATAATGATGTGCTGGTGCTTACTCAACCTCACATCATTAAAGAAATTCATAGCAAATACCTTGAAGCCGGTGCTGATATAATTGAAACCTGCTCTTTCAACTCAAACCGGATTTCACAATCAGATTATGGATTAGAAAGCTATACTTACAACTTGAACTATGAAGCTGCCCGAGTTGCAAAAGAAGCAGCCAACGAATGGACGAGCAGAACACCAGAAAAGCCAAGATTCGTTGCCGGCTCTATTGGTCCTACAAACCAAACTGCATCAATATCGTCAGATGTAACAAATCCGGGTTACCGCAAATTTTATTTTGATGATTTTGTTAAGGCATATCGCGAGCAGGCATTGGGCTTGATTGACGGTGGTGTGAATCTTCTTTTGGTTGAAACCATTTTTGATACATTAAACTGTAAAGCTGCCATTTTTGCAATAAATCAAGTATTGAAAGAAAAGAATTTATCACTACCAATAATGCTTTCTGTTACAATCAACGATAACAGCGGAAGGACACTTACAGGGCAAACGCTTGAAGCATTCTGCATTTCTGTTGAAAATACCCCAAATTTGCTTTCGATTGGCTTAAATTGCTCCTTTGGTTCAGCTGAAATGCGCCCCTTTATAAAAGAATTATCGCAAATTTCACATACTTTCACTTCTCTTTATCCAAATGCTGGTCTTCCAAACTCATTTGGTGGATACGATGAAACTACAGATTTTTTTGCAAAAACTATAAAAGAATATGCTGACGAAGGACTTTTGAATATTGTTGGTGGATGCTGTGGAACTACACCGGCTCATATAAAAGCTGTTGCCGAAATACTCCAAGATGCAAAGCCAAGGCAATTCCCTGCTGAAAAAAGTAAATACCTGAAACTCTGTGGATTAGAACCACTTATCATTCGCCCTGAATCTAACTTTATAAATATTGGTGAAAGAACAAACGTCGCCGGCTCGCGAAAATTTGCTCAAATAATAAAAGAGCAAAACTGGGAGGAAGCTGCCCGTATTGCCCGTCTCCAAATTGAAGCTGGTGCGCAGGTGATTGATGTCAATATGGACGAACCGCTGCTCGATGCAGTAAAAGCTGTCAGCGATTTTTTAAATTATATTGGCTCTGACCCCGATATTTCACGCGTTCCTGTTATGCTTGATTCATCGAACTTTGATGTTATTGAAGCAGGTTTAAAGTGCTTGCAGGGAAAAGGAATTGTTAATTCAATTTCACTAAAAGAAGGCGAAGAAAAGTTTATTGAACTTGCAGGAAAAATTAGAGAATATGGCGCTGCTACTATTGTAATGGCTTTTGACGAGCAAGGGCAGGCAGTTACCTTTGAAAGAAAAATTGAAATACTTGAGCGTTCTTATAAAATACTAACTGAAAAAGTTGGTTTTCCGCCACAGGATATTATTCTTGATGCAAATGTTTTGACGATTGGAACTGGAATTGAAGAACATTCAAATTATGCAAAGGAATTCATTGAAGCTGTTCGTTGGGTAAAGTCAAATTTACCTTATGCATCTACAAGTGGTGGTATTTCAAATATTTCCTTTGCCTTTCGTGGTAATGAAAACGTCAGAAGAGCAATGCACTCGGTTTTCCTCTACCATTCAATTAAAGCTGGCTTGGATATGGGAATTGTAAATCCAGCCCAACTTGATGTATATGATGAAATTGACCCGATTTTACGTGAATTAATCGAAGATGTTGTTTTCAATAGAAAAAGCGATGCCACTGAAAAGTTAATAAATTTTGCAAATGAGAATAAATCAGACATTCATAAAGAAGAAAAAAAGGAAGAATGGAGGCAGCTCCCGGTTATTGAACGGATTACCTATTCTCTTGTTCACTCAAATACTGACTTTTTAGAAATTGATTTGCTTGAAGCTGTTAAGGAAACTAAACCCTTAAAAATAATTGAAGGTCCGTTAATGAACGGAATGAATAGGGTGGGGGAGTTGTTCGGTTCAGGGAAAATGTTTCTTCCACAGGTCGTGAAAAGTGCAAGGGTTATGAAGCAAGCCGTTTCAGTTTTAGAACCATTTATTTCAAAATCAAGAGAAGAAAAACAGCACAGATATAATGGAAAAATACTATTAGCTACAGTTAAAGGCGATGTCCACGACATTGGAAAAAATATAGTTGGTCTGGTGCTTTCCTGCAATAATTATCAAATAATTGACCTTGGCGTTATGGTGCCAACCGAAAAAATTATTCAAAAAGCAATTGAAGAAAACGTAGATATTATTGGTTTGAGCGGGCTTATAACTCCATCACTTGAAGAAATGATTCGTGTTGCTGAAGAGCTCGAAAAGCACAACTTAAAAATTCCTTTGCTTATTGGTGGGGCTACTACTTCAAGGATTCACACAGCTGTAAAAATTGCTCCAGTTTATTCTGCTACAGTAATTCACGTTTTAGATGCTTCGAAAAGCGTATCAGTTGTTAGCAATCTACTTAATTCTAAAACTAAAGATGATTTTGTTAATGAAATTAAGCAAGAATACAAATTACTTAGAGATAATTATTTACAAAAAAATAGTGAACGAAATCTGATTCCAATTAGTGAGGCAAGGGAAAACAGGAAGCAGTTTAATTGGACTGAGCAAATTATAAATAAGCCCAAAAAACCTGGAATTACAGTTTTAAAAGACTTTTCACTTGACGAAATAAGAAAATTCATTAATTGGACTGAATTTTTCTTAGCATGGGAAATGAAAGGACGCTTCCCAAAAATATTTGAAAATGAAAAATATGGCGAAGAAGCAAAAAAGCTGTTTAAAGATGCAAATGAGTTGCTTGATTTAATTATTGAAAAAGGGCTTTTAAAGGCAAACGCAGTATTTGGATTATTTCCAGCAAATGCCATTGGCTTCGATGATGTTGAGGTTTATTCAGAAAATAATAAAATTTTAGAAACATTCCATTTCCTTCGCCAGCAATGGAAAAAACAAGATGGAATACCAAATTATTCGCTTGCTGATTTTATTGCACCAAATACAAGCGGAGTGCGTGATTACATCGGCTGTTTTGCTTTATCTGCCGGTATTGGAGCTAAAGAGCTTTCAGATGAATTTTCAAAGAATAACGATGAATATTCCTCAATACTCGTAAAAATCATTGCCGACAGATTAGCAGAAGCTTATGCAGAACTCTTGCATTACAAGGTAAGAACAGAGTATTGGGGATATTCTGAAAATGAGGAATTGAAATTTGTTTGTCATTCTGAACGCAGTGAAGAATCTCACACCTCTTATTCCCCTCTTGAGAGGGGGCAGGGGGTGTGTTCTGAAAAAATGAAAAATCTAAACAACTCGACATCTGTGCTTAACGAAGAAACAACCGCCCAATGTCATTCTGAACGAAGTGAAGAATCTCACAACTCCTTGTTAACTGAAAATTCAAACTTTCGCAAAGTTGGGAAACTTTACGAAAGTGCTTTAAATGCTAAACATCAAACGAACGATTCAACTAACGAACAAATCAACGAATCAACAAATCAACAAATCAACATCATTACAACACCTT
>CAZCLJ010000008.1:6998-36460 GCA_964499465.1 uncultured Hyphomicrobiales bacterium
CAGAAGAAAACGAACAAATCAACGAATCAACAAATCAACAAATCAACATCATTACAACACCTTGTCATTCTGAACGCAGTGAAGAATCCAGAAAAACGTCATCAATACCACAGCCATCTGGATTCTTCGCTCCTCTCAGAATGACAGAAGAAAACGAACAAATCAACGAATCAACAAATCAACAAATCAACATCATTACGATCATTGATTTGTCATTTAACTATCCCGGTATTCGTCCAGCTCACGGTTACCCAGCTTTGCCAGACCACACTGAAAAGAAAATTATATTCGATTTATTAGAAGTAGAAAAGAATATTGAAGCCCAGCTTACAGAAAACTTAATGATGGTGCCTGCTGCATCAATTTGCGGTTTATATTTTGCACATAATGAAGCTAAATATGAACCCGTTGGGAAAATAGCTAAAGACCAGATATTAGATTACAAAAAGCGAAAGGGAATGAGTACAGAAGAAATAGAGAAATGGCTCGCACCCAATTTGGCTTACTGATTTTAAACTTCTTCACAAATTGGGTTTGGGAATGATTTTTTTTAACTCCTTCCCAAATTGGAATTGGGTAAAAGAAGAAAATTTTTGGTTAGTTACTCTTTATTTCTTATATTTGAATATTATAATTAATTTAAAAAAAGTTATGGAAGCTGTTATAAAAAAATATAAAAGCGGTTATGGTTTAAAAATTCCAAAATCAATTATTTCTCAAATGTCTATTGCAGAAGACACAGAAGTAAAAATAGATTTTAAAGATAACAAGCTAATCATTACTACATTAGATAATTCTTACTACGAATTAAACGAAATATTGAAAGAAATCAATATAAATAATATACATTCAGAAATAAGTACTGGTGCTGCTGTTGGGAATGAATTATGCTAGAGAATAAGAGTAGATATTGTCCGGATAGGAGCGATATTATTTGGTTGAATTTTAATCCACAAAGTGGACATGAACAAAAGGGTAAACGTCCTGCTATTGTACTATCTCCAAAAGCATATAACGAAAAAGTTGGTTTAGCTCTTATTTGTCCAATTACAAGCCAAAAGAAGAACTATCCTTTTGAAGTTGAATTGTCTTCTTCTTTACCCATTCAAGGTGTAATTTTATCTGATCAAGTAAAATCATTAGATTGGCAGATAAGAAATGCTGAATTTATTTATAAAGTTGATGATTATATTATTACTCAAGTTTTACAAAAACTTAATTTGTTATTGAAGTAAAATTTAGATAAAATGTTTAATACTCCAAGAAAATACACATATAGCCATATTATAAAACTTCGTGAGATAATAAAAGATAATCTTGTTATCTGTCTTTCCCAAACGCAATTTTGAAAGGAGAGCTAAACTTTTCTGCTAATCAAATTTGTATTGATAGCTCTAATTTAAGTAATCGTGATATTACTTTTAATTTGGATTTATTTCTTATATTTGCATGAAAAAAATACTGGGAAATAACAGATTATGAGATTCGAATGGGACGAACGAAAGAACAAAATGAATCAAAAAAAGCATAATATTTCTTTTGAAAATGCTGCATTTGTTTTTTCAGATGAATAAGAATTATCTCAGCCAGAAT
Source organism: uncultured Hyphomicrobiales bacterium (assembly GCA_964499465.1). Lineage (GTDB taxonomy): Bacteria > Bacteroidota > Ignavibacteria > Kapaibacteriales > UBA2268 > JAAYJM01. The sequence goes on from CAZCLJ010000008.1 coordinate 8,592, forward strand.
CGCAAATAAAGAAGAAATCAACGAATATTTAAATCAGTTTAATAAGATATAGTATGAAAAAGCATTATGACTTCTCTAAAGGGGAAAAGGGGAAATTCTTTGTTTCCGAAGAAAATATCGAATTACCAATTTACCTGAATGATAATAACAGAAATTATTATCTTGAGCTTGCAGGTAATAAAAATATACCTGTATCTAAGCTAATCAATAATATATTAGCTAAAGAACGTGATATGCTAAATTTAGTTTTATCTGAATAATAAAGTTAAAAGCAAAAGATGGACTCCACTTTTAAAGCGTGGAGTCCATCTGTGGAAAAAGTTTAAAATTATTATGCTTGAAAAGTATCAAAAGTATTTGATTAAATAAATAAAAATTCAGAACTCCTGATGCCTTGTAGTTTGGTATTTCGCAGTCTTGTCATTCTGAACGAAGTGAAGAATCTCACAAGTCATTGCTACCACAGAGTTTGAGATTCTTCACTTCGTTCAGAATGACACTTTATTCGGATAATTTGCGAAATCAATCTTTACGGGGCGAATCTCCTAACTCCTTTCTTTTCATTATGGGGTAAGGAGTTCTGTAGTTTGTTATTTCGCATATTTTATAATAAGAAGTTAAATTTGAATTTAAATATTTCCAATAGGTCATTCGTTATTCGTCATTAGTCATTAGTAGTTTCAAACTAATGACCAATAACTAATGACTAATGACAAAAAAAATTTTTGCTTACTGCGAAATCAATCTTTACGAGCATAATCTCCTAACTCCTTTATTTTCGTTATGCAGTAAGAAGTTCTGAAATTATTCATAAAAATTTGAAAGAATTAAAAATATTCTATATGTGGTTACGTTTATGTGTAAATAAATGTTTATATAAAGGATTACCTAATGAACTACACTACAATTAAAATTCCTGAGATAACACATAATCTGATTAAGGACTTATGTATGTTATCAAATCTTTCACAACAAAAGTTGATTTACAATAGTTTGCAGGAATACAAGAAGAAATTATTTTGGGAACAATCCAATTACGCATATTCAAAATTGAACAATACTTGCGAAAATGACGATTCGAGATTGTATGAAAACACATTATTAGATGGGATTGAAGATGAATATTAATCGGGGAGAAATTTGGTTAATTGATTTCAATCCAGCAATAGGTAGAGAGCAAGCTGGAGTGCGTCCAGCATTGATTTTATCTGTAAATGAATTCAATAATAGTTTAGCATCGAAAGTAATTGCTTTGCCATTGACAAGTAAAAACAAGGGAATTCCTTTGGATGTAGAGATTACACCACCTGATGGTGGAATTATTAAAAATAGTTACATTAAATGTGAAGATTTGCGTTCACTTTCTAAAAATAGATTAATAGAAAAATGGGGAATTATTACAGATGTTAAACTTGCAGAAGTTGAAGACAAAGTAAAATTACTATTAGGATTATAAAGTTGGATTTTAAAAAGAGTAAAAATTGATATTTCTCATCTGCTAATTGGCTTGTATTTCATTGAAATGGGGAATTATTTAGAAAAATTTGTTAAAAATTAAAAATATTCTATATATAAATCCACTCTAAAAAGTGTCATACCCGTGAAAACGGGTATCCATCAACTTTGCTGCGACTGGATTTCCGATTACCCGGAAATGACATAATAACTTTTTTAGAGTGGACTCATTTATTAAAAAAAAATAAAATTATGACTGAGAAACAAATTGAAAAAGTAAAATTGTTGATTAAACAACACCGTGCTATTCTGGCGGCAGAGAAAAGAAAATTCGGTGGCTTTGACGACAGCGCCGGCAGACGTTATTATATTGCTGATTTGTTCATTCGGATTGCCGATTATAAAGGAACGATTGTCTATAAAAAATGGTTTAATCAGAATTTTCCAGATGATATTGGAGGTCCATTGCTTTCTCTGTATTGGTCAGTTGCTTATTTCGAACTCGGAAAAATAACAGAGACAAAAATCTATACGATTGATACAGCTTTTCAAAATATTTATTTTCATAAATTACTTCTTGATAGAGAGATAATCCGATTTGATATGTATAATTATGGGTGCGATATGCTTGAATTTGCAAAATCAATGGTTAAAGAAATAAAAAAAGTATCTACAAAAAAATATATTGATTGGCTTGCAACTTTCATTGAAACAGAAGAATATAAAGAACCAATTAGAAAGCTTATTGAAATAAACAAATTACTCAAAGACGAGAATAATGCAGATAAACGGTCTGAGTTGTTCGACCAAATTAGAGAATTAGAAATAATGAATAAAGAAAGAAATAACTGCATTTAAAGTATGCCATTGTTCGTTTGTCTGTCATTGGCAACCCCGCGTAAAAAAAGACTTTTATTTGGTGGAGATGACATAACTTAACACTGTCATTCTGAAGCGCAGCGAAGAATCTCACAAGTTGTTATTAGGTTAATGGTTATCGGTTAATGGTTAATGGTTAATGATATATTTGGAATTAACAATTAACAATTATCAATAGCTCAAACAAACACCTCAATAGCTCAAACAAACACCTCAATACCTCAAACGAACGCCTCAATACCACAACCGCACACCTCAATAGCCCAAACAAACACCTCAATAGCTCAAACAAACACCTCAATAGTTCAAACGAACGCCTCAATTGCCCATGCGAACACCTCAATACCTCAAACAATTGCCTCAATAACTCAACCGAACGACTCAATAGTTCAACCGAACACCTCAATAACCCAAACTAACACCTCAATAACTCAAATTAACGCCTCAATAGCCCAAACAAACACCTCAATACCTCAAATGAACACCTCAATAGCCCAAACTAATAACTCAACAGCATAAAAATAATAGTTAGCTTGTTCAAACGAACACTTAGCTACCTCAAATAAATGCTTAGCTTCCATAAACGAACTATTAGCTTCCTTAAACGAATGGTTAGTTACCTCAACCGAACTATTAGCTTCCTTAACCGAACTATTAGTTACCTCAAATGAACAGTTAGTTACCTCAACCGAACAGTTAGTTACCTTAACCGAACACTTAGCTTGCACAAACGAACGCTTAGCTTCCTCAAACGAACAGTTAGCTTCCTCAAACGAACGCTTAGCTTGCACAAACGAACACTTAGCTTGCATATCCGAACAGTTAGCTTCCTCAAACGAACACTTAGCTTCCTCAACCGAACTATTAGCTTGAGAAAATGGTTATCGGTAGTCGGTGGTCGGTAAAAGAAAAAGAATGACGAATAACCAATTCCTGATTCCTGATTCCCAATTCCCGCCTTAGTTATTTGTCATTAGTCATTAGTAAAAGAAAAACGAATGACGAATAACGAATAACGAATAACGAATGACGAATGACGAATTCCTACTTCCTAATTCCTACTTCCCAATTCCCACTTATCATTTAACACTTATCATTTATCATTATTCCTTCTGCTTTCTGAAACTGGCACATTGCTTGCAATATACACACTTTATTGAGAAATACCAGTAAACATCGGGTATTTTTCTGGCTAATATTAGACAAATGAAAATTAATGAATATTTCTGGCTAATATTAAAAAAGTTTTAAAGAATTTTTAAAAAATGTCGAAATAGCAATTAGAGAAATGTAAGAAAATAAAAAAACCACAGGATGTGGCTATTAATCAACAAATTATGGAGGATCAGATGACAAAAAACAAACTCCCTTCTAATAAATCGCCAGGGCTCTGAGCCATTGCTTATGGATTGTATATCGTTTTTGCGGTATAACTATCGTTCGTATTGTTTTATTATTAGTCAATAGTAAGAAAAAATAGTCATTAGTCATTAGTTATTAGTCATTAGTTTAATTATGGCAAAAGTAGAAAATTTTGAAGATTTGATGATATACCAAATTGCGATAAAAATTGGTGATATAATCTGGGAAACTGCTCAAAGATTTGAAAGCTTTGGGAAAGACACATTAGGTAAGCAAATGGTAAGAGCAGCTGATTCAATAGCAGCCAATATCGCTGAAGGTTTCGGAAGATATTCTTTCAAAGAATCAAGGCAATTTTATTATTACGCAAGAGGTTCTTTATACGAAACTATAACTTGGGTCAACAAATCAAAAAAAAGAATGCTAATAACTCAAAATCAATATAATATAATAATTGAGCTAATCAATAAGCTATCACCAATGCTAAATAAGTTTATTAGCACGATAAAAGAGAAGACTAGTGATGAGAATAGTCATTAGTAATGTAAGGAAATTACATTTTAGAAATAATAGAATAGTCATTAGAAAAAGAAAAACGAATAAATAATGTTATTTTATTAATTCAAGAATAGTCATTCGTTATTTGTTATTAGTCATTAGAAAACGAATGACGAATGACAAATAACAAATAGCAAATAACAAATAACTAAAACTAATGACTAATGACTAATGACTAATGACTAATGACTAATGACTAATAATAAAAACAATTAACTAAGACAATTACTTTGAAAAACTTTTCAATTAACTATATTTGAGGTATAAAATGAAATACAAAAATCGAACTTTGAAAGTGGGTCTCTTACTTGCTTTCTTGTTTCTATTTGCCTTAGGGCAAAGCGCGAGCGCTCAGACTAATACTTGGACTGGTGCGACCGACAATGATTGGAACACAGCTGGCAATTGGTCTGGAGGTGTACCTACTAATGCCCATGATGTCGTGATAAATACTGGTGCAACTGTTAATTTAAGTGCAGGTGGTGTGGCTCAAAGTATTACTATAAACGGCAATTCTGTTCTAACTCTAGCTACTAATACTTTGACTGTTGGAGCAACAACAGCTGGCGATGTAACTTTAAATGGCACATCTGAAATTGATGTGAATGGTAGCACTCTCGTTTTGGGAGCAGCTGGACAGGTTTCCAATTTAAATATTGGAGCTGGAACTACAATTGATGCAATGTCAGGTACAGTTACAATATCTGGAACTATTAATGTTGCAAGTGGTGGAACACTGTCAACTACAACTGCAACAGATTTAATTTTGATAGGAACTACAGCTGTTACATTACCTGACGATATTACTGATCTTTATGACTTTACAATTAATAAAACTGGAGCTACACCAACTGTAACTTTAAGTGGAAATTTGAATGTAGATAATGATTTAACAGTTACAAATGGAACACTTGCTACTTCAACCTATACATTAGCAGTTGGGAATAACGTTGCAATAGCAAACTCTGCTACTGCAATTTTGAACGCTACTGGTGGAACTCTTAACGTTACTGGCAATGTTACAGTTGGCGGTGCTGCAGGAGGTACTCTTAATTTAACAGGTGCTACTGTTACTTTAGATGGTACTATTACTAAAGGTAATGCTGCAGCTACGATTACTACTACTTCAACTACAAATTTAACTTTAACTGAAGCTGGTGCAGTAGCTTTGCCTGCTGATATAGCAAATTTAAATAATTTAACTTTAAACGATGCTGCAAATGTAACTACACTTGCTGGTAATCTTACTATTGCTAGTGACCTTACAATAACAAATGGAGAACTTGATATTGTTACATATACGCTTGCGGTTGGCGACGACTTAACAATCGCTAATGTAGCAACGGCTGTCTTAGATGCCTCTGATGAATGTATTTTAACAGTTGCCGGCGATGCTTCTATTGGTGGTGGTGTTGGAGGTGAAATTGATTTAACCGGCGCAACAGCTACTTTTGCTGGTGGGCTAACTATTGGTTCAGCTGCAACTTTTACTACAACTGGAGCAACACTTTTAACATTATCGGGTAGTTCGCCGGTTCAGTTTATTGCTGGTATCACAGCAATTGGTAAACTAACAATTAACAAACCGTCTGGAAATGTGAAATTAGGCGCTGCAGATTTAACATTAGGTGGCGCTCTCGGCACAAGCGGTGGCTTAACTATCAGCGGAGCTGCTAATTTAGACCTTAACGGACAGGATGTAATATTAGCACAAGTTACTAATGTTATTTCCGAATCTTCTACCGGAACTATTATTAATACCGGAGCATCTGCTTATGTTACAACTGCTTTGGCTGGCTCAACTTCTGCTCAAATTATAGCAAGCGGAATAGGTGTCAATGCAATATCGCCTGATATTGCTTCTACAACTATAAGAGTTCTTAGGTACCCACAATCTTCTTCTATTTCTAGCAATTCCTCTGTTTCAAGGATTTACCAGGTAACTACTACAGCTACTAATATCGATTCGATATCTTTTGTATATAAAGAAAGTGAGCTGGTTTTGAACAAGGACTTGACTTTGAAAGTATATAAGGCACCTCAAGCTGGCGGTATTGGCGGTACTTATACTGAAATAGCTGGAAGCGTATTAAATGCTGTAAATGGTTTAGTAGCAATTAAACCTAATGCCGCTATATCAGCTGCTGTGGCGGGTGATTTTTACACTTTCCTTGGTGACCAGGTAACTGCAAATTATACTAAAGTGTTTGTTGGTACCACAGATAACGACTGGAATGATGCAAGTAACTGGCTTCCATCAGGTATTCCTACCACTTCCGATTCATTGCTTATTCCAACAGGCAAGCATGTTACACTTGGTGCAACTAGCTATGCAAAGCACATTACCATAGAAGGTTCATCTTCATTGAATACTTCAACGTTTCAATTGGAAGTTGCTACTGCAGCAGCAGGAGGAATAAGATTAAAGGGCAACTCAAGTTTGATTTTCCCTGCTGCTGCAACTAGTGTTATTGGAAATGCAACTTATCGTGGCGATATTGAAATGCTTGATAATTCAAATATTTCATTTACAACGGCAAGTGCTATACTTAGCCTTAGCGGAACCTGGACGAAGGCAACGAATGCAAGTATTACAAATACCGAACCACCAACTTTCCATTTTACTGGAACTACCGCATTGTCTTTGCCTTCAACAATTAATAATGCAGTTAAAGTTTTGTTACAAAAAACAGGTAGTACTGGAACAGTAACTTTAAACGGCAATTTAACTTTATCAGCAAATATTGATATTGAAACTGGAACTTTAATTATTGGCAACAATAATCTTTCTGTTGCAACTACAACAGAAATAGATGCCGGTGCAACTTTAAATGCAAATTATACTGATAATACAGTAACAAGAGTATTTGCTGGCGCTGTAACAATTACCGGGACATTAAACTCATCAGGTCCAAGGGCATCTACGGGCTATAATAATACGTTTACAGTTGGAATGTCCATTCCTGCAACAGGAGTTTTAACAATTAATGACGGGAAAACGCTCTTTGATGATGTTTTATCTGGTGCTGCACCGGGAGCCGTCATTAATGCAAATCGTGCTTTTGTTTATTTTGACGGAATTGTTACATGGACAAATTTAACGTTAAATACTAACAATCAAACTGATTTAACTTTTGACGCAGCGCAAACAGGGGCTGGAACTACTTTACCAGCTATGACTGTTAGAGATTTAACATTTCTTAATAATGCAACTTTTAATGGCAACATTTCAGTATATGGTGACTTTTTAAATACTGCTGGTATGACAACTACAGTAGGAGCTTTTACCTTAACTGTATATGGTGATTTTAATAATCCAAATACTGGAATAGTTAGTTTAGCTGGTTCAACACTTAATTTATACGGAAGTGTTACAAACTGGGGTGCTGATGTAGCTGGCTTTGCCACAACACTAACTACCACATTAAATATTGGCGGAAGTGGTTCATTAGCAGTTTTTCCAGCTTGGGGAGCAATAAATTTTGGAGCACTTACTTTAGACAGGGCAGATGAAGTTTTTAATTTGGCTGCTGCTTCAGGTATTCATACTTTTGCATCTTTAACTATAAGTGCAGGAACTGTTCGTCTTGGAGACGGTTTTGTTCATGTTGTTACTGCTGCAACTAATATTGAAGCAAATGGAATATTAGATTTGAGAACTGATGGTTTTGCTGCTACTCATGGAATTACTTTTTCAGGAGCTTTAGGCGGAAGCGGAACAATTTACGCCGATAATGGCGATGCTGCTACTGCACCGAGATTGACTATTGCTGGCGACTATACTTTTTCAGGAATTTTAAATACAGACGCAAATACAGACATTTATATAACTTCTGTTCAAGCAGCTGATATTTCTCTTCCTCATAGTATAACAGCTTTAAATGATTTAAGAATTACTCGCGGTGCTTTAGCAAGAACTGTTACTCTAAATAATGATTTAGCTATTACAAATCTAATTTCACCGGCAACTAACTGGGTAACAGGAACATTAGTTCTAAATGGAAGAAATCTCACTATTACAGGTGGCGTAGATGCTGGTGGCGCAGCTGCAAGTTTTCTTCTTGATGCATCAAATAATTCAACAATTACTTTAGGTGCTGCAACAGTTTTTACAAACCTTGCAGTTACTTCTGATGAGACAACAGATTTATCTATTACAGGTAATACTACTGCTTTTAATACAAATGCAAATTCTCCAGTTGTTGAATGCAAAAACTTATCAGTTGTTAGCGGAACTACAACTATAACAGCTGCTCTTACAGTTTATGGCAACTTAGATGTTGATGGCACTTTGGATAAAGGTATTTTAAATTTAACAGTTTATGGTAATGTTGCAAATGCAGGAACAATGACTTTAAGCGGTGCAGGCGGAACTTTAACTATGTATGGTTTAATGTCTGGTGCCGGAACTTTTACAACAGATGCTAATACTCTGTTTTCTATTCAGGGTGGTTCTTCTCAGTTTAGTTTACCATCAACAATAGCCACATTAAAAGGATTAACTTTAAACCGCCCAAGTGGTATGAAGATTAATGAAAGCCTTGCTTTAGGTTTTGCCGGAACTTCATTAACAATTACCAGCGGTAATTTGGATTTAAACGGCAAGAATATAACATTAGCAAATGTAGCTTCAGCTATTGTTGAGTCAGTAGGAAATACTATAGTAAATACAGGTGCAACTGGCGCTTATATTAGTACTGTTGCTGCTGGTGCTTCAGCTACAATAATAGGAACCGGTTTTGGTATATCTGCAGTTACAGCTGGAAATATTACTGTTCGCCGTTATCCACAAACAGTAGCTATAAGTGGCAAAGGAAACAGTGTTTCAAGAATTTATAGTATTTCCAGCAGCGCTGATATTGATGTTATAACTTTAAAATATGATGATTCAGAAATAAATGGCAATCGTCCAGCTGCTTTGAAATTAGAGAAAGCAACAAATTTAGCTTTCACTACAGGAACAGCATCATTAACCCCAAATGCTTTGACCACAAGGACAGTAGCGTACACATCGCCAGACCTAAATTATGCAACTGGGACAACTTACTACTTTACTTTCGCAAGTGAGACAGCAGTAGCAGGTGGAACAAACACATTTACAAACGGAGCAGGAAATAATCTTTGGGATGATACTGGCAACTGGTCGCTTGGAACAGTTCCAACAATTAGTGATGTAGTTTCTATTCCCACTGGTTTTACAGTTGAAATAACAAGTGGTGTTAATATTGAAGCAAACAGTATCACAATTGATGGCAATTCCACACTTGACCTTGGAACAAGTACCTTGCAAATCAATGGCAATCTTACAATAAACAGTATAGATGAGCAAGCTTTCACAATGGAAAGCGGGGCAACATTAATCGTAGGTGGCAATATTACAAACACCAGCACAGGAAACGTTTATTTAAATGATGTAAGTGCAGCTGGAGTAGAAAAGCAATATGTCTATGTAAGCGGAACAATAACCAATACAGGCACCGGACATATTTATACTACTTCAGGAACAACATACGGAACAATATTATATTTAAATGGTAGCACTTCACTTAGTTTGCCGGAATCAGTTTCTACTTTACACAGCTTATTTGTAAATAAGACAGCAGGCGGCAAATTATCAGTAAATTACGATTTGGATATAACCGGCACAAGTACTTTGGAAGTATTGGCTGGAACAGTAGAAATAGTAGAACCCGATGCAACATTAACAGTTGCAGGTAACACAATCGTTCATACCGGCGCTTTGCTTTTAGCCACAGGTGCAGCAGAGCGAACCTTTAACGGCGATATTCAGGTAAATGGCACAGGCGTAATTAATTTATCAGGCACAGGCGTCAGAAATATTGGTAGCGCAGCCGGCGATAAAGTAATTATATCCCCGACCACAGCCGGAGCAACTTTGAATCTTTCAGATGCAGAAGTATATTTTACCAGTGGATTGGAATTTACCAACACAGGTACATTGAATCTTCAGGGTTCAGATGTTGATTTCGATGGAACCGATTTACTTGATTTCGATGACGGAACAATACAAACGAATAACAATACAAAACTAAATTTCATAGCTGGCGCAGTAATATCTAATTTCCCATCACACATTACAAATTTGGAACAACTTACTTTAAGCACTGTCCCAACTACATTGGAACTTGCCGCTGACTTAACTGTAATTGGAAATGTTACTATAGATGATGGCTGCGTTTTAGATATTAATACTTATACTTTAACAGTTAGCGGAACATTTGATGCTCCGGTAGCTACAGCTACTTTAACCCACGATACTGGTTCAAAATTGGTATTAAACGGTCCGATTGCAAGCGCAACCTTCCCGACTTTAGACCCTGCACCTCCCGCAGCACTCTTAAGTTTAACAGTTGGAGGCACAGGAGCCATAACACCATCAGTAACTTATACTAATTTGGTTGATGTTATAATGAACAGAGCAGACAAGACATTGCAATTCACATCAGAAGTAACATTAAATTCATTGGTTGTTACTTCAGGAACAGTGAAAGCAGATTTAGATGGTGACTTCACAGTAACTACCACAACATCAGTTGCCAGCGCTGCAACTTTGGATTTAACCAATAATGGTGCAGCAGTAGACAGAACATTTACAACTGGACTTTCAGGTGCTGGAACTATTCTTGCTGATGGAAATGCACTTGCAGAAATCAATTCAATTTATTTTGATGGTGGTTATTCTTTCACTGGCTCAATGAATACAAATGAATTTACAGATGTAAGAGTTACTTCAACACAGGTAAATAATATTACATTACCATCAACAATGGATGAATTGAATTTGCTTTGGATTGACAGAGGAGTCGGCGGAGCAGGAGCTGCTAAAGAAGTAACATTAGGCGGCAATTTAACCATTAATGGTAATATAACAGAAACACATTTTGATGAAGGAACTTTCAATGTAGGAGAATATACCTTAACATTTGACGGTGATTTTGATGCTTCATTCACAAATTTCACTTTGGATGCAGAATATTCTACTTTAGTATTTAATGGGCTGGCAGATTTCACGGGAACTTTAGCTGCAGAATTAATAACTTATGAGACGACCAATATAACTTTTGGCGGAACAAATGGTTTAATAACAGCATTCCCGGCAATTTCGGACTTGAAAACACTTACAATCAATCCGAGCGTAGGTAGAACCTTAACTTTAACCGATGATTTGGAACTGGCTGGAAATCTTATAATCAATGAATACGGATTGTTGGACGTTGCTGCTAATAGCTTGGTAGTCAATGAAAATGTATCGAATTTGGGTACTTTGGATATTGATGGCAACGGTTCTGCTATAACAGTAACGTTAAATGGTTTGATGTCTGGTGAAGGATTTTATACAACCGGAACAAATACGAACCTTGTAGTAGCAGGAACTTCGACACAGTTGCAGTTACCCGCAAGAATACTTACACTTGGAACAATAACCTTAAATCGTTCAAACGGAATGAAGTTATATAGCAGTATAGCTTTAGGAAATTCATCTACAAACGATTTGGTTTTAACCAAGGGAAATCTTGATTTAAATGGAAATAATATAACTTTAGCAAATGCAACAGATAAAATAACAGAAACAGCTGGCTATACAATAATCAATACTGGTTTATTCAATAAAGATTATGGCTATATAACCACACAGGGAACAACAACCACAAATATCATTGCCAGTGGCATTGGTGTTTCTACGATAACAAATAGCGCCCCTGTAATAACAGTGAGACGTTATCCGGTATCAATTCCTGTTCATGATGTTGGTTTATCGACATCAAGAGTATTTTATATCAGTTTTGATCCTCTTGCCGGAACAACTTCTGAAATCAATTTTATATTCGATAATACAGAGCTTTATTCAGATGCAGCTGATTTGGAACTTTATACAAGTGCAACAGAATTTTTCACAACAAACACAAACCGTTCTGATGTAACAGGTGCCACAACAACAATTACAGAGAATTCACCTGTAACAGGAAAAGGAACATTTGAAATTGAACTTGGAACAGCAATAGCACAGACAGATTTGTTCTATGCACTTGCAGGTTTACCGGGCGATGGTGGTGTTTTAAGAACATTTACAGTAGCAAGCGGAAATTGGGGCGATGCAGCGAATTGGTCTCCTGTTGGAGTTCCATCGAAGTTCGACCAGGTAATCGTTCCAAATTCAACAGTATATTTGAATGGAAACGGCAATATATTTGAGTGCAAGACATTGAGATTGAGCCACCAGTCAGCAACATTATTACCAACTGACAACGGAGTAAATGGCGATAATGTAAGCTTAAGAGTAATGGGCAATATTACTTTAAGTCAGCCCGGTGCCGAAATTCGCGGCGCAAATGGTTACGGCAGATTAAGCATAATCATCGGTGACGGAGTAACAGCTGGTGTTTCTTCGCAAATTACTACACCAACAGATTACAATTATGTCTTAACAAGTGGTGTTTGGATTCATAACTTAACTGTAAATATGGCACAGGTTTCCTTTACTACAGGTAATGAAGTAAGAATTTCCGGCAATATTTCACTTTTAAGCAATACATATTTTAATGCAAACAACAATACAATAGTATTCCACGGCGGATATGGCAGCCAGACAATTTCGATTCCAAGTTCAGCTTCAGCTGTCTTTGAAATTATGAAATTTGAAAATAATGCAAGTGTAACCACAACTTCGAGCTTTGACATAGAAAATGAATTTCTTGTTTTAAATGGCTCTTCATTTACAGCAAATGGTGGATTTGTTACATTTACAACTGCAGGTACTGACTCTTGGAATGTAGAAAATGGCGGAACATTAAAACTCTTTAATGTTGAGTTTAATGATGATAATGTAGCAGCAAATGACTATACACCAACAGGAGTAGCATACATTCAAGGCGATTTTGTGAAGACTGGTCGAAGTGAATTTATACCAGCATCCGGCACTATCATATTCAGCAATAATACCCAGAAAGAAATTGCAAATGCAAGTGCAGCAGCTGGATTAATTTTCTACAACCTTCAGGTAGCCGAAAATTCGAGTGTTGTAACTTCAACAGATTGGCAGGTAAAGAGCATAATTGATGTAAAAAACAATGCATCTCTTAAAGCAGACAACGGAGAAATCTCAATGGTAAACGCTGTTCCTGCTGAGAAATGGATTAAGAACGTTTCAACACACACATTGGAATTCAACGATTTGGAATTGGTAGCCGGAACTACAATAACAACAGACAGTTGGGTAATTCACGGTGACTTAACATCTTCGGGTGGTGATTTGGAAGCAAGGAATGGAACTATTAGTTTCGATAATTTCCAGGAGAAAGATTTGGATAATGGTGGAAATTCATTCCAGTTCTTTAAACTCTTAGTTACTGATGGTTCAAAAGTAAAGACCTCAACCACTGCAGCAAATGGTGATATATCTATTGCAAACAGCACAGATTATAAGACCGGCGCAGGTATTGAAGTTGAAGGAACAGGTGAATTCTACGTTGGAAACGCAGCATCTGTTGTTACTTTCACCGTTTCAGGTGTTGGTATTTTGAATGCAGGTTATCCAAAGACCATTACTAAGAGTTCAACAGGCAAATTAGAATTTGGTAAAATGACGTTAACAGCTCTTCCAAATAATGAAGTAACCACAGCAAGTAGCTTTACTTTAACAGGAACAGGCGCAGAAGTGTTTAACAATGAAGGAGCAGGCGGCTATTTCTATGGCACAGCAGGCGCAGTAACATTTACCGGTTTAGCTCCGGTTTTAGTTAGTCCTTCACCCGCTTTGACAGCTTTCTACGGATTAACCTCCGATGGTGGTTCTTCTGCAACTACGAACTTAACATTTACAAATGGGCATGACTTTAGAATCAGAGGTGATTTAACCGTTAATGGAACAAGCACAGTTGCTCCGGGCGGAATAAACAGCAAGATAATTTTTGATGGTAGTTCTTCTCAAAAAATAACAGGAACTGCCTCAACTGTTGATGCTATTCAGTTTGCTGATATTCAAATCAATAAAGCAAACAGTTCAGTTTTAACTTTAGAAACACCCGTTAGAATTAACTCAAATGCTGCTCACGAATTTGTTTTAACAAATGGAATTTTGAATCTTGGCTCACAAACATTAACTGTTGGTGCAGGTCAGATTTCAAGACATAGCGGTGTTATTAACGGAGCTACCGGAACTTATCTTATTGAACAATTACATCAATCACCAAAACTTGATGATAACTACTTTACCGTTAGTGGAACTCCAACTCTCTATAACCTGACAGTTGCCGATGACCACGAAACTGTAAATGATTTAACAGTAAATAACAATCTTTATTTAAATCAATACGATTTAACTATAGCAAGCGGTGCCAGTTCTGGTAGTCCAAAACTTTTAACAGTTTATGGTAATTTATCAAGAAACGATGGCGAAATCGAAGGAAGTACAACTTTATCAAGATTAGTTCTTACAGGAACAGGCACTGTTACAAATGGTCTGTCAAATGATTATTTTGACGTAACAGCCCCTGATTATTCAACAACAGTACAACTCGAAATAGCTCGTCAGGAAACCTTAGGCGATGATTTAAATATTGCTGCCGGTTCTCAACTTAGAATCAATACAGGTATCAATGATTTTGATTTAGGTGAAAATACTTTAACTTTCAATGCAGCTGGTAGCTCTATAGTTATGATTTCCGGTGGTATTAAAGCAGGAACAGATTCAGAAGTAGATTTAACTACAGCTGTTACTCACATTCCTGCTTCAATGTTCAGAGATGACGAATGTTATAATTTAACTATCGGCGCTGATATTACATTAGGTGGCAATCTAACAATATTAGGAACTTTGGATGGTGTTTATAATATCACTACAGGCGATAATATTTTAACATTCGGATCTTTGGCAACTATACCAGCATTTACAAACACTGCACACGTTATAGGTAATTTACGCCGTTATGTTAAGAATAATCCTCCAACCGTATTTAATATTGGCGGAACAGGCGTAGCAGCTTATTATACTCCAGTTACTTTGCAATTTGCAAATTCAGCAACCGGACAAGCAGTTTTGATTAAACCATATTATGTTGACCCGGCAGATGGACGCGGTGGTGACCCGAAATATACAGTAAATGCATACTTTGAAATAACTCCAGAAGGAACGGCTCCTGTTGATAGTTTGAAAGCTATTTTCCAATGGGATATTACAATTGACGGTGGAACTACAGCAGCCATTAATTCAAGCTTCCCAGCAAAATGGATGGGCAGTTCATGGTATGATTACAGAAACAAACTAACTAACTTTTCTGCGGGTTCTCCAAGGGTTTTGAATATGTCTTCTTTCCCGATAGCAAATCCGGCAGCTTTGAAAGGTGTTTGGGCTATATTTAATGCTTCTGACACAACAACTGCTTCAAAGGACAGAGCTATTTCAACTTCAAGAAACAGATTGGTTATTACAAGCGTAACTCCTACTCCAGTTAAACTTGGCTCTGCTTTCAAGACAACAGTTCAATTACAAAACCAATATGGTCAGCCAATAACTGTTACAACTCCTTTTGAAATTCAGATTCAGAAAGACCAAGGAGCTGCTACTTTATCTGGAACTACTGTAACCGGTGTTATTCAACCAGGTCAAAGTGAAGTAACTATAAGTGGTATGTCATTCACTACCGCAACAGGCGCCAATCACATCCTTAAAGCCGATACTACCGGTGGTAGTTTAAACTGGCAAATGGGTATTTCAGAACCATTCTCAGTTATTCCTACTACTCCAACAACTCAATCTCATACTGTTACATTTACCAATGTAAAACCAACAAGTATGACTATTGATTGGACTTCTGGTAGTGGAACTTATGATTTAGTTGTGATTAAAGCTGATACATTATTAAAAGATAATGAATTTCCTGTTAATGGAATTACATACTTAGCTAATACTATATACGGAGCTGGTTCAACTTTTGGAGATGCAGTTGTAGTTTATAAAGGAACAGGAACAACTGTTAATGTAACCGGCTTATCTCCAAATACAAACTACTTCGTTTACGTCTTTAGTTATACAGGTGATGAAGGAGCAGAAAGTTATCGCACTACAGCGGCAGCAGGCAATCCTAATTCACAATATACTACTGGCAGCTACGATGATGACGTTGCTTATGGAATTAATAATACACGTGCTTTGTCAAAAGGTATTGGAACAAACACCCCTGTTCGTGGAACAGTAAAAAGCGATACAGACGAGGATTGGTTTAACTTTACAATGACAAGTGCATCACCAAACTTACGCATAAAAATATACAATTTACCGGAAAACTATAACATAGAATTATACGACCAAACAGGCAAGAGGGTAAGACGTTCTTACTTGCAGGATAAATATGTGGATGCATTCATTATGAACGAACTAACAGCTGGCACATATACAGTTCGCGTTTATGGAAATAATGGAGCTTATGATATAGTAAATCCATATACTTTGCAGGTAACTACAAGTAGTAGCGAAATATTTAGCGTAACCCCATAATAAAAAAGTAAATAATTTTTATAAATAAAATAAAGGAATTTAAAATGATGACTAAAATCAAAAATTCAGGACGAGCAAAACCACGCTACTTGTTTTTGCAGCTTCTCTTGCTTGCAGCGATGTTCTTCGGAACAATGGGGGTTTTTGCTCAATCGTTCGAATTTAGTTTAAACCAACGTAGAATGGGCGATACTCTTGGAGTAGAAATCTGGGCAAAATCATTAGCCGGAGCTACTTCTAATCTGGGAAATATGAACATAAACTTAGTTTATAACGAAAACTATCTCAATATTACTGGTACTACAGCTTATGCTTATACCGATTCTATTGACCAGGACATAAATCAGGCAAATCCATATAAAACCTTGCTTTCACCTTTTGCAAGCCAAGGCAGTGGAACAGTAAATGGTTTTGGTGCTGTAGTTGCTCAAGGTACTGAAGTAACTATTGGCGCCGTAACTTATAAACTCTATGGTTTAAGCGTTCAATTAAGCAGTGGTGGAAATGGTTATCTTCCACCAACAACCGGCAGAGGTGCTTTTGTCGGTATGTTGAAATTTGTCATTCAGGATAAATATCTTGATTGCAATGTCCTTTCAGAAATTGACTTTGCTCCAACCGTCTGGGGAGCACATACAGTAATGTCTTCAACCGGATTTACTGATTTGACTTCTCAAGTTAGTTTTACTAGCGAACCAAACTTTACAATTAGAGGTATTACAATTTTAAGTCCTAACTTCCCAAATACTGTAATTAACAGATATCCAAGCAGTGCTTATCTTGTTTTATCGGCTTTTGATAATAAAGGATATCCTATATACTTTGAAAGAAGTGGTTTGGCTTCAAATTTAAGTAGTGGAACTTATGGAACAGGCCGTTTTGGTTATGCCTTTGAGTATTCATTATTAAACAATGGAACAAACTTCATTGAATTTGGTAGAGCAGCAGAAACTGACCAAAGTTCAACTGTTCTCTCCGGCTCTGGTCTAAATGACAGATACAGTTCTGGAGAAGTTGATATAGTCAACGGTGTATATAGCTATTATATGACACAAGCTAATGGTACTTCACCTCTTTCCGTAACCGGTTCCGGTTACGGAGGGATTGTTAGAGTAATCTGGAAAGCAAGCGAGAACTTTAAAAACCGTTCAGAACAGGCTTTACTTCGTATTCGTCAACTTGATACAGCCAGTTGGAATACTACAATTACTTCAAGAGCGATATATGAAGGCACCTGCCAGGGCGATATAACAGATAATGATTTCGTTATTGGTAGATTATTCTTTACTCAACTTGATGGCGCTAGCTATTATAGAACACGTTATAATTATAGTAATGCAACACAATTAACAGTTGAAGCTTGGGTGAACTTAAACTCAATACCAAATCCTGCAGACCCAACTGCAAATACTGGTATTGTAGTTTCTTCATCTGGTCCGACAACTGAAGAAGAAGGTTCTTGGATGCTATACCTTGCAGAAGGACGCTACCCTGCTTTCCGAGCAAAGGAAATTGAAGGTGGAGCCATAAGAGGTAATTATGTAGGCGTAGTACGTGCTACCGACCCACTTTGTGTTTCCGATGATGCAACACCAATTCAGGATATTCACAGTGAAAACTGGTATCATCTTGCTGCAACAGTTCAGAATAATATCGTTACTTTATATGTAAATGGCGAAATTGCTGACCAATATGTAAACAATAATGATATTAATATTAGAATGTTAACAACAAATCAACCAATTTGGGTTGGACTCAATCCAAACAGCGTTGATAATCCCGGTGCTTATAACGCAACTGGTCCAAACGGAACATACAATCCAAATAACTATTTGCACGCTGGTGTGAAAGAAGTTAGGGTATGGCGCTATGCTATGACTCAAAATGAACTCCGTGCAAGAATGTCTGGCGTTTATGACCCAGCTGGTTCAATAAATCCAATTGACCCTGCAACTGGCGATATTCGTGCATCACTAGAACTTGCTTATCCATACCAAGGATTTAGAGATGACGTTGCAAGCGATGTAGAATATCAAAACAACGCAAATCCAATCAATTTTTATTCTGGATTAGACAGCTATTTAATTACTGCTGACCCGAATAATAATGCAATTAGATTCCGTCCTGATATGTCTCATATCCGCTTAACATCTCCCGCTGGTGGCGAAGGTGTAAGCAATCTTAGAGATAAAATCTATCCAATTCGCTGGGCTGCTTATGGTCTTGGTAGTTTAGAGCCAAACACAGCAGACTTACAGGTTTATTTAAGCCGCGATGGCGGAAATACTTGGTTTGATGCTATCGGAAGCAATAATGCAATTATGGAAGCAGTCGAAATCGAAGCTGGTGAAGCTTATTGGGAACCCTATCGTAATGCTACAATCACAGATACTATAAATGACTTACAGGGATTAGTTCCTATCAATACAGAAAAATCTGATAGAACCGGTAACTATGATAAGAAAGTTATTTTGAAAATCAGTGGTACTGAATTGAGAGAGCAAACTGACATTGCTGCAACTTCAGAATCATTTACAGTTGCTCCTTATTTTGCTCTCGGAAATATGGGTAGTGCTTATGTAAAAATTCCCAGCACCAATAAAATTAATATGAGCGGCGGTATTGGATATTTAGAAGCATGGGTAAAACCATATCGTTTTCCACTTGGGACTGAAGGTGAAGAATACTTCCCAATCGTTTCTAAGAAAAACGATGCAGCTCCTTTCGATATTCATTATGCCTTACGTTTATTACCTACAGGACAATTACAATTCGTAGTTGGTTCAACCACTGGAACAGCTCTTAGAACTGTAACAAGTGATATTAACTATCCTATTATTCCTCCAAATGATGTAGTATTTGACTCCGTTTGGGTTCACGTAGGTGTTTGGTTTAATTTAGCTAACGGTGGCGATGCTTCTGCAAAATTCTACATTGATGGTAGAGTTTTTGATGCACAACAATTTACACCTGAAACTGACAATATTTCAATAGTAAATACAAACACATTCCCCGGCTATTTGGGATATGAGCCATTAGGCAATGACTATGCAACAGCACATACTTTTGTAGGTGAAATTAAAGAAGTTCGTTTTTGGGGAAATAATCCAGCCGGACAAACTCACACTGGCACCGAACCAACTGCACTAACCAAATTTATCCAGGGTGCATTAAGTGTTCGTGCTGATGAACTTACAAGTTTTGCTGGTACTGACTATTCACAATACTTACAGGCAGCATTTATTTTAAACGGTGGCGATTTCTTAAATAATGGATATTTAAGAGGTTTAGCTGCTTATCCAGCTTCAACTGGCTTAACAGCTATTATTGTTCCAACTTCAACTACTGCTTGCGGAACAATTTATGGTGGTTTAGTACCAAATGGTACTTTCTATGCTGCACAAACTCCTACTGTTAAATTAGTAGAACCAGTTTATCAGCAAGATGTTGCTAATACAAAGACTGACCTCAGAGTTCGTTGGGTTGGTTTCGATTATAACCGTAATGATGTTTCTCCAACATTCTATAATGGTAACGATGGAACTCATAATGCTGACTTACAATACAGCGTAAAAGGCGGTGGTGGAATGACCTGGCAGCCATATCAATATGTTGCAAGCAAGAAATTTAATCCCGGCTTTGCTGATGCTATGTCTATGTTCTTAACTGATAACAACTTCGTATTCCAGGGCGTTAATTCATATTCACAATATGCAATTAGCTTAGACTTTTCAAAGACAAATCCAGAAGTTGATGGAGCCGGCATTTATACAAACCAAGGTCCAGTTCCTGCTACAATGTCTAATGGAAGACTACAATTACGCGGTAGAGCAACACTCAATGGCTCTGTTCTTGAATATGACAATTTAACAAACGGAAGAGTTCCTACTCTTATTACTGAAACTGAAATATTTAACATTACACCACCTAGTAACTTTACTGTAAGAGTTTTACTCGAAGGTTATCATCGTGGTAATGCTACTGCTTTCACAAGTAATCTTGGTACTACATACAATGGCAAAGGTTTGAGAATTTCTTTATTCTCTGACAATTCAAATAATCCGGGTACTCTTGTTGCAAACAGCACCAAAGAGTCAGCTGATGGTTATTATGCCAGTACAACCACTATGGATCCAACTGCAGCTCCAGGTAGAGGAGTTGATGGCTCTAACTTTGCTAACGTTCCTTTTGTATTTACTCAGATTGCAGATAATACTCGTTACTTTGTTGTTCTTGACCATTTAAATCACTTGCCAATTATGTCAAGATATGCTGCACCATTTATTTATACTGGTGATGATTTTGATACATGGTCAATTGAATCTGGCTGGGACTTCCAAAACTGGAATGCTGCTGTCCAAAATAACGTTGGTATTACTGAAAGTGAAGCTGCTACCAATCCTCCAACAATTACCGATAAGTTTACTGCTTATGGTAATGCGGAATCTAACAGACAGCTTACTGCTTGGGGTTCTACCGGCTTAAATTGGAATGATGGTATGTATCAAACAAGCGATGCTCCTATGGCTGCTATGGTCGGTGGTGATGCTGAAAAGAATTACCAAATTGACGCTGCAGACCGCGCAAGAGTTCGTTCCGATGCTGGTGGTGCTATGAATCGTTCTGATATTACCGGCGATGGTCTTGTTAATAACTTAGATAGAAATATCGTTGATAACAATACTAACAAGATGCCATCAATTCCAGAGAATATAATTACAGCAATTAGAACTTCCGCTCAAAACGGCGATGCTCCCGGTGCTGCTTATATTGCCGGAACTGACCCACTCAACGCTTATCTTTCAGATGCTCCTGAAATGTCTGAACATTTAATTCAGGCAACCAAACTTCACTTACAAAATGGTGGCGAATACGTAAATCGTACTCCTGCTATGATTAAAAAACACGATGAAATTATGGCTGGCGGCTTGCGTTACAAAGTATATGCTACTCCAGTTATGAATGGCTCTTATATTGATGTTCCATTCTATATCGTAAATGAAGGTGAAAAGTGGGGACTCGGTCACTCTACTTTCGGTATTACTTATGATTTAACTACTATGAAGTTTGACGGTTTAGTTCAAACTGAAGATGTAATCTTTAGCAATAAACCAGCTTTAGGTTACTTCGCAAGTTATTCAGCTCCACTTAAAGAAGCTGGAAATCCACTTCCGGATTTAAGAACTATTGAAATTGACTATGACGCATTTACTCGTCTTGGTGGACAATTAGTTCCTAATACTGCTACTTATCTCGGTACTTTAAGATTCAAGGTTATTTCTCAAGCTGTTGAATATACTTTCGCATGGCATAAAGAAATTACTGGCGTCCTTACTACCGAAAGCTATAATGTAACTGGAGATGGTGAATTTGTTCCTATTCCTTCAGTTCTCGTTCCAAAATCTACTGCTTTAATTAGTCCTAATGGTGGTGAAACTTGGGTTGCAGGTCGTAGCTATTCTGTTTCCTGGACAAAACCAACCAATAGCTTCTTAATGAATATTGATTATTCAATTGATAATGGAGCTACATGGTTCAATATAACCAAGAATGTTGATGTGGCTGCTCAAAACTTCAATTGGTTCACTCCAAGAGTTAGTTCAACAGAATGTTTGGTTCGCATTATTGATGCAAATTCAAACTTGGAAGTTGATAGAAGCAAGGCAGTATTCTCATTGTTACCAAGCGAATACGAAATTACCCGTCCATCTCCAAAAGACCCAATCTATGCTGGTGGCGCAAGTGATTACATTCGTTGGCATACTAGCGACGCTCTCAATGTTCGCTTTGAATTCTCTGAAAATGGTTTAACTGACTGGGTAGCCGTTAGCGCTGTTGTTAATAGCAATACCGAACAAGTTGCCTGGACTATTCCTTCAGTCGATACAAAGAGTGCAGTAGTTCGTATGGTTAATGCTTCTACTGGTGAAGTCATTACTCAAACAGGTAAATTCAGAATTCTTTCCGGCACTTTGAAGATTACAAATCCGAAAGCCGGCGATAAATTGAATATTGGTACTAAAGTTCCAGTTCGTTGGATTTACAATAACGTTAGCAAGTTCGATTTACAATTCAGCTATGATGGCGGAAATACATGGCAATTAGTTGCTCAAGACGTCTTAGCAAATAAGAACTCACAACAATGGACTGTGCCAAACGTTAAAACTGATAATGCTATTATCCGTGCTTTATGGAATGGCGACCCAACTATGGAATACAGCAGAGTCGAAGGATTCAGTATCGGTGGCGAAGTTAGCGTTAATGATGATGAAGAAAACGGCTTCGTTCTTAATATGCCTGTTCCTAACCCATTCAGCGGTGAAGCTCAGTTAACTTTCAGCATTCCATTCAATGAACAAATTTATATTACTTTGTTCAATTCAAATGGTATGAAAGTTATGAACTTACTTGATGGTGTTGATTACAGTGCCGGTACTCATACCGTAATGATTTACGGCAATGATTTACCAGCTGGCTCTTACTTCATTTACTTTAAAGCTGGTAACTTTACTACTACACGCGAAATCATTCGCATTAAATAATCTATTTTAAATAGATAAAATAAAAAAGTCCGGCACATTGCGTGTCGGACTTTTTTTTTGAGTTATTGCTTTGAAATTCATTTCTACCAGAGAGTTTGTTTTTCCTACAGTCAGAAATTCTTTCTGACTGCAAATCAGCAAAGTCAGAAGGAACTTCTGACTTTAGGAAAAAACATCGTAGATGTGTTATCTTAGTAGCAAAGCAAAAACAAAAAAGAATGAACTCCGTAGGAGTGGTATCATCTCTACGAGATTCTTTGCGTGTTTGTGTTCTCATTTCTATTACGATAACGCAACTACGTTGCTTTTTTTCTTCAGTTATACGAGCAGCAAGTTGTTCGTATGACAAGGGAAAGAATAAAAGTCATACTATCATTTCCCAATGATAATATGACTGGAAGAAGAAAAATATGCTAATAAGGTTACTTTTATTTTTTCTACTAAGGTTAATAAAGAAAAATAAGGTTTCTTCCAAAAAAAACAAAACCTTATTTTTTTTGAAAACCTTAGTAGCAAATAAGCACCAAAAATCAATAAACCTTATTAGCTTATTTATTTTTTGCTTTTAAAATTTGAAATTGGAAGATGATTTCAAGTCGATGGAAGATGATTTTCCATTGACGGAAGACCATATTCCACCTACGGAAGACCATTTTCCAATGACGGAAGATGGATTTCCACCTACGGAAGATAATTTTCCATTGACGGAAGACCATTTTCCACCTACGGAAGATGATTTTCCATTGACGGAAGATGATTTTCCATTGACGGAAGACCATTTTCCATTGACGGAAGACCATTTTTTATTGACGGAAGACCATTTTTTATTGACGGAAGATGATTTTCCATTGACGGAAGACCATTTTCCACCTACGGAAGATTATTTTCCACCTACGGAAGATGATTTTTTATTGACGGAAGATTATTTTCCACCTACGGAAGATTATTTTCCACCTACGGAAGACCATTTTTTATTGACGAATGACCATTTCAAGATAAATATAGTATAATTAAATTAAAAAAATATGTATTCAATTGCTATAAATGTATTATACAAAATGAATAATTAATAAATAAACAATTGAAACTATAA
This sequence comes from uncultured Hyphomicrobiales bacterium, assembly GCA_964499465.1. Taxonomy (GTDB): domain Bacteria; phylum Bacteroidota; class Ignavibacteria; order Kapaibacteriales; family UBA2268; genus JAAYJM01. The sequence continues at coordinate 32,995 of CAZCLJ010000008.1, forward strand.
TTGAATAAATTCCAATGGATAATTTAAGCATTGAAAATATATTTGAAAGGTGATAATAATATTGTTTAAATGCTATAAGCAATCATTCATAAAAAAATATGAGTATTTAAGTAATTAGAACATCTTACACATTATCCTATTGAACAGGCATATTAATTACCCACATCTTTAAAACGTACTGCTATTCTACTTATCCCGTAGGGATAAAATATTTGTAACAATGCTTTTTTTTAGCTTTTTTATTCCGTAGGAATTAAATATATATGTGCTTTTTAATATATAATCCCTACGGGATAAGCACAGCAAAGGTTTATTACTGTTACAAATATATAATTCCTACGGAATAAACTTCAAACCGATCTTTCGAAGATTTAAAACATTAGGAATGTTCTTTCATCTCCTTCCCAAGTTCAATTTGGGAAGTAGTTTTTTTGAGCAACAAAAAGAAATGCAAAGAATTTTACTTCTTCATAAATTTTTTTTTATTTTTGTAGAATAAGGAATAAATAATTCAAAAATAAAAATATGCCTTTAAGTTGGAATGAAATCAAAGAGCGGGCAGTCGATTTTTCAAAGGAATGGGAAAACGCCTGCAACGAAGAAGCAGACGCAAAACCCTTTTTAGACGCTTTCTTTAATGTATTTGGTATTAGCAGAAAAAAAGTGGCTACTTTCGAGCATAAAGTGAAAAAACTTGACGAGAGCGATGGCTATATTGATATGCTTTGGAAAGGGACGATTTTAATTGAAATGAAAAGCCGCGGGAAAAATCTCGACAAAGCTTTAGTGCAGGCAAAAGAGTATTTACAGGGTTTGCCTCAGCACGAACTTCCCAAATATCTCCTTATTTCCGATTTCCAAAATTTCCGGCTCTTCGACCTCGAAGACGATACCAAAGTCGAATTTAAACTGAATGAACTTGTTTATAACGTCCAGCATTTCGGATACATTCTGGGTTTTCAGAAAAAAGTTTATAAAGAGCAAGACCCCGCGAACATTCAAGCTGCTGAACGTATGGGGAAAATTCACGACAGATTGAAAGAAATCGGCTATGACGGGCATCCGCTCGAAGTGTATTTGGTGCGGCTGCTGTTTTGCCTCTTTGCCGAAGATACTACCATTTTCAATAAAACCCAGTTTCAGGATTTCATTGAGCAAAGAACTAATGAAGATGGAAGCGACCTCGCCGCTAAACTGAACGAACTTTTTCAGGTGCTTAATACTCCGCGTGAAAATCGCTTTAAAAATCTTGATGAACAACTTGCTGATTTTCCTTATATAAATGGACGTCTGTTTGAAGAAATGCTCCCTACTGCGAGTTTCGATAAGAAAATGCGTATTGCCCTGCTTGATTGCTGTGCGATTGACTGGGCAAAGATTTCACCTGCTATTTTCGGCTCTATGTTCCAAAGCGTGATGAATCCTAAAGAAAGGCGTAATCTCGGCGCCCACTATACTTCAGAAAAAAATATTCTGAAACTCATAAAACCGCTTTTCCTTGATGAACTCTGGAACGAATTTGCAAGCGTTAAGGATAATAAAAGCAAACTTCAGGAGTTTCACAAAAAGTTGAGTAAACTGAAATTCCTCGACCCTGCTTGCGGTTGCGGTAATTTCCTTGTGATTACATACAGAGAGCTTCGGCTTTTGGAACTCGAAATATTGCGTTCACTTTATAAGACCGGACAGGGCGTCCTTGATATTCGCGATATTATCTGGCTTGATGTGGATATGTTCTACGGAATAGAATACGAAGAGTTCCCTGCACGCATTGCAGAAGTGGCTATGTGGCTTATTGACCACCAAATGAATCTGCTTGTTAGCTTTGAGTTCGGGCAGTATTTTTCCCGCCTCCCTCTGAAAAAAGCTGCAAACATCACAAACGGAAATGCCTTACAAATCGACTGGGAAACCATTGTTCCAAAAAACGAACTTTCTTACATTTTGGGTAATCCGCCGTTTGTGGGAACTGCATATCAAAATATTGAGCAAAAAAAAGATTTAGAAAAGTTGTTTTCAGATTTAAAGCAATATGGAATGTTAGATTATGTTACTGCTTGGTATGTAAAAGCTGCTAAATATATTCAAGGAACAACTATAAAAGTAGCTTTTGTTTCAACAAATTCAATAACACAAGGAGAGCAAGCTATAATTTTATGGAATTATTTATTCTCTAAATTTAATATTAAAATATTTTTTGCATATAAAACATTTAAGTGGAAAAATGAAGCAAAAGGAAACGCTGGAGTTCATGTTGTAATAATTGGTTTTTCTACTTTTGAGATGAATTTAAAAAGAATTTATGAATATAATTTGATTAGCGATGAAACTATTGAAATATTTTCAAAGAATATAAATCAATATTTAATAGATGCAAAGAATGTAAAAATCATATCAAGAACAAACCCTATATGCAATATTCCTAAAATTGGAACTGGTAGTGCTTTATTAGATGGTGGTTCCTTAATTTTAAATGAAGAAGAAAAGTATAACATTTTATTAAAAGAACCTTATTTGGAAAAATATATTAAAAGGTTTTGGAGTGCTGATGAATTCATAAACAACAAAATTAAATGGTGTTTATGGTTAAAAAATGCTTCCCCAAATATTTTAAAAGATTCTACAATTCTTAAAGAAAAGTTAAATAAAATACAATTATTCAGATTAAATAGTAATAGAAAAAAAACTAATGAAATGGCAGCATTTCCTTATTTATTTGGTGAAGATAGACAACCTGATGAAGATTTTTTACTAATTCCAAAAGTATCTTCTGAAAATAGAAAATATATTCCAATTGGGTATATGTCTAAAGAAAATATTATTACTGATAAAGTATTTTTCTTTCCAAACGCTTCTAAATATCATTTTGGAATTTTAACATCATTAATGCACATGTCTTGGGTGAAAACTGTATGCGGTAGATTAAAAAGTGATTTTAGTTATTCAAATACGATAGTTTACAACAATTTTCCCTGGCCTGAGCAGCCGGGCGAAAAGCAAGTCGAAGCAATTGAAAAGGCGGCACAGAAAGTATTGGACGCAAGAGCAGAGTATCCTGACAGTTCTTTAGCTGATTTATATGACCCCTTGACCACGCCCCCAAATTTAGTCAAAGCCCACAACGAATTAGACAAAGCAGTAGATTTAGCGTATCGTCCCCAGCCATTCACATCAGAAGCTAAGCGTATGGAATTTCTCTTTGAACTCTACGAAAAAATAATTGTTAATTATTAATTATTAATTGTTAGTTTGATTTGTCATTTCGATACGCAGTGAGAAATCTCACAAGCTGTTGCTAAAATAAAGATAAAGATGTCCTACATCTCGAAGATGCAGGACATCTTCTGGTTCTTAATGGAAGCATTTGGGCTTGCCCAAATGTAACTAGTGTAATAATTTATTGAAAACCTAATAAACATTTCTTGTCATTCCGAACCCCCTTATAAAAGAAGACCTTTATTTTAAT
>CAZCLJ010000009.1:0-36385 GCA_964499465.1 uncultured Hyphomicrobiales bacterium
TTTTTTTGGAGTGAAGTTTTTTTTTGATAAATACGAGATTTATTTCACCCCACCCTACGGGATAAGTAGAATATTAGCACCTTTAAAAATTTGCACTCCTTCCCAAGTGCAACTTGGGAAGGAGTAATAAAGTATCTATTTTTATTTTTTTGAATAAAATAGGTGAAAAAATTAAAAGATTAAAAATTTAGTATGAAAATTGCTATTGAAAAAATATTTTTTGATTAAATATTAAAAAAGTAGAAAAAAAATTAAAAAAGAATCAAATAATTTGTTATTTTTACATAATTTGAATAAATGTAAAATAAATGTTAAAAAATAATTAATTATTGGTATAAAGTTATGCAAATTCAAAATTCTAAAGTATTGATATTCGGTGGCTGGGGATTAGTCGGCTCAGCAATATGCCATAAATTACTGGAGCAATCTCCAAAGCAATTAATAATAACTTCTCTTCGTTTAAGTGAGGCAGAAGAAGCGTGTGAAGCGTTAAGAAAAGAATATCCTAATCTTCCTGCTGATATGTTCGTAGCAAAAAGCGGAAATATTTTTACACGCAAACAGTGGAAAGATTTACCTTGGGCTGATGTGATTAACGATAGCGACAAAAGAAAAAGGATTATTTGCGATATTTTCGATGAACTTGACGATGATATTTTAAGCAACTCAGCTTTATATAATATTATTAATGAAGCCAAGCCGGATATTGTCATTGATTGTATTAATACTGCCACATCCTTTGCCTATTTAGATATTTATAATACAACAAGAAAAGTAAAGAACGAAATAATAGATGGAAACATTTCAATTGATTCAATTGAAAAGATGATGACCAATATGTATATTCCACAACTAATTCGTCATATACAAATTTTGAATAAAGCATTAAATGACGTCAAAGCAAAAATTTATCTGAAAATTGGAACTACTGGCACTGGCGGTATGGGACTAAATATTCCATACACTCATAGCGAAGAACGTCCTTCCAGAGTTTTGCTCTCAAAATCAGCAGTTGCAGGCGCCCACTCTTTACTCTTGTTCCTTATGGCAAGGACACCCGGCGGACCGCTTGTAAAAGAAATTAAGCCAGCTGCTACAATCGCCTGGAAACGTATTGCCTACGATACCGTTATGAGAAAAGGCAGACCAATTCCATTAGTTGATATGCCTCCTGAAAATGCAAGGCAGATAAATGATAAATTCATTTTGAACGACTATAATGGAATTTCAGATACTAATGAGAATTTCAAATCAGTATTTATTGATACCGGCGAAAATGGTATATTTTCCAAAGGCGAATTTAGTGCTATTGGCTCGCTTGGACAGATGGAAATCGTTACTCCTGAAGAAATTGCTACCTATACTGTTTATGAACTTATGGGTGGAAATACCGGAAAAGATATAGTGCAGGGATTAGACGCTTTCGTCCTTGGTCCTACTTATCGTGGTGGCTTCCTTTATCAAAATGCTATGAATAAAATTGAATCTCTTGAAAAAGAGAATAACGTAAGCAGTATCGCATTCGAGATGCTCGGGCCCCCAAGACTTTCTAAACTTCTGTTCGAAACACATATTTTGAGAAATATTTGCTCTTCAATGAAAGATGCTTTGAAATATAAACCGGAAGAACTTTCAGCCAAAGCTGTTAATTTAATTAATTCAAATAGTAAATTAAGAAGCGAGATGCTTTCAATCGGTTTGGTCATTCTTTTTCCAGATGGTAAGAGCTATTTAAGAGGAAAAGATATAAAAATTCCAGCTAACCTTGGTAGGAACGAAATTGATATGAATGAGGAAACATTGAACCAGTGGTGTGAAGAGGGCTGGATTGACCTGAGAGCTTCGAGTTTTGCCAAATGGCAGAATTATATTAAAATGATAATGGAACAAACAAATTCTATTGTCGGCGACATTACAAGTTCAAGATTTACCTATACAATTGATTACTGGAAAAATTTCGATGAAATAAATGAAGGCAAGTTAGTTGGCTGGGTTTTTGAATATGAAGATGCCGGCTGGCGATTTAAAAGATAAAAAAATATTTTAAGAACAAAATTTTTTTTCTTAATTTCTATATTTTAAAAGTGAAAATTTTGATAATTAAATAAATACAAAAATAAATATGGTTTTTAAATTAAATTCATTTAAGGAGTTCTCAATGAAGAGATCACTACAACTCTTAACGTTAGTTTGTATTATCTTATTCACGGCAGTAATTGTTTACGCTGGTGATAAAGATAAATCAAACGATAATCCCTTAAGGAAAAGTGAGCAAAGCATTAGTGGCCCATCAGCACCTAATAATACTTCTTTTCCTGAAGGCACATCTTCTCAGCCTGTTATTTCCACTGGCTACTATTTTGTGGACAGTGACGATGGAGTCCCACTCTCCTGGCGTCCCGTAAACGTAATTGAAGACACTAATGTCGATAGAGATTATTGGCGTCGTATTTTACCCGGACCTAGAGTGAAAGATTCTATATACTGGTATCAAAATAATTCTGAAGGTTTAAGATTCTTCAGGAATCCAGCTTTACCCAAAACTGCAGGTAGTAGTATGTTTTCACATGGAGTAGAAAATGCAACCGATTCTACTGACGATGCATTTGCCGGTCCTATTCCTATTAAATTTGACTTTTATTTCAATGGCATTCGTTACGATAGCTTTTATGTTTCTACTAATGGAATAATTGCCTTAACGAACAGAAGATATTTTTACGATAATAACGGAAACAGATATATTCCAGACGGTGAAACAAGTTGCTACGACCCAATGAGTATGGATTGGTTTGCAAGAACAAGAAGCGGAGACGGTCTAACTGATGCTACTCCAGATGACTTTGGATATAAAGTTGCTGTTTGTGGTAATGCCCCAAATACTGAATTGGGAGGTATTAGAAAAAAAGGTGTTAGCGGTTCTAAAGGGTTATCATCTGCTTTTACTGCTAACCAAAAAGCAGCAGTGATTGCTCCTTTCTTTGGCGATTTGATGCTTTCTCAATACAACCCCAAAATTTATCAGCCAGATGATTTCGGGCAGGTTTGGTACAAACGCACCCCCGATGGTAACAAACTGATTATCTATATTAAAAATGCTGCTTTAGTAAACACAATGAAAACAAAATACGGTGATTTTCCTGTTGACCCTTTAAATCTAGGTTTTACTTATGATTTAAGACCAGATGACCCAAATTTTGTTGCTGCCTCTGCTCAGGTAGTTCTTGACAGAGCTGATAGCAGTATTACAATACATTACGACAAATTCCAGGGACAAGTTGCTTTTGCTCCCGATACAGTAGTTCCAGCTCAAACGCTATTCCTTTATAATACTACTGTCGGTGTCCGCGGCTTTGCCCGACATATTAATTATCCTACCCCACTTGATCCTTCTAGTCCTAATTATCCCTGGGCGAATACTGATTACGAGCAATATACTCATTATTTCGTCAATTTAGAGGATTCTTTAAATACTACATTCCCAAGAAGCAATCTTTCTATTAGATTTAAGCAATGGCAAAATACTTTAAAAGTAACTGAAATTAGATTTAGAATTAGAAGCGCTACTGCAGCCAGTCTTTGCTATAATGTAGCTTCACCTTTAACAGCAGCACAAGCATGGGAATATGAATTGCTTGCAGGACACGAAAGATTAGGACAACTTCAGCCAGTTGCTATGATTCAAAATTTAACGAATAATATTCAAGGTCCTCAAGGTGTGAATTATCAGCCACAGCAATTGAAATTCAAGGCAAGATTCAAAATTATCAATGAAGTTACAAGAAGAACTGTTTACGACAGAATGGTCAGTATTGATAGTTTAACTTTGGCTACAACATTATTACCAGAGCAGGATTGCAATGGTGAGCCAAATGCACAGTATTGCTCTGCATCTGGTACTCCTATTACATTTCCCGGAGCAGCACCTGGCTTAAATGGAATACCACCTTATGGTTATGTAAAAGTAACATTTCCACCATTTGAACCAGACCCAAATCAAGCAAATCATATTGGTCGTTTGAGAGGTTTCTGCATAGCAGAACCGGTTAGTTCAGTAACCAATGAAGGACTTGGCGATTTTTGGCCATTTGACGATACAATTTCTGTTCGCTTTTTCGTAATGAAGCGTTTAACTGAATTTGGAGATGATGTGTCTCATTATCATCTTGTTTTTGACGAAGAATCTAAAAAATGGACTGCAGTTCCAAATGCTTTAAAATGGGTTAGCATTGGCTGCGAAGTAGTAGATGGCGATACCGTATCTTACATACCTTTGCCGCCACAAGGATTGTTCCAACCTTCCAATTTTGTGGATTATAATATTACTGACCCAGACTTTTCAATTGATACACTGTTAAATTCACCAACAATAATGATGAACCGTCTTTCTTTGGCTGGTAATGAACCTGCAGCATTCAAAGGTGGAGACGAATTACGTTCATTCCCAATTGATATGCGTGGAAAAGAAAATTCAGTTCTTTCTCTTTCAATCCAAAGAGCAAAGAAACAACAAGAATGGTCACGCGGCTGGGCAGACCAAATGTTAGTCGGTCCGGAACACAGAGCCGTTAAAAATGCAGATGGCTTAAAGCCATGGAAGGATTATGCAAGAAGCGCTACAAAAGGTGGCTCTGTTGTTATAAACTTCGATGTAATTGATGTAGAATTTGCCCGCTCTGGTTATATTACAAATTTAACTACTGCTAATTGGCGCTATCATCCAAAACCTGGTGGTGGTACAGTTACTAATATGCCTGCTTATGAATTGTTCGGTGGCGGTGGTTATTTGCGTGGTTTTGCTGAAAACAACAAAGACTCAGCATTAATACCTGAAACAAATACTGTATATAATGGTTTAAGATTTGATATTTATGATGATGGTATTGATTTTGAATATAAGAGAATATTTATTCCTTTACCAGATTTTATTACAGCTACTGATGAAGACGCAATGAATTTCAGATTCAGAATAAATGTAAATGCAACTAATCATCAAAGAGTATCTCCTCCCTGCCCAACCTGTATTCCGGACGATGATGACCCGTTCTTTGTTGATAACATAAGAATCCTTCATCCTCTTCAATATACAGACCTTGGTTTATCCAAAGTAGATATCGAATGGCCTTATACTGTTGTTCCTATAAGTCAAACAGGTGCTATTCCTATTAGAGTAAAAATCAACAACAATACAAGTATTGCAGCACCAACCTTTTTAGTTAAAGTAAAAATCTTTAAACAAGGCGATGAAAACGATTTAACAAAAGCAATTTATTGCAGGACAGAGCAGCTTCCATTCCTTTCCGGGGCAAGCGATATCGAAATTTATATGCCTAACTGGAATGCAAAAGCAGTTCAGGTCGATACAACTGAAAGCTATTTAATTGTTGCAAATCTAATTATGTTCAAGCCAGATGGAACCAAAGGCGATATGGTTGCATCTAACGATACCTGTAAATATAAATTTACTTTAAGAACAAAAGACGTATTTGCTTACGACCCTGTTGACAATCCAACCAATGATGTCCCACATCCACTATTTAGTAATATCATTGGTAGAGGTTTAAATATGTTTGGTTATAGCGATGGAGGTGCCGGAACAATATCAGTCCCAAGTGGTGATTCTCCATATTATACCGAAGTACCTTTTGGAACCGGTGATACTCGTGGTAGCGGTTCCGGGCAAATTGGCGTTAAATTCACTTTATTGCAAGCCGATACTATTAAAGGTTATCAGGCACTATTTGCAAATTTGAACCAGGCACCCGATTATATTGCTTTTTCAACATATAAAGACCAAAACGGACAGCCCGGCGATTTTGTTCCAAATTCGTATATGCTTCGTAAACGTGGTATTGGAGACGGACAAAATGAAGAAATGATATTTAACCAATATGTAACGTATCAATTAGAACAACCAGTTATTTTAAATGAAGGTTCTTACTGGGTAGTAATTTCTCAGCTTGGACAAACAGGTCTTGAACTCGGTGCTTCAAAATCTCGTATGGGATTAAGAACTACAAGTGTTTACAAGCCAGTTCGTGAAACAGATGTAACTCCAGTTGGTGCTGCCGGCTACAATATGATGGTTGACAAAGCATTCCGTAAAAAGAATGCAAGTGGTTTTATGATTAACGAAAATTACTTCATCTATGAAAACTCAATGGGAAGTGGCTCCTGGTCACAATTTATGCCTACAGTAGGTAATCCGGGATTTGCCCACTTACATCACTTTGGTATATCTCCTATTGACGGTTCTACTGCAACTCTCTCAAGAGGCACATGGATTCCAATGTTACGTCCATACTTTGGATTTAGACAATATGTAACTTCCTATGAATATAATCCTTGCAGTGATGATGTTATTCCAGTTTCTTTGGTTTATTTCGACGGTCAAATCCGCAAACAAGCAGTAGAACTTTACTGGGAAACAACTTCAGAAATAAACAATTCTGGCTTCCAAATCGAAAAAAATGTTTACAATGAAAATCAATCAGAAGACTGGAAACAAATCGGATTTGTTAAGGGTTCAGGAACATCAAACTCTTCAAATCGTTACAGTTTCATCGACCAGGACGTTGCCGCTAACAATACTTATCAATATCGCTTAAGACAAGTTGATAAAGACGGTGTTGTTTCCTGCGAAAATTATTCTAAAGTTGTTACTTTACATTACGATAATATTGAAGACGTTGTCTTAGAACAAAATCTACCTAATCCATTTAGTGTCGATACTAAGATTAAATTCAGAATTCCCGAAAAGAACAGAGTTACTCTTGAAATCGTAGATATTTTTGGCAACAATGTAAAAACATTGGTCAATTCAGAATTAGCTCCAAACAGATATGAATATATTTGGGACGGTTACAATTCAAACGGTGAAATTATGTCAACCGGAACATATATTTACAGATTAAAAGTAGGCGATAGTGTTTATTCAGGTAAAATGTCGTTTATTAGATAATATGTTTAATGTTGTATAAATATAATAGCCCCGCCTTGGATTTTATAAAAAATTGCGAGTGTGGGGCTATTGATAATTGATAATTGATAATTGATAATTGATAATTGATAATTGATAATTGATAATTGATAATTGATAATTGATAATGGTTACGTCAGCATTACAAGCAAAGATTTCGAGGATTAAAGAGCCAAAATTAAAAAAAAATTGAAAAAATTAAAAAAAATTCAAAAATTTTTGAGACAATTTTTAATTTTTTGTGTTTTTATATATAGAGAGAATGTAATTTTTAAAAAACATAAATGGAGTTAAAATAATGAAAAAATTATTTCTACTACTCTCATCAATAGCTTTAATAATAATTTTATCTGGGGATTTAATTTCTGCGGATAAAGTAAAAGGAGGCACCGATGAGCTACTAAGGAGAAGTTTACTGGTTGACCCGAATGGTTTAACAAGTTTTCCCGCTCCTTTTACTGCAAATAATAATCCGGTAACTGCACCTGCAATTTCCACCGGTTACTATTTCGTCGATAGTGATGACGAAGCTGCCGATATGTGGCGTCCTAATCCAGAAATAGTTGATACAAATTATGAAAGAAATCTTTGGAAAAGAATAGTCGTTGGTCCTAGAACAATTGATTCAAATTTCTGGACCCAATTCCCAGATGAAGGTTTAAGGTTCTTTCGTAATCCAGCTTCTCCTTCAGGAAACAGAAGCTATTTTTCACACGGAGTTTTAAACGCAACAGACTCAACTGACGATGCTATAGCCGGACCTATCCCAATTGGATTTAGCTTCTATTTCAATGGTATCCGCTATGACAGTTTTTATGTATCTACAAACGGTATAATTGCTCTTACCAACAGAAGATATTTTTACGATGGAAACGGAAACAGAGCGATTCCTGATGGAAATACAGATTGTTACGACCCAATGAGTATGGATTGGTTCGTTACTTCCCGTCCAAGAGTTGGTAACGGTCTAACAGACCCGACTCCAGACGATTTCGGTTACCAGTTTTCCGTTCTTGGAGGCAATAAACTTCCTTCAACTGGTGGAATAAGAGCTAAAGGTGGAAATCTCACGACTTTAGGTGCTGCTAATAAAGCTGCTGTAATTGCACCTTTCTTTGCAGATATGCATCTTTCACAATCCAGAACAAATGGACAGCCAGATGATTTCGGACAAGTATGGTTCAAACGAACTGTTTCTGCTGATAAATTAATTATATATTTTGTTAATTGTGCAATTAAAGGTAATATTAATACAAGTAGAAATCCTACAACAGCTTTACCTAATCTAAGGCCTGGAGATGCTAACTTTACTGCTGCCAATGCTCAGGTCGTATTAAACCGTTTGGATAGTAGTGTTACTATTAATATGGGTGTTTTACGTGGCTCTGTTATTATTAATTCAAATAATATCGCTTTGCCCGAAATTTTGCGTTTTAATACAACACTTGGTGTTCGTGGCTTTGCCCGTCACATTAATTATAACCAAGATACTCCTTCAGTATTACCATGGGCTGCCGAATATGAGCAATCAACTCATTACTATAGCAATTTAACGAATCCTCCTAATTTTACTTATCCTCACAATTATCTTTCCATTAGATTTAAGCAATGGAAAAATACTTTAAGAGTAGTAAGTATTGCTTACAGAGTAAGACCAGACAATCCAAGTTTAAATCTTTGCTATTCTGTAAACGTTACAGACCAGCAGGCACAGGACTATGAAATTCTTGCAGGCGACCAAAGATTAGGTTCTATTCAGCCAGTTGCTATTATTCAAAATTTAAGTAATGATATTCAAGGACCACAAGGCGTAAATTACCAAGTCCAGCAACTTAAATTTAAAGCAAGATTCAGAATTATAAATGAAGCAACAAAGAAAATCATTTATAACCGATTATTAGATATAGATAGTATCAGTTTAGCATTGCCAGTTCCACCAAATTCTCCAAAAGATTGCGATGGCGACCCTTATGTAAGATATACCAATGCAACAGGAGCATATCAGCAATTCCCCGGAACAAAAGGTTATAATGGAATACCACCTTATGGTTATGCAAAAGTATTCTTTTCACCATTCGACCCAAATCCAGACATTATCAATCAAATCGGTCGCTTGAAAGGATATATTATTTCTGAGCCAATTGACCCTGTAACAAATGAACGCTTTAAAGATGAATGGCCCTTTGACGATACAACAGATTTAAAAATATTTGTAATGCGTCGCCTGAATGAATTCCAAGATGATGTTACTCAATTCCATATTGTAGATAGAATACCAATGCCATCAACACTCAAATGGGTAAACATTGAAGCAGAAGCAGCTCACGGAGACGATTTGTCATACTTCCCGCTTCCACCAAGAGGTGAGTTTAAAGCTACAAACAATCCGGATTTTGAATTTGACGACCCGGATTTTACAACTTGGAGATTACGTTCACCAGTAATAAGAATGAATCGTATAACATTACAAGGCGCCGAGCCACCACTTTCACCGAATCCAGATGGCGATGAGCTTCGTTCATTTCCAATAGATTTAACCCAAAAGCATAATTCTGTTCTATCTCTTTCATTCCAAAGAGCTGTAAAAATGACAGATTGGCCAAGAGGTTGGAATAATAACCAATTGATTGGTCCCGAACCAAGAACAATAATCAATGCTAATCCTTATTTGGTATGGACTAATTATAATAATTCTGCTGCTTTATATACAGATCAGATAAACGTTGAATTTGCACAACCAACCTCAAACGGAGTGCAATATATTACTAATATACCTGCAGCCCGCTGGAGAATATTACCAAAAAGAAGTTGGACTAGTACACTTTCAAACAGAACAGCATACACTTTATACGGCTCAAATGGTGGTTTACGCGGTTTTCTTGAAACCGATAAAGACTCTTCGTTGGCTTTGCCAGTATATTCAGCTACTGTAAGACAGCTAAACGGTTTAAGACCAGATGTTTATGATGATGGTTTCGATTATGATTATAAGAAAGTTTTTTTGCCAATTCCAGATGCTTACATAAATTCTGACTATGAAGGTGCAAAGAGTTTCAGATTCCGATTAAAAGTAGAAGCAACCGAACATAAAATAAAAACAGGTTGCGTTACTTGTATTCCAGATGATTATGATGACTTTTTAATTGATAACATTCGTATATTACGTGCAGAAACTTATACAGACTTAGAAATGGTGAAAGTAGAGCCGGTATGGCCCTATACTTCTGCTCCAATAAGTCAGGCAAGCAATATTCCAATTAAGGTAAAAGTTGCAAATAACACACACTTAAATGCAGCAACATTTTTAGTTAAAGTAAAGGTGTTCAGAAGAGGTGAAGAAGGAAGCCCTGCAAACGCATTGTATTGCCGTATAGAGCAATTCCCATTCCTTTTCCCACTTTCTGAAACTGAGGTTATGATGCCAAACTTTGATGCTAAATCTGTCCAAACTGTTCCAGAGCAGGAATACAGAATAGTAGCCAACGTTATGATGATTAAACCCGATGGCTCTTATGGTGATATCGTAATGAGCAATGATACAACTTATACTGATTTCACACTCAAAACTGGTATTATATTACAAAATGAAGATTATACCCGTGATACATTATCAGTATTTTCTTATGACCCGGCTCAGGACCCAAGAAATGACGTTCCAGACGGTAATTTCTCCGGTATTTCAAATAAAGGTTTGAACTTGTTTGGTTATGCTAGAGGTGGTACAGGTACAATTTCAGCATATAGTGGCGATTATGATGAAATCACTTACGGTACAGGCGAATTAGCAGGTTCCGGAGCTGGACAGTTCGCAGTCAGATTTACTTTATTAAGTGCCGATACATTAAAAGGGTATCATGCATATTTTGCTGCAATGAACAGTTCGCCTGACCAAGTTTCGTTTGCAATCTATACTGGAACAAATCAACCGGAAACTATGTTTCCCGGAACAGAAATCTACAAATTACGTGGCTGGGGCTATAATAACGAATGGCCTGTATTTAATAAATATACACTTTATTTACTTGATGAGCCAGTTATTTTACCTGCCGGAGATTATTGGGTTGCAGTCGGACAATTACGTGGCACAGGTATTGAACTCGGTGCTTCTAAAACCAGAATGGGTATGAGAACTACAAGCGTTTATAAACCAGAACCACAAAGTTCTGTATCCGAACTTGGACAGCAAGGTTATCATTTATTAATAGATAAGAAATTCAGAGATAAAAATTCTGATGGTAACTTAGTAAATAAGAACTTGTTTTCATGGGAAAACTCAAGAGGAAGTGGAGTTTGGAATGCATTTACTCCAACAGTTGGAAATCCCGGTTATGCCCACCTTGACCATTACGGATTTTCTCCTATAGATTACTCTACTGCAACACTTTCCAGAGGTTCCTGGATACCAATGCTTCGTCCATATTTCGGTAAGAATCTGAATTACGTAAAGAATCCGGAATATAATCCTTGCTTAGATGATATTATTCCAGTAACTTTAGTTCAATTCAATGGTATTGCCAGAAAACAAGGCATTGAAGTCTATTGGGAAACTTCTTCCGAAGTAAATAATGCTGGTTTCTACGTAGAAAAGAACGTTCTGGTAAATGAAGATAATAAAGAATGGAAAAATATCGGCTTCGTTAAAGGTGCCGGAAATTCCAATTCTGCTAATTATTATAATTTCATTGACCAAGATGTTAAGGTTAATACTACTTATCAATATCGTTTAAGACAAATTGATAAAGATGGTGTTATTTCCTGCGAAAACTACTCAAAAGTTATTACATTAAAATACAATGATACAAATGACGGAATAGTGCTTGAACAAAATCAACCTAATCCATTTAGCAATACAACAAATATTAAATTCAACACAAACGATAACAAGCAAGTCGTTCTCGAAGTTCTTGATATTTATGGAAACGTAGTAAAATCATTAGCTAATAGTGAATTACAAGCTGGAAACCATAATTACATCTGGGACGGAACAAATTCAAGAGGCGAGTTGGTTACTTCAGGAACATATATTTATCGCTTAAAAGTTGGTGATGAAGTATTAACCGGAAAGATGTCATTTGTTAGATAATATTTATTAATCACATTAAATAATCATAGGGGCTGCTAAGAAATTATTAGCCCCTATTTTCATTATACGGAGTTTATATGATTGAAATTCGTGAATTAAATGAAAAAATTCAAAAAGAAAGCGAATTTATTGATATCCTGCTTTTAGAAATGGGCAAAGTTATAGTAGGGCAAAAGAAGATGATAGAGAGAATGCTTATTGGCTTGCTTTGCAATGGTCATATCTTGCTCGAAGGTGTTCCCGGACTTGCAAAAACATTAGCTATTAAAACCCTGTCCGCTTCTATTGATGCCCAGTTTAGCCGCATTCAGTTTACGCCAGACCTTTTGCCAGCAGATTTGATTGGAACTATGATTTACAATCAAAGGAAAGAAGAGTTCGTTGTCCGCAAAGGTCCTATTTTTGCTAATTTTATTCTTGCTGACGAAATTAACCGCTCTCCAGCAAAAGTCCAAAGTGCATTACTTGAGGCAATGCAGGAAAGACAGGTTACTATTGGCGACCAAACATTTAAATTAGAAGAGCCGTTTCTTGTTATGGCTACTCAAAACCCAATAGAGCAGGAGGGGACATATCCACTGCCAGAAGCACAGGTTGATAGGTTTATGCTTAAGTTAATAATAAAATATCCAACACGCGAGGAAGAAGTTCAGATTTTAAGAGAAAATATTTCCGATACTTTTCCAAAACCGAATAAAGTTCTTTCGCCAGCAGATATTTTAAAAGCCAGAAATCTTGTGAAAATGGTTTATATGGATGAAAAAATTGAGCAATACATCTTGGACATAATTTTTGCAACTCGCTATCCACAGGAATTTAAATTGGAAAAACTACAGCAATTTATTTCTTTCGGTGCTTCTCCCCGTGGTTCTATTTTCCTTGCTCTTGCTGCAAAGGGATACGCTTTTATCAAAAGACGCGGTTATGTAATACCTGAAGACATTAGAGCAGTTTGCCATGATGTTTTGCGACATAGAATCGGACTTACTTATGAAGCGGAAGCTGAAAATATTACAACAGAAGACATTATTAACGAAATATTGAACAATATTGAAGTTCCGTAATGGATACAAAAGAATTAATTAAAAAAGTTCGTAAAATAGAAATTAGAACACGCGGTTTATCTAAACATATCTTTTCAGGAGAATACCACAGTGCATTCAAAGGAAGAGGTATTGCGTTTAGCGAAGTGCGCGAATATAATTTCGGTGATGACATCAGAAGCATTGACTGGAACGTTACTGCACGCTTAAATCACCCTTTTATCAAAGTATTTGACGAAGAGCGCGAGCTAACTGTTATTATTCTTGTTGATTTGAGTAATTCTGGAATGTATGGAACGAAAAATCAATTTAAAAAAGAGCTTATTGTTGAAATATGCTCTGTTCTTGCTTTTTCAGCAATGCTTAATAATGATAAAGTTGGTGTCGTTTTCTTTACAAATAAAATTGAGAAATTTATTCCTCCAAAGAAAGGGAAATCTCATATTTTGCGTATTATTCACGAAATAATTGATTTCGAGCCACAAGAACAACAAACAGATTTAGCTGAACCATTGCGTTTCCTTTTCAATGCAATAAAAAAGAGAAGTATTGTGTTTATACTTTCCGATTTTCTTGCTAATGACTTTGCAGAGCCATTGAAAATCACAAATAAAAAGCACGATACCGTTGCAATCCAGATTTATGACCAACGAGAAGGTGAATTACCTGATATCGGAATGCTTTATGCACAGGACTCCGAAACAGGAAAATCATCTTTAATTGATACTTCAAGAAAAGCCGTTAGGAATCAATACAGGAACTGGTGGTTAGAAAGACAGCAATACCTTAACACAACATTTAAAAAGTGCAATGTGGACGTTATTAAAATTAAAACGGACGAACCATACGTGGCACCACTAATGAACTTTTTCAAAAAAAGGGGAAGCAGGAGATAAAAAGAAAGCCATCTTATTTAACCTATATTATTGAGTCTATTCATCCGATGACTGGGAAGTCATCGGATGAATTATCTAGGTTAAAGATGGCTTTTTGATTTTATATTGATACCAAGTTGCTTTTATAAATACAATTAAAGTGTCATTTCGAACCCCAAAATGAAGTAAGTGCTTTATTGAAATGGAGATGACATAAGATAAAGATGTCCTACATCTTGCAGATGTAGGACATCTTTATCTTCAGAACTCCTGACCCCATAACGAAAATAAAGGAGTTAGGAGATTTGCCTCGTAAAGAACAATTGCGCAAATTATCCGAATAAAGTGTCATTCTGAACGAAGTGAAGAATCTCAAACTCTGTGGTAGCAATGACTTGTGAGATTCTTCACTTCGTTCAGAATGACAAGACTGCGCAATAACAAACTACGAGGCATCAGGAGTTCTGAGTTTTGTATTATCTAACTATAACAAAACTCTTTGTAATTCTCTCTGTTGGGTTAATTATAATACAATTATACAAACCATTTGGTAAATCATCAGTAGAAATTGTAATTTTATTTTGTCCAACAATATTACCTTGTTCAATTCTTTTTACTTCAATACCAAGTGAATTGAAAATTGAAATTGAATTTAAATTGTGAGTATTCGGAAAAAATAAAGTAATTTCATTTAATGCTGGGTTTGGGTAGATTTGTAAATCGGTGTTTTCAGAAACAGGAATATTCTCTTTAATATCAGTAGAAGTGCAGGAGTATTTTAAGATAGTCCCATCGTTTCCTGCAATCCAGCCATTATGTTCATCTAAAAAGTATATAGCATTTAACCATTTACCAGTTAAATGCGATTGAATAGCCCAATTAGTTCCTCCGTCAGAGGTATGAAAAATCTCGCCAGATTTGCTTGTAGCCCAGCCATTGTTTTCGTTAGCAAAGCAAATATTTCTAATTTCATAATCACCACTTAATTGAGTTGTCCAGTTATTTCCGCCATCAGTAGTTTTTAAGATTTTTCCATTTTTATTCGCCCAGCCCGAGCAAATCCACCCAATATGTTCATTAATAAAAACAACATCATTAAAATTAACTGTATCAATTATGTTTGTTTCCCAATCTTGACCTCCGTTAGTAGTTCTTAAAATAATACCATCAGAGCCGACTGCGAAACCTAAGTTTTCATCAATAAAATATAAAGCATTCATTCCACTATCTTGAAGTGCTTTTTGGAATGTCCAGTATTCACCACCATTAGTTGTTTTATAAATAAAATATTCATTAATCTTGGACCAATAAGTTACCCAACCAAGATTTTGATTTAAAAAGAACAAATCATTTATTTGAATATCAGTTATCTCACCAAACTTAAACCAATCAATTCCTCTGTTCGTTGTTTTATAAAAAGCACCGGTGTATTTAGCAGCTATTCCAGTATCAGCATTAAAAAAATGAATTCTATACCATCTGTCAATACTTTCATCAATTTTTACACTATTCCAGTTTTTACCAGCATCGGTTGTTTTATAAAAAGAATTATATTCACCGACAGCCCAGCCATTATTTACATCAGTAAATTCAATATCATAAATGCTATTTTTAATAGTAAGCGTTTGATTTTCCCATGTATATCCAAAATCAGTAGTTCTTTTAATAATTCCGTTATCGCCAATGCCAATTAAGAAACCATCTTTATAAACATCAATATCAGTGATATCTGTATCGAAAGTACTTGAAGTGTGCATTCTTTTCCAGTTTTCACCACCATTGGTAGTTTTGCAAAATAATCCATTGCAAAAAATATATCCATTATTTTCATCGAAAAATTTGTAGTAAGATACACAAGCAGTTGTTTTAATTTTTTGGTCAGTCCAGGTTTCACCTCCATCAGTAGTTTTTTTAAAAACTCCCTGATATGAAGAGACCCAACCGATATTTTCATTAAGGAAAAACATAGAATAATAATGAATATCATTCAGTGTATTGTGAATAATCCAATTTTTACCTCCATCAGTTGATTTCATAAAAATCTTTTTTTCAGCACAAAATAGAGTATCAGAATTTAAAAAATAAAATAATCTGTATTGAGATGAAGATGGAAGAGCATTGGTAGCCCAAGTCAGTCCACCATCGGTTGTCTTTTGTAATAAGGAATCAGTTCTTGAGAAATAGTAAATGTTGTTTAAGTCAATAAAATAATAATAGCCCTGATTAAGCTGTTGATTACTAAAAACTTGTTCAGTCCATATTTTACCACCATCACTTGTTTTTATTACTTTGTTACTTTCTACAAGCAATACAACAGTATTTGAATCTAAAATCTTGAAACCTCCGAACCATTTATAGCCGGTATCCAAAAAGTTCCACGTAATACCACTATCGGTAGATTTCATAAGTGTTCCAAAGTTACCTATTATATACACTACGTTTTTACTCGTAAAAGTAACCGTGAACAGATTGTTACCTTGAGGATAAGGGCGGTTCCATTCCCACTTGCAATCTTGGGAAAGTAAAACATTAGTTAAAAATAAAAATAATATAAAAATCTTTTTCATAGCAACTCCCTGATTTGTTTATAGTTTATAGTTATTGGTTTTCAGTTTGCGTTGTTTGGTTTTATGTCTTTTAATTTGTTATTTCGTATGCATGTCATTTCGACCCCCCCGATAAAGCAAGACCTTTATTATAATGAAGATGACATAATCTAAACTTTCGCAAATTTGGGAAACTTTACGAAAGTATTAAGTTCTTCTAACTTTGCGAAAGTTTCTTAACTTTCGTAAAGTTATTAGGGTAACAGTAAAGATGTCATTGGCACCCCCCCCAATAAAGCAAGTTCTTTATTTAAAGGGTGATGACATTAATTAAACTTTTGCAAAGTTAAGAAACTTTACAAAAGTTTAAGAAATCTTCTTACTTTGCAAAAGTTTCTTAACTTTTGTAAAGTTTTAGTTGTAAAAAAACGATGTCATTGGCAACACTAGATAAAGGAAGACCTTTATTTAATGGGAATGACAGCTTTTCTAAAAAATTTGCACAATTATTATTTACGAGGCAAATTCCCGAACTCCTTTATTTTCGTTATTGGCTCAGGAGTTCTGAATTTGAGTTATTTATCTACAATGCTTTTTAAAAGATAATTTGAAGTTGATTCCGCTTCAAAAATGAATTCTTTCTTCAGTTTTTCATATTTCCAAATCTCAATATTTTTATCATTCTCAGTGTATTGTTTAATAATTGAAGGTTGTCCGTAAAGTATGTAGATTTTACCTCTATCGGTTTTTACTCCATTTCTTTCGGACAAAGTTTCAAAATTTAAAGAAGCATAATCAACCCTTCTAAAATATTCAGTCATAGCTTCGTTGTATGGTGTATTTGAAGTTGGGTCTTTTTCTTTCCAGTATTTCAAAATATTAAAAAATACTTCTTTTCTTGAGCCACTGCGAAGTTCTTTGAATTCATCATCACTTAATATGTAATACATAGCATCAATTGCAAAGTCGGGTGAGCGCAAAGAAACTGGCATATCAAACCAATCTATTTTAAAATTCAGTTTAATAGAATCATTAGAAGAAGAGCTCCAAAGAGTAAGTTGATAGTTACCCGGAATTATTTGGTTTTCTGGAATAGGTATTTCAATAATACCAAGTTCAATGCTATCGTTCTTGCTGAATTTAGATTTTATTTCAATAATTTTTTGAGTAATTCTATTATTTTCAATGCAAATCTCAAATGTTTTATTTACTTGTGGAAAAACACTTCCAGTAATAAAAGCAGACGTGTCCCAGAAAAATTCCTGTTTCCTTTCAATTTGTGGCTCAATTTTATACTCAAGTTTATCAATATTAGAATTGAAAGAAATTTGAAACAGAACAGAAGCATTGGAAGCAGCAAAATCAATATTGTTTCCATAAATAAAAGGTAAATAGGTATCGCTATCCGGATTTTCTTTATATACGAAGATTGGCGCTCCAATCAAATCACGTTCGCCGCCTATTTTGTTGAAAAATTGATTGAGAGATACTTCTTTAACTAATTTGGAGTTTGCATCTACAAGTTTTACATATATTTGATATTCATCCATAGCAACTACTGATTTTAAGATACCAATTTTGTTTAACTTATTAGATTTGGAATCCTCATAATCGTTAACAATGATTGTGTCGCTATCATAAACTCTTTTGCGAATTACTCCGATTTTGTCTTTAAACTCAACTTCAATGTTATAGATTGAAAAAAATAAGTCTTTGTTTGGAACTTTTTTAAAAGGCAAAATCTTGTATGGAATTCTATAACAGATATTTGCAATGATTGAATCAATATTATCAGTAGGAGTTTCAATTATTTCAGCGGTAAATTGAGAGCCAAAGTCAAAAAGATTTCCTCTGTCCCTTGGGTTGCCTTGAGGAATATTAGGTTGGCTCAAAGCTTCAAAAGCAAATGCAAAAATAAACGCAAGGATAAAAAATAATGTCTTCATTTTATAATTCATTTAAAAATTCACGTAAAATAACAGCAGCTGCAATTCTATCTGCATTGCCTTTTTTTTGTCTTTGTTTTTTTTTCATACCAATTTCTAGCATTACAGAACTTGCTTTCTTACTTGAGTAAGATTCATCGTAGAGTATAATTTCGAGTGCTGTCTTTTCTTTTAACGCTTTAACAAATTCCAATACTTTAGACAATATGTTAGAACTTTTATTGTTAAAATTATATGGTGCTCCAACAATAATTGCTTCGATATGTTCCTTTTCAAAAAAATTTTGTAGATTTTTCCAAAAATCTTCTGCTGTATAGTCAAGAACAGGGCGGGTTGAAACAGTAATGTGCATTGGGTCGCAAACTGCCAAACCAACTCTTTTAAGACCAAAATCTATTGAAGCAAGTCGTTTATTTTTTAAATGCTGATAGTTTTCTTTTAACATCTGTATCTTTAATTTGCAATTTTAATTTTAACAAATTTACATACTTTTTTAACAATTAAAATCAAGATTTGTAACAAAATATTTTTCAAATCATACTAATACCAAGTTGCTTTCATAAATATAATTAAAGTGTCATTTCGAAACGAAGTGAGAAATCTCACAACTCCTTGCTACCACAGACATTGAGATTCCTCACTTCGTTTCGGAATGACAAATAAAAATATTTTATTATTAAAAGTAACTTGGTATAACAGCTTGCTGTTCGTATGACTTTTTTCTTAACTTATGGTTTCTCCTTCCCAAGTTGAACTTGGGAAGGAAGCTTTCTTTAAAGTTTTACTTTTAAATTATTTTAATATTGGAACACCAAGCGAATTCCTTTTGTGCTTATTAATTGATGTTATAATAGAAGTAAAGTTAAACTTTTATGAAAATACCTTTCCCAAGTGCAGCTTGGGAAAGAGAATTTGTAATTTTTAATATTATGTTACACGAATAGCAAGCTGTTCGCATGACTTTTTTCTATTTTTTTCAAATTTCAATCAAATATTTCAAATAAATTCTTAAAAATGATACAATATATAATTTTTTTTCTTATTTTAAATGTTTTGAAAAAGTAATGGTATAATATATTAATAAATAAGATGATAAAAAAAATAATTAAAATAACTTTGCTTTTAATTGCATTAATTTATCAAAGCACATTTTCTCAAATTATGTCTGATAATCCAAACAAAAAAAATTTTCTATGGGAAATAAAATCAGAGAGCACAATAGTGTATATACTTGGTTCTATTCACATTGGGAAAAAGGAATTTTACCCGATGGACAAAACAATTGAAGATGCTTTTAAAGAAAGCAATAATTTAGTAGTTGAAGTTGATATAAAAAATGCCAGTGTTTCAGAAAATTCTGTTGATATGATGTATCAAGGTGATTCAACTGTTAAAGATGAACTTTCTGAGCATAGATACGGAAAATTGAAAGAAATAGCTAAATTTTGCAGTGTTCCAAGCATAATGATAAATAAGTTTAGATTGGGTTATTCTTTAATATTTTTACAATTGAAAAAATTATTAGAAAAGGGATACCTACCTGATTATGGCGTAGATATGTATTTTTTAAATAAAGCAGAAGGGAAAAAAGTATTAGAACTTGAAACTTCTGATTCACAAATTGAACTAATGAACTCATTAGTTTACTCAGTTGACACAAATATGATTGATTTAGAATTATTCAAACCTGGCATTGAGATTATGGATAGTTTGACGTATGCCATACAAAATGGCGATTATAAGTATTTAGAGGAAATTATTAGTTCGAAGGATTCAATATTTTCTTTTGGAGGAAACGATATGGATTATAAAATGAATGATGAAAGAAATTTCAATATGGTAGAAAAAATTGAAGATTATTTGAAAAGCAAAGAAAAATATTTTATTATTGTTGGTGCTGCTCATTTAGTTGGCGAAAATGGAATAATCAATCTTTTAAATAGAAAAAATAAATATTTTATAAAACAATTATAGGTTCTGATATGGCAAAGACAAGAAATGTTAACGTATTGATTACAGGTGCTTCTTCCGGAATTGGAAGGGGCTGCGCCGGAGTATTCGCAATGGCTGGTGCTAATCTGATTCTTTTAGCAAGAAGAAAAGACAAATTGGAAGAATTAGATGAAATATTAAAAAAAGAGTTCGGCACAAATTCTTATTGCATTGATTGCGACGTTAGGGATTACGACGAAGTAACAGAAAAAATCAACAAAATACCGGCTAAATGGAAAAAAATTGATGTTCTAATCAATAATGCCGGTTTAGCCCGCGGTTTAGATAAAATACAAGACGGTTTGCTAAGCGACTGGGAAGAAATGATAGATACAAACGTTAAAGGATTGCTATATGTTTCAAAGGCAGTAATGCCCGGAATGATAAAAAGAAAAAGCGGACATATAATTAATATTGCATCGCTTGCAGGTCGTGAGGTCTATCCGAATGGGAATGTATATTGTGCTACAAAATCTGCCGTTCGCGCTCTATCGAAAAGTATGATAATGGATTTGAATGGCACTGGCGTAAGAGTTACTAATCTTGACCCCGGACTTGTAGAAACTGAATTTTCCAAAATACGTTTTCACGGAGACGAAGAAAGAGCTGATAATGTTTATAAGGGCTACACTCCATTAATCGGAGAAGACATTGGATTAATTGCACTGCTTTGCGCCCAGTTGCCTGCTCATATGAATATACAGGATATTTTGGTTACACCATCTGCCCAGGCATCTGCAACTATTGTAAATAAAAATTTAGATTAAAAATAAACAAATAAATATGAGCATTAATAAAAACTACTCAATTCAGGAATTAAATGAGCGGGTAAAGGAATTAAACTGTCTTTATCAGGTAGAAGAAATATTAAACAGGAGAGATTTCACAATTGCCAGGGCTATGGATGCTATTGTCGAAATACTTCCTACTGGCTGGCAATTCCCGGAATTTTGCAATATTAGAATAAGTGTTTATAACAAAAAATATCAGAAAAATGAATTTCAGCCAACTCAATGGATTTTACGCGAAATTATAAGCGTTCAGGAAGAAGAAGTCGGTTTTATTGAAGTTTTCTATTCTGAAGGCATTCCCAATCAAATTATTGACCCTTTCTTAGACGAGGAGCGAAAATTATTAAAAAATATATCTTTGAGAATTAACAATTATCTTCTTTACCAACGTTTAAAAAATTCATTTGAAGATACAAAATCAATAAAAGATGATGATTTAAGCAAGTCAAATGAAAATCCCAGATGGAACGAAGTATTAAAGATGCTCAAAATGACAGACCAGCACCTTTTTGCTGTTTTGTCCCGAAAAATGATAAACCATCTTTTCTGCAAAGGCATAAAAGAAGCAAAGGAACTTTTTCAAAAATTAGGTGCTAGCACCACCGATATTAATATAACAAATGAAATTAATCGTCCTTCAAAAAAACAGGTTCTTGATAATTCTTTTTATTACGGCTTCGATATTTACAACATAGCTTCTAACTATTTTTCAAATGAAGAACTATTAGGTTTAATACAAAAGTGGATTTATGAAGAAAGGTCTCATTTCCTTCTTAAAGCATTAGCAAATCAAAATATTGCTCTTTCCGAACTTTCTGATTCTATAAGAAAATACTATTATATAAACCCAATTTCAGAAAACTCTGATTTCGACAATTTGATTTCTCCAATCAACAAAGGAATACGCGTTTCTTTAATTCGGCGTTTCCTTACAGACCAGCTTCAATTCATTGATGTTGCAAAAAATTATATTAATGTTCACGATTTCTTTGAATTACTGCAAAATATGATTTTTCCGAGTGAAAGCAATGGAAAACTCGGCGGAAAAACTTCCGGACTCATTCTTGCACTCAAAATTTTTAAAAAGAATTTAGACAATTCAATTTTTCAAAATATTAAAAGTCCTAAGACCTGGTTTATTCCTTCTGACGGAACATATAATTTTATTTATTACAATAATTTAGAAGATGTAATTGAACAAAAATATAAATCAATAGACGATATACGTCAGGAATATCCTCATATAATGCAGGTATTCAAAAATTCGCATTTTTCGCCGGAAATAACTAACGGACTATCGCGGGCATTAGACGATTTCGGCGATTCTCCTATTATCGTTCGTTCCTCATCGCTACTTGAAGACCGGCTCGGGACTGCTTTTGCAGGAAAATATAAAAGTTTGTTTCTTGGCAATCAGGGAACTAAAAAAGAAAAACTCGAAGCACTTACAGATGCTATTGCTGAAGTATATGCTTCAATATTCAGTCCGGACCCGATTGGCTACCGTGCAGAACGTGGGCTTCTTGATTTTCACGAAGAAATGGGAATTATGATTCAGGAAGTAGTAGGAAAAAGAGTAGGAAAATACTTCTTCCCGGCATTTGCCGGCGTTGCTTTTAGCACAAATGAATTCCGATGGTCGCCACGAATAAAGCGAGAGGACGGTCTAATCCGCATTGTTCCCGGACTTGGCACTCGCGCTGTTGACCGTATCGGAAATGATTACCCTGTTCTGATTGCGCCGGGGAAACCGGAATTAAGAGTTAATCTTTCTTTAAAAGATTTTCTTGCGTACTCTCCAAAAAATATTGATGTAATCAATATTGAAACAAATACTTTCGAGACAATTTCTATAAATAAATTAATTGAAGAAGTAGGAAATGACTATCCTGCTATAAACAATGTGTTTTCGATTATTGAAGAAAAGCAATTAAGGGTGCCTGTTGGTTTAGGTATAGATACAAAAAAGCACGAAATAATTCCAACTTTCGAAAATTTGATTAATAAAACGGATTACATTAAGCAAATTAATGAAATACTTAAGCTATTGCGAAATAAAATCGGAACCCCGGTTGATATAGAATTTGCATCTGACGGCGAATCCCTTTATCTTTTGCAGTGTCGCCCTCAGAGCTATTACTCAGAGAGTGCTTCTGCAGTGATACCGAAAGATATTTCAAATGACAAAATTATTTTCACTGCAAAAAAACACGTTTCAGGCGGGCGTATTCCAGATGTTAATTATATCGTTTATATTGAGCCAAAGCACTATGCAAATTTATCAACTTACGAAGATTACAAAAATATTGGAAGAGCAGTCGGAAAATTAAATTATCTGCTAACAAAGAAGACATTCATTTTATTAGGACCGGGGCGATGGGGCAGCAGAGATGATTTTAAAATGGGCGTTAGCGTTTCGTATTCTGATATTTGCAATACCTCTCTTCTTGTAGAAATTGCCAAAAAGAAAGAAAGTTATGTGCCGGATTTATCCTTCGGAACTCATTTCTTCCAAGACCTTGTTGAATCCTCAATTTATTATTTGCCACTTTATCCAGACGAAGAACAAGTGATATTCAATCAGGAATTTTTTGATAATTCGCCAAATACCTTAAATAGATTTATTCCGGAATTTGAGCAATACTCAAATGTTATTAAAGTTATTAATGTGCCTGAAGCGACTGGCGGGGATATTTGCAGGATTTTAATGGATTCTGACAATGACGAAGCTATTTGTTTTCTGACTAACAAGGGGACTGAATCAACATACAAAACAAGTAGCGTAATGAACAAAGCAAGTGATAATGTTTATGCTATAAACTGGCGTTTGGAGATGATTAATGTGATTGCAATGAAAATTGACAGGAAAAGGTTCGGAGTTAAAAATTTATACCTGTTCGGAACGACGTTTTTAGGAACTGCTGGTTCTAATTCGGATATTGACATTCTTGTGCATTTTGATGGAAATGAAGAGCAACAAAAAGAATTGCAACTTTGGTTTGATGGCTGGAACTTAGCATTGAGCGAAATCAATTTCCAAAATTCCGGATATCGCGTAGAAAAATTCATTGATGCATATATTGTTACTGATAAAGACATAGCTGAAAAAGAATACTATGCTCATTTAATTGATGAAAAAGCAAATGCTTCGAAGAAACTGTAATCTGTCATACTAATTTGTTCTTATTTTTTCGATTTTAATATCATTCTGAACTCCCAGATAAAGCAACTCCTTTATTATAATAAAGATGACAAAATGTGAAATGCTGACGGATGTCAGAATCCATCTTAAAATGGCTTTTATAGGTCATTTGTTATTAGTCATTAGTATTTTTACTAACAACTACAGAACTCCTGATGCCTCGTAGTTTGGTATTTCGCATATTTTATAATAAGAAGTTAAATTTGAATGTAAATATTTCCATAGGTTATTCGTTATTAGTAGTTGCAAACTCAGAACTCCTGACCCCTTGTAGTTTGGTATTTCGCAGTCTTGTCATTTCGAAACGAAGTGAGAAATCTCACAAGTCATTGCTACCACAGAGTTTGAGATTCTTCACTTCGTTCAGAATGACACTTTATTCGGATAATTTGCGCAATTATTATTTACGAGGCAATTCTCCTAACTCCTTTATTTTCGTTATCGGGTAAGGAGTTCTGAAACTAATGACCAATGACCAATGACCAATAACTAATAGAATGATATTTGCTAACTGCGAAATTATTCTTTACGAAGCAAATCTCCTAACTCTTTTATTTTCGTTATGGAGTCTGGAATTCTGGAATTAAAATATCTATTTTGGCAATTCTACTATTTCGCAAACTAAACGATTTTCACTGCTCGTGTTTGTGCTGCCTTTTAAAATAACAGTATAAGCAGTTCCGTTTTTGAATTCTACATCAGTAACGCTAATTATTGGTCTTGCGGCACCATGTTCGTAAAACTCAATATTATAATTACCGGCAAAAGATTCGGAGAAGCTGCTTGCATCTCCTTGTTCAAGGTCTATTGATGTTGTAAAATCTTTTATTAATTTAACTGTAACCGGCTTGCAATCAATTGAACTATGAACACAGCGAATATATGCAAAATCAGAATTAAAATTTTCAATACTGTCGTTCATTATTATTGATGAAGATTTTTCGTTGTTTCCGAAATAAATAAAGGTATATTTGTTTTGTTTTTCTAAATCGCAGATTGCCCTGCTGTATATCAATTCTTTTGGAGCAGAACTATATAATCTTATATGAGTGCTTTCAACTCCAATAAAATAATAATTTGTGTTGAACCAAAAATATGACAATTTCTTTAGAACAGCGATTTCTGAAGAATAGATGTCGGTTTCGGTAAAATCTGTGTTTGCATTTATAAATTGGATTTTCGCACTTTCGCTTGGTTTGATTTCTTTTGGAGTATCAATATCCGGCACGCAGGTGCAGGAAACCAAAATTAAAAAAAACAAACTACCAATTAATTTTTTTATATTATTTTGCATTTTCATAAAATAAAAATTTATGTTTAATTATTCAATTTAATAAAAATGAACGAAAAAAAGAAAGATTTTTCTCAAATAAAAGAAGAATTAAAAAAATACAGGCATTACACAGAAGGGCAGGTCCAATTCGCAGAAGTTGATTCTTTCGGGGTGGTGCATAATATCCAATATCTTTACTGGCTCGAATGGGCAAGGACACTGTATTTCAGTGAAATAGGAGTGGATTTAAACATCCATACATACACAAAGCAATTTCCTGTTATGGTTGTCCATACTGAAATTGATTACCTGAATCCACTTCATTGCTTTGATAAATACAAAATATTTTCACGTGTTTCAGAAATCTGGAATTCTTCATTTTCTATGGAAAACATTATTATGTCTGAAAGTGGAGAAATCAATGCAGTAGCAAAAGTTGTTTTTGTTTATTTAGATATTAAAAATAAACAAAAAACTAAATTGCCGAATGAAATTCGTAAAATGATAGAGGAGTTTGAGAAGTAAATTCAGAACTCCATGCACAAGAACGAAAATAAAGGAGTTGGAGATTTGCCTCTTAAAGAATAATTTCGCTTTTTATCTCCTTAATAAATTATGGAGTTACTCTAATTATTAGAATAACTCCCAAATTTATTTGGGAGTTATATGTTTACTACTTTATTTAAATTACATTTTTTCAATATCAGAATTATATTAATTGCGAAATATCAAACTACGAGACATAATGAGTTCTGAAAATACTAATGACTAATAACAAATAACTAATGACAGATAAAACTATTTTTTAGATGGATTCTGACATCCGTCTGCATTTCACTTTTACTTATACTATTACTCCCCAAAAATTTGTTATTTTAGCAAAATTTTTAGTATAATTTCATAACTCCTTACTCCTTAACGAAAATAAAGGAGTTAGAAGATTTGCCTCGCAACGAATAATTTCGCTCTTAATCTCCATAATAAATTATGGAGTTACTCTAATTATTAGAATAACTCCCAAATTTATTTGGGAGTTATATGTTTGCAGTTTTATTAAAATATTTTTTTTTCAGAACTTTCTTAAGTGCGAAATATCAAGCTACGAGGCATCTGGAGTTCTTAATTTTGTTTGTAGCTTTATGCTACGTTATGTCATTTCCATTTAAAAAAAATTCTCGTTTTTTTTGGGGGGGATCAATGACATCGCTATTTCTTACAAACAAAACTTTACGAAAGTTAAGAAACTTTCGCAAAGTTAGAAGAAAATACTTTCGCACGAGTTTCCCAAATTTGCGAAAGTTAAAAATCTAAACTATCTAAATGTCATATCCATTCAAATAAAGCACTTGCTTTATAATGGGGTTGCCAATGACATCATTACTTTTACTCTGCAAAACTTCTTGAACCAGATGTCCTACATCTGCAAGATGTAGGACATCTTTAAATTATGTCATATCCATTAAAATAAAGGTCTTCCTTTATCTGGGGTTTAGAATTTCATTTTTATTTTGAAATTGTAGTCGGTTTGATATTAAAAAGGTTCTGGAGTATTATCCCAATTACAATGAAAATTAAGCCAATAATTGTAGAAAACTGGATTTCTTCTTTGATAATAATACTAACAAAAAAAAGAGAAAGAAATGGCGATAAATATGCTAAATTGCTTACAAGGGCAGTAGTTTTAGAAAGTTGCAATGCTTTTAACCAAAATACAAATGTAATACCCATCTCGAATATTCCCACATAAACAGCAGCAATAAAAGAAGAGGAAAATTGCATTTTAAAGGAAGTGAAAAATAAATTATATATCAAAACAAAGATGAAACCAAAAAAGAAATTCAGAAATAATTTGATTAAATCGCTTCGCCTGTCCTTCATATTTAATATCCAGAAAAGTCCCCAAACAAGTGCGCTGCTTAAAGCGTAAATTACCCCTTCCGGGTTTTTAAAATGCAAATCAGTGAAATTGCCGCCTGTCGCTATGATTACAACGCCAATAAAGCTAATTATTAAAAAAAATATATTAATAAAATGTATTTTTTGCTTCAAAAAAATGATTGAAAGCAAAACAACAATTATGCCCCAAGTGTAATTAAGGGAAATTGCCTCCTGCGCCGGTAGGATTGAATATGCTTTAAACAGGATTAAATAGTATAGAAATGGATTTAGGAAACCGAGTGCTATTGAAAACATTAATCCTTTATAATCAACTATTTCAGATATTAGTTCATATTTTAACTTATACCAAGTTGCTTTTAATGATAAAATGTATTTATTTGTCATTCTGAACGAAGTGAAGAATCTCAAACTCTGTGGTAGTAATGACTTGTGAGATTCTTCACTTCGTTCAGAATGACACTCAGAATGACACTTTAATTGTATCTTTGAATGCAACTTGGTATTAGAAAAGAAAAGATGATATTTATCTTTATTTAAATAATTTATTTTCTCGTTTTGCTTGGAATCATCTATTGATTTGGAAAAATAAATTTTTAAAATCATCAGTAAGGTTAAAACTATAAGAGAAGTCCCTGAAGAAATTAAGAGCAGTTCGGAATAAGTAAGCTGCTTAAGAGAAATTTTAAATGCAGTAGCAACTGTTGACCAAAGCAAAACAGCGGATAAGGCAAAAATGTATGCTTTCGCTTGCTGCGTCATTGTTTTTGTGCCTCAGAATTATCCTTGTCTGATTTTTTTACAGTTAATTTGATAGATTCGATTGAGCGTTTAGACCTTTTTAAGATTTTACACTCATAATTTTCTAATTTAATTATTTCATTAAGTTCGGGTATATTTCCAATTTCATCAATAATAAGTCCACCAATAGTTTCGTAATCGTCGCTTTCAGGTAAAGAAACTGGTAAATAATCATTAGCATCAGCGATAATTGCATCGGCTTTTACAATGAAATTTTCATCATTAATTTTTTCTACAATTGGGGTTTCTTCGTCGTATTCATCTTGAATTTCACCGACAATTTCTTCAATAATGTCCTCCATTGTAACCAAGCCGGCAGTTCCACCAAATTCATCAATTACAATAGCCATAAGGATTTTATCTTTTTGCATCCGATGAAGTAATGTCTTGATTTTTTCATCTTCCTGCACAAAAAAAGGAGGTCTTATTATGTCTTCTATAATTATTAAATTTTCATTACTTAACATATTAAGCAGGTCTTTAGCGTAAATAATCCCGGTGATATTGTCAATAGTTTTCTGATATACAGGCATACGCGAGTAACCTTCAGTAATGAATTTTGTTAGAATATCTTTTGCATCAAGACCGATTTCCACTCCCTTGATTTTTCTTCTTGGCACCATTATTTGTTTAATTGGAGTATCTTGAAATTCGAATACATTTTCTAAAAGCTCGTGCTCGCTAATGCCAATAGCTCCACTTTTGGTGCTTTCCTCCAAAATCAAACGGATTTCATCTGAACTATGCAGTTCTTCTTCTTTTCCGACTGCCTGAAAGCCGATTATTCTTAAAATTAAATTTGCTGTTGAATTTAATGTCCAGATAAAAGGACTGAAAATTATATAAAAAAAGCGTAAAGGAAGAGAAATAGCAAGTGTAGTTTGCTCTGCCCTTTGAATTGCGATAGATTTAGGGGCAAGTTCGCCAAAAACAATGTGCAGCATAGTTATTGTAATAAAAGCGACTGGTAAGGCAATGCTATGAAGTTGTGCTTCTCCGAATGGAATTTGAAAAAGGATAAAAATTTCTTTAATTATTTCAGAAACTACGCTTTCTCCAATCCAGCCCAATCCAAGAGAAGCAAGCGTTATTCCAAGCTGAGTGGCAGATAAATATGCGTCTAAATGCTCGGTTATTCCTTTCGCAATCTGTGCTAAAAAGCTGCCGGAGCGAATCCTCAATTCTAATTTTGAGCTTCGTATTTTTACAATAGAAAATTCAGCAGCAACAAAGAAGCCGTTTAAAAATACAAGGAATAATGTTAATAGTATATTAAAAATCATATCATTTACTTATTTTGTATAAAATCCAAGGAACAAAACTTGATTGTTTTGTCAAGATGATAGCTATAATACCTGATAAACAACTCATAAATCCGCATTAGTTCATCTTCGCTTATTTCAACAATCGCGCATTCTTCAATTTCTAATTTAGACAGCTTAATTATTTTATCTATTAATTGCCTGCTTAGTGTAATTGAGCCACCACTTGTTTTTTCTTCTTTTCTATCTACATTTCCGTTTTCGATGTTAAATAAAATATTTAATTTATTACTTTTCTCATTAATTTCAAAATCTTTTAAATCTAACATAAAGCCCAATTTCTTTGCCAAATTTATATTAAATGTAGTAAAAACTGAATAAGGATTTACATCTGGTTCATTTAAAAGAGATATTGATTTTATTAAAAGTGAGAAAATATCGGTATTTGCGTCGTTGTCTTCCAGAGTTTTCGATATTGCCTCTAGCAAAGAAAAGCCAATAAATAAATTCTGGTATGAATTTTTTAAATAAGGAAAATTTTTTACAAATTCTGCCTGAGAAAGAAGATGAAGATTAGATGAATTTTTTTTATAAAATGAAACAGTGCAATAATTTAGTGGTTCAATAAAAGATGAGAGTTTGCTTTTTGAAGTTCTAATTCCTTTTGCAATAATAGAGATTTTCCCATATTCCTTTGAGTAAATATGAGCTATTTTACTGGTGTCCCCGTATTTTAATGTTGATAAAACTACCGCTTCTGTAGTTACAAGCATTTTTATTATTTCTTTACAATAAAAACAATTATAAACGAATCAGCAATATAATTTATTTTGTTTAATTTATCTTGTATTATTCATAAATTCAGAACTCCTGATGCCTCGTAGTTTGGTATTTCGCAGTCTTGTCATTCTGAACGAAGTGAAGAATCTCACAAGTCATTGCTAACACAGAGTTTGAGATTCTTCACTTCGTTACCAATGACATCTTTTTTATAAAACCAATGAAATACAGAACAGCACTAAGAAATCCCCCCTACCCCCCTTTTTCAAAGGGGGGTAGGGGGGATTTCTTCAATTCTATTTTCATAAGAACTTATTAATATATGTCATTTCCATTTAAATGAAGCAATTGCTTTATCTTGGGGTTCGAAATGACATTAAGATTTTGCACTATTAGTTAGCTATGTGGTATAAAACAACATTTAATAAAAATTACATTTGAAAATAATTAGCTCTTTCGTCATTTTTCCAATCGTTTAAAGACAATCCGTTTTTATCTTTTTCTGAAATAAGAAATTGTGCTTTTAATGAGTGATAAATATTACTAAGTTTTTCATCGCATAAAGACCAGTCAATTTCATTTGAAAGCGGGCATATCCCGGCTTCGCATTTTGGGTTATATTCGCCAGAACAGTAGTATTCTATGCGGGTTTCTTCAGTAAAAATATTGCCGTGAGCAAATCCGAAAGGAATCCAAATCCACTGGCTGTAATCATTTGTTTTACGTTCAGGCATATCGTAAGCTATAATTTTTCCGTAATTTGGGCTGTTTCGCCTTACATCTAATATTAAATCAATCATTCTGCCATAAATTGTTCTAATGAGTTTTCCCTGAGCTGGCTGCCATTGAAAATGCAATCCCCTTATCACATTTGCTTGAGAATAGCTTTCGTTCATTTGGACAAAATCAATATTTTCAAAAATTGGTTTTAATAATTGATTGGTTTTAAAATCACTTTGGCGGAATGGCTCAGAAAAATAGCCACGTTCATCTTGGAAACGCCCAAACCTGATTAATTTTATTTCCGGAAAAACTAAATTTTCAACTGATATAATTTTCATAAAATTTTTTTTGTATTTGTTTTAAGTTTATTATTTTTCCAGTCATACTATCAACAATTTGATAGCATTACTTACTTTTTTACTTTTGTAAAGTTTCTTAACTTTGCGAAAGTTTATAGTTATATATCCTATATCTTAGCAATGACAGTAAAAGACTATAATCTAAGATATATTATTCTGTTATTCCATTATCAACTCTTAAATTTTCTATTTCGTCAATATTAAGATTCATATCTTCAAGCAGTTTTTTTATTTTGTTGTATTTATCGTTAGTTAATAAAAATTTCAGCATTTCATTGAAAGAATTTTCATCTTTTTTTATGTCAAATTCATTTTCCAAATAAAGATTAATATATTTAAAAACTTTTTGTATTATTTCAATTTTTTGATTTTCATAAAGTTCTTTAATATAATTACTTATATTAACTTCTTCTTTGAATTTTTCGTTACAATATTTAGTAAATACTATTTTAAATAAAGAGAGGAGATGAAATAAACCTCTTGATATAAAATTCTCAAAATTAAACAGTTGATTTTTATAATACTCAGATTTGAGAATTTCATATAAATAAAATGCAGAAATGAAATCAATAAATTTTGCCTCGTTATTAAACAATCTTTCATATAAACCATCTTTATTTTCTTTGTATGATAAAAAAAGTAAATCCTTTTGGCTTGTTTTAAATTGATTTATGTTTTTTAATAAGTGTACTGGTTCTTCCAAATAATACGCAAGGTAGCAATTAGCAAAAATAGAATTAGGAACTATTTTAACACCATCAGGCACACTTCTAAATTCACCTCTTCTTTTTTCATACCAGAAATTTGTATTGAAAGATTCATTTTGCAATTTTATCTGAATGTCATCATTTGCCTTAAAATCTCTATCTGTAATTGGATTTTGAGAATTTGTGTATCTTGTTACGTTTAAATCGAAATCTCGCCCACCTGATTTGATAAGCCGTAAAGTAACAAGTGCTTCTTTATCCATAATTTCTCGTTTTGTTGAATTAGCTTCCTTATATGCTTTATAAATTGAATATACTGTTTGGGCGCCATTAATAATTTGCAAGCCGGTAACTTCGATTTCTTCCGCTTCAGCTCTAATTTCATCAGGTAGAATATAAGTAATTGCCGTTATTCCGTTATTGTAATACCAAAAATAAGCTGGATTATCAATAGCTGTTTGCTCAATTTCTTTGTTGAAATTTGATTTGATTAAAGGATTTCTAACATTTTTAAAGAATAACGAAAAAGCATATTTTTCAAAAAGTTCGAAGATGATTTTTGGTTTAATCAGACAGAGATATGCTTCAAATGGTTTTTCTATTCTAATAATATTTTCAGATTGACGGTTTAATCTTTCTATTTTTAAAGTAATTTTTTCTTCTTCAGGATTATAATGAGTATCAAGTGGATTTTGTGGGTCAATACCCTTATAATTCTTTTCAATATAATTAATTTTTAATTTATTTATATCGTAGAATTCAAATTCAGTTTTTTTATTGTTTTCAATAAAATTTTTTACATTGTCATTGACGCTTGAATTTTTATTACACAAAGTAAGATAAATAAATTTAACGGCTCCATTTTGTTTTAAATGCTCTTTTAATTCGTCATATTTTAACTTAACTTTGTCATTGATTTTTTCTTTGTAACCTCTGATAAAAGTATCAAAATCGTTTAATGCCTGAAGAACTTCCTTCTTTTCAATTTCTTTGTTGCAGTTTTCTAACTTATTCCATTTAGATTGAATAATGTAAAAAACTTTTTTATTTTGATTATCAACTTGAGAGAAAATTATATCGCAGGAACTGTCGTCATTACCATCAGTAATATAATTAAGGTAATCTTCAGTTTTGCCATAAAACTCAAGGAACCAAATAAGAAAAGAGTATGCTTTTTGATTGCTACTTGATTTTGAATGTTTTTGGATGAAAGTATCATTTTTATATTTATCCAAAATTAAATCAAGTTCAGCATCAATAATATTATAAAAGTCTTCAGTTAACATAATTTATTATCAATATTGAAAATTACTCAACATTAAAAAACAAAAATAAGAAAAAATCTGCATTTATTTAAAAACAATAAATTAAGTGGAGTTATAAAAATTGTCATTAGGATCGCAGCGAAGAATCTCACAACTATTTGTTATCACTAATCTTGAGATTCTTCACTTCGTTCAGAATGACAAGGCAAGTTGAATTTTTAGAACTACCCTTAAATAAATTGAAAGAAAAGCAAGTTTTAGTTGGTACGCCAGACAGGATTCGAACCTGTGGCCCTCAGCTTAGAAGGCTGATGCTCTATCCAACTGAGCTACTGGCGCAATTAGAATTACAAAATTACGAATTTTTTTTAAATTTACAAAAAAAAATAGTTTTTTTATTAAATAAATTATTTGTAATTTTGTATTAGGAAGAATTGAAAAATTGAAGAAGAGCCAAGTCCCGTGCAGCTAAGGCAAGCCCAACCCCGCCAGATCCGGAAGGAAGCAACGGTCAGTTTGAACTTAGGGTGCCACGGCAAACTTGGCTTTTCTTAATTTAAACTGATATTTTCAAAAGGATGAAAAAACAAATTATTATTAATTCTACTCTTGATGAGGTTAGAATTGCAATTACAGAAGACGAACAATTAGCAGAACTCTTCATTGATATGCCAGATAAACACCGTTCCATCGGTAATATTTATCTCGGGCGAGTCAATAATATCGTTCAATCGCTAAATGCTGCCTTTATCAATATCGGACTCAAGCAAGATGCTTTCCTGCATTT
Source organism: uncultured Hyphomicrobiales bacterium (assembly GCA_964499465.1). Taxonomy (GTDB): domain Bacteria; phylum Bacteroidota; class Ignavibacteria; order Kapaibacteriales; family UBA2268; genus JAAYJM01. Next base: position 34,308 of record CAZCLJ010000009.1, read on the forward strand.
CTCCGATATTGATGAGTCCTTAGAAAATGTTATTACTGAAGAAGACGAAGACATTTTCGATTTAAGTCCCACCGACAGCAAGCCAGAACCTTCAAAAGTGGACAAAAAATTGAACAAAGAAACTGCAGTCGCTCTTCGCAAGGTAAAACAAGCTAATTCATTACAAACAGACAACCTTGCTTCTTTTAGCACTAAAAAGCATCGTGATATAAAAATCAATATTGAACAAAAGCAAGACATTATCGTTCAGGTTACCCGCGAATCCTTCGGAACGAAAGGTGCTAAAGTAACAACGAAAATTGGTATTCCTGGTCGTTACCTCGTTTTACTTCCATTCGATAAACTGCTTGGAGTATCAAAAAAAATCCAATCCTACCAGGAACGCAAAAGAATTCGTGCTATAGCAAAGCCGGTTATCAATAGTGAATACGGCTGCATTATACGAACTGCTTCCAAAGGTATGGATGAAAATGAAATCAGACGCGATTGGAATCAGTTAGTTGCTATTTGGAAAGAAATCGAAAAAAAAGTAAAGAAACTTAATGCTCCTGCTATGCTTTATCAGGATATGCATATTGCAACAGGCACTATCCGTGATTTGCTTTCTGATGATGTTACAAAAGTTGTTATTGATTCAAAAAAGATTTATAAAGACCTGTATAGTTACGTAAAAAGTTTTTCTCCGCAAGATGCAGAAAAAATCGAATATTATTCAGATAAAAAGCCAATTTTTGAAACTTACGGTGTTGAAAAAGAATTAGAAAATACTTATAAAAGAAAAATAAATCTCCCGAGTGGCGGTTCAATCGTCGTTGACCAAACTGAAGCAATGTTCGTAATAGACGTGAACTCCGGACGCTCGGTTTCTGAATCGCAACAGGAAAAAACATCCTTTAAAACAAACCTTGAAGCAGCTAAGGAAATTGCCCGTCAAATTCGATTACGTGATTTAGGTGGTATGATTATAGTCGATTTTATTGATATGGTTATCCCAGAAAATCAGAAAAAACTCTTTATGTATCTTAAAAAAGAGATGAGAAGGGATAGGGCAAGAACCACAATCTATCCGCTTACAAAACTCGGACTTATGCAGCTAACACGCCAGCGTATTAATCAAAATATTTCCGAAAAGCTCAGTCAGAAATGTCCGATGTGCAATGGAACCGGCAGAATTCCTTCTAAAGCAGTTCTTATGAATACTATTGAAAGATGGCTCAAGAAATTTAGGGTTAAATCCAAAGAGTTCAAATTAATTCTTGAAGTCCATCCACACGTTGCATCTTATTTTACTGAAGGAGCTTTATCCAAAATTACCCGGTTAATGCTCAAATACTTTACAAAAATAAAAATTCAGCAAAACGACAGAATGAATATCAATCAATTCCGCTTCTACTCAGTTAAGCAGGATAAAGATATTACAAATGAATACCTTTAATAGTGATTAGTGATTAGTGATTAGTGATTAGTGATTAGTGATTAGTGATTAATGATTAGTGATTGATTTAACTTCATAACCCCTGAATTCATATTTAAAATAAAGGAGTTAAGAAATTTTCCTCGTAAACAATAATTCCGCAGTTAATCTCCATAATAAATTATGGAGTTACTCTAAATATTAGAATAACTCCATAATTTGTTTAGGAGTTATATGTTTGCAATTTTTTGAAATTACATTATTTTTAATATCAGAACTATATTAATTGCGAAATACCAAACTACGAGGCATAAGGAGTTCTGAAGTTACAAATCCTCCTTCCCAAGTTGCACTTGGGAATGGTATTTTCACAAAAGTTTTACTTTTCTTCTTTTATATCATCAATCAACAAGCATAAAAGGATTTCGCTTGCTATTCCAATATTAGAATAATTTGAAAGTAAAACTTTAAAGAAAGCTTCCTTCCCAAGTGCAACTTGGGAAGGAGAAACCAAGAATTTAATAAAGTCATACTATAAACTTGTTGAGCGTATGACTTGTATAAGTATTATCTATACATATAGTTACGTGCTAAAAAAGCCAAAGTTGTTCATTGGTAACGAAGTGAAGAATCTCAAACTCTGTGGTTAAAATGACTTGTGAGA
>CAZCLJ010000010.1:0-33737 GCA_964499465.1 uncultured Hyphomicrobiales bacterium
TACGTGATATAAAAGCCAAAGTGGTTCATTAGGAACGAAGTGAAGAATCCAGAGAATAGTGGTTAAAAGAAATTTTTCTGGATTCTTCACTTCGTTCAGAATGACTGTGTTAAGTGATGTCATCTCCATTTAAATAAAGGTCTTCCTTTATCAGGGGGCGGAATGACAAGATTAATTGAAGATTTTAGAACTCCCCAAAATAAAATTATTCTTTATCGAACAAAAGACCAATCATTTTACTATTTTCTAAAAATTTATACAACATATCTACTTGCCGGGCAACTTCTTTTTTAAACGCTTTTTTTGCGTATTTTTTAATAAAAATATTACCTTTTTGGTTTAAGGAGATAATACAATGTTCCCATAATACATCAGTAGTGCCATCTTCATTATCAGTAAGACAAATTGTTAATCGAATAACTTTTGGTTCTGAAAATCTTGCATATTGAATTAAGTCATTTGGCTCATATCTATCTACTATCCAGGTTTCTGTTTCATCTTTATGAAAATTTGTAGTAAAAACGGTATCAATTTGCTCGAAATCAGAATCAATATAAACTGTTTCGCAATTCCAGGGAGCAATCCATTGACGTTCTAATTTAGGACAAAGGACTAGAAATACCATATCAGGTGTTGCTTTGAGCTTTTGCTCGCAATACAATGTAATTTTTTTGGATTCAAAATCATCTTTCATTGTTTTTGTTTGTTTTGTGAATAAAATTTTTAATTAATTTATAGAAATATATTATCTTAGAAAGATAATTCCTTTATTAAAAAAGGATTTAGATAATTTACCGTAAACGTCAGTAACAGTATTTGCTTTAAACTCTAAATAGTCTTCTAAAATCATTCTCATAAAAGAATCATATTCTATACACTTCAATTCTAAAATAACAGGATTTGTTTTTCTTTCATAAATAGTTAAAGTGCCGGAATATAATATATAATTCTTTGATTGAAGATGTTTTCCAAGAACTTCCTGGTTTTCCTGATAAATAATTTTCGATTGTGCCATAATTTATTAGGTTTTAGGTTTATATTATATAAAAGAATATAATTCTAACTTAAGTATTAAAATAATGTTTAACTTCTTAATAAATAGAAAAACATTTTAAGTTTAATTTTGTTAATCAATATTAAGTTGTCAATTAATATTAAGAATATTTTCTATTTCTTCTTTTATATTTTTTAATATTATTTTTTTCTTTTCTATATCTAATGTATCACAAATATAATTACATAATTTAGTTTTATCAAGTTTTCTAATGATACTCTTAGCCCCATAATCATCAGTCTTTGGTTTTTCTATATAAAAATCTTCATAATTAATTTCTCTTTCTATTATTAGTAGATTTTCAACCCCTTTTTTATAAACTGTATTTTTAATATTAAACTTCATACATTTTATCAAAAGTTTTCCTTTTTCTTCGTCTAGTTTCTTTGTGTCATTATCATATAATAAAATTATTTTATTTTTTATTATTTCTCTATTAGCCTCTAAGAAAGTTTTTGCATTATTTAATGCAGTAAAACCTGTATTTTCTTTGTTTCCTTTTTCATCAATTCTTCCAACCCATTTAAACTCGACGTTCGAACTATTCATATTATATACTGACAAACATGTATTAAAATATTTTTCATCAGTTTCACCTTCAAGTAATACAATAACTTTATTTGAAGATATTAAATTTGAAATATTAAAAGCTTCTTCTACAATCTTTTCAGGCGTCCAACCGAAATATTCCAGTTTATTAGGTATATAAATTCGACCATTTAAATTTTTTTTCATAATAATTACTTTATCAGAATACCTTTCTGTATTATGTATAATAAATGGGGAGTGTGTTGCAATAATAATTTGAGAAGTTTGAACTCCAGAATAATTGGTAAAAAGTGATTTTAAAAAATTTAGAATTTTCAATTGCCAATTTGGATGAAGACTGATTTCAGGTTCGTCTATTAACACTAAAGCACCTTTTAAACTTACTATATTTTTCAATAAAAAACTTCCACGAAAAACTATCTGTTTCTCTCCTGAACTTAACTTGTTTATTGACATCTCTTTTCCATATTCTTCAAAGATTATGTCTTTTTTATTTTGACTATTATCAATTCTTTTAAATTTTTTAGTTGGAAATATAAGATTAAATGATGATGTAAATCGTTTTAATCTTAAATCCATTTTCTCGTTTTCAATTTTTTGTCCTATATGTTTTCTAGCCCAATCTTGAAAATCTAATGCATCTAAATGCTGAATGTCAATAAGTAATTGAACAATTTCATTTGCTAAATTTGAATTAGAGCGTTGTGTCGTTAAATCACTTTGATCAATATTTAATGAAGTTACATTAGTAATTGTTTTTGAATTAAAATTAATTTCTACATCTGAATAAATTGTACTTAGAACTTTTTTATTCTCTTTACTTCCAAAATCTGAAGCATTATTTGAAAATGCTTCTTCTATTTTATACTTAATTTGATTCCAATTAGATCCTTGGTTATAATCAATATAAAATTTTATAATGTTTTTATTTAAATATGAGTTAAAGTAGCCATTTTTATCACCTGATTTAAGAATGTTAATTTCTTCATTTGAAAATTCTATTTCAAAGTATCTTTTTTCATCTCTTAAAATATCACTTAATACTAAGTTAGTGAACTCATATATACTTTCTAATAAAACTGTCTTACCAACCCCGTTTTCTCCTGCAATAATAATTGTATCAAGAGTATTTCCATTTGAATCAGTAAAATCTAATTTTAAATCTTTAAATATAGGGTGATTAACGAATTCTATTTTTCTTATTTTCATAATTGTATTATTTTATTCATAAAACTTTTTTTAATTATATATTAATTTAAAATTCTTTTATATATTTAAGTGCTACTAAAGTTTATTATATTTTAAATGATTTTTTATATAAATAAATAATTACTTTTATATTAAAATTACATCTTTGCTATTTTAAATCCCTACTTCTTTCCCTCCCATACCTTTTTACAGTAGATTTCACTATCAATCTGTGAAATGGTTTCACTGGTAAAAAGTAAAGTTTTCCAAAGAAATTATTGAATTTCACAATAGTTGTTAAATAAATAGAAGTAAATTTTTCATTTCTTTCAATCATCACAGAAACTCTGAAATTCAAGTGCTTATCGTCTTCAGCCATAATGATTTCATTTTCGTTCCTGTCGGTAACAGTGAAGTACTCAAGTTGGCTGCCAATAGGATAGTATTGCTCAGCTTCTTTCTTAGCATCGCCGGTTTTCAAACCTATCCAGCCAACCATCAAATTCCTAATTCTCATTAAATTTTCAACCCACTTTGGAGATTGGAACAAGTCAGAAGCGATTTTATCAACGCTATCATTAGTAACTACATCAATACTATAGGAATCGCAATAATCAATTTTCTCAAAACCATTTAGAATTATTGAATTACTCGGCGCTGTTGTATTTGTTCTTATTTTGCTCATAATAAAATATTTTCTTATTAGTTTTTCAGAATTATCTTTATAATTGCAAAATTATCCTATTTTTTGGAAAAATACAAAATAATTGAGAGATTTGTTTTAATATTTATAATTAAGCAGCAAAATGAAGCAAATTCTTTATTTAAAAGGAGATGACAGAAGTATAAACTTTTACAAAGTTGGGAAACTCGTGCGAAAGTATTTTCTTCTTACTTTACGAAAGTTTAAAATCATTTAAAAGCAATTATATTCATCTATGACAGAGTTTTGTTTTCTTTCAACTCCGTGGGAGTATACTGTTTGTAGAAATAATGGTAAAAAAAAGAAAAGCAACGTAGTTGCGACCTATCTTTACTACAAACAGAACACTCCTACGGAGTTTTGTAAACTCAAAACACTTTTTCTACAAATAGAAAGCAACTACGTTGCTTTTTCTTACACTTTGCGAAGGTTTAAATTCTAAACTATCAAAACCTTCTAATCTTTCTAAACTTTATCTCATCTCCATTAAAATAAAGCATTTGCTTAATAGCGAGGTTCGAAATGACAAGCATGTGAAATATCAAACTACGAGGTATCAGGAGTTCTGAATCTATGAATATCAGATATTGCAGTCCTATTCTTTAAAATAAAAAGATAAGAAAAACGTCAAGAAATGAAAGGGGATGAAATGGCTTCGACGGGGTGATGGATTTCGCTTGTGGCATACCGTGCTTAGTGGTGCTGCACGTTAATACAACCGCTGCATTATAATAAATGCCAACAATAATTACGCATTAGCAGCATAAAAAAAAGCTGCTACGCTTTTTGAAGGGTTTGCCTACCGGTTCTTTTCAAAGCGTCGAAAATAGATAGGATAGTTTATGTTTGCTCAGCAGGGGCATAAATGAAAACTTAACTGGTGATTGCTGCAATGTGCCTGTCGTTTGGCTAACATTGCAGTGAAACTTATAAAACGACTAAGTATGTAGAAGCAGTGAGAGAAGCTCTCTGGACGCGGGTTCGACTCCCGCCATCTCCACAAAACCAAAATTGGAGGATTTATGGGTATGTTTAAAAAGAAAGTTCGCGTAGAAAATCCTTATAACAAATCGAAGTTTTTCGAAGCTGATTTTTGGATTGACACTGGGGCACTATATTCTCTTATACCAATTAATTACTTAGAAAAAATTGATTTTGAACCGGAAGGAACTAAGAATATTCTTCTTGCAGACGGCAGAACTGATAAAAAACTCTTTGGTATGTGCAAATTCACAATTGAAGGACTTCCCGACACTATTACCTGCCCGGTGATTGCAGGAAATGAAAATTCTCTTTTTCTGCTTGGCGCAACAGCACTAGAAAACTTTGGAGTTGAAGTTGACCCGGTCAATAAAGTACTCAATCCAATTTTAGGAATAATGGCGTAGCTTCAGAATAGCTTACCAGACAACGAAGATAAGGTTGCTAGTGTAATAATTTATTGAAAACCTAATAAACATTTCTTGTCATTCCGAAACGAAGTGAGGAATCTCAAGTTCTGTAGTAGCAGTGACTTGTGAGATTTCTCACTTCGTTTCGAAATGACACAATATAATAAGTCTTTTAACGAATTACAACACTAGAAAAATTGCTTAGTAAAATATTTTGCTTTTTATCTTCATAATAAATTATGGAGTTACTCGTAATAATAAAATAACTCCCAAATTTATTTGGGAGTTATAAGTTTGCTATTTTATTAAATTTTTTTAATATCAGAACTATATTTCAAGCAAAATGAAATATTAAAAAGAGTTGAAAGAAGCGGGTTCGACTGCCGCAATTTTACAAAAATTTTAAATAAAAAATACTTAATTATGAATGTTAGCTACATATATAATTCAAAAGGAAATGCTGAATATGTTGTTATTCCAGTTATCTTGTGGAATAAATTAAATTTTTTATTGGAAAAAGAAAATATAAATGAATTTCATCCAAATGAATATAAAGGTATTTTATCTGATTTAAATTTAGATATTGATGCTGAGTTAATAAATATGAGAGAAGAATGGACAAGAAATATTTAATTGATACTAACATTATTATTTATTATATGGATAATAAAATACCTGATTCTCAATTAAATTTCATAGAATCAATTTTCCAATTTTCTTTCAATATTTCAACAATTACAAAAATTGAACTTCTCGGTTGGCATGGAATTGATAATGTTATTAGGAAAAAAATTGAATCGTTTCTAAAAAATGCAAGAGTATTTTATATTGACCAAAATGTTGAAAATATGACTATTAAAATCAAACAATCTAATAAAATACCTGTTCCTGATGCAGTCATAGCAGCAACTTCAATAATCAACAACCTAACATTAGTTACAAGAAATACAAAAGACTTTGTTGATATTGCTGATTTAAGTTTATTTAATCCTTTCTCCTAATTTTATTAATTCTTACTATTAGCAATAGAAATTTCTTAACTCCTGAAACCATGACTAATACCAAGTTGCTTTCATAAATATAATAAAAATGTCATTTCGAAACGAAGTGAGAAATCTCACAACTCCTTGCTACCACAGGCATTGAGATTCCTCACTTCGTTCGGAATGACAAATAAATATATTTTATTTTTAAAAGCAACTTGGTATAATATGTTCTTTTATAGCCATACGATCAACAAGTTGATAGTATGGCTTTAAGGAAACATTTCAAAGAACGTATCAGCCCTGCTACTTACCCAATATCAAAAATAAATTGCTAATAGATTTGCTTCATAATATATTTTTGCTTTTTATCTTGATAATAAATTATGGAGTTACTCGTAATAATAAAATAACTCCCAAATTTATTTGGGAGTTATAAGTTTGCTATTTTATTAAATTTTTTTAATATCAGAACTATATTTCAAGCAAAATGAAATATTACAAAAGGTCTGGAAGACGTGGGTTTGGCTACTACAATTTTTACAAAATTTTTTATGTATGGAATTTTGAGACCTCTTCCTAAAATATTTTCTTCACAGAATTCAATATATTGAGATTTAAAACAAAATAACCTCTTTATTTTCTTTTTTTATTAAATATTTTATTTGTATTTTCGTATTTACGAGAAAATATCGTTATTATAAATATATATTGAGATAGAATATGTTAGTAAGATTTGTAGTAGATAATTTCCTTTCTTTTGAGAAAGAGACTGAATTTAGTATGATTGGTGGTAGTTTTAAAACACATCCTAATCATCTATATAAGATAAAAAAAATCAATCTTCTTAAATCTTCAGCCATTTATGGCGCTAATGCTGCTGGTAAATCTAACCTTATAAAAGCAATAGACACTATGCAGCAAATCATCAATAAAGGTGAACTGACAAAAAATCTGAACTATGCAAAATTTAAACTTAATCCTGATAATTATTCAAAACCTATAATCTTTGAGATAGAAATAGCAATTGAAAGAGATTTTTTCAATTATGGATTTTCTATTCAGGACAATCAAATAATTGAAGAATGGTTATATGAAACAGGAACGGCTAAGCCCAAACTCATTTTTACTCGAAAATTATCAGGTAATGGAAAGTTAGAAATTAAAATTGCCAAGAAATATTATAGTACAAATCAAAATCAATTTAATTTATTAATTAAACTTCTAGAAGAAAATTTAGTTCAAGAAAATCAATTATTACTTTGCAAGCAAGAATTAAAAATTCAAATAATTAATAAAATAAGATTCTGGTTGGAAAACAAGATTGTTATAATTTTTCCGCATTCAATCTTTGGAGGTTTTATACCAATAATGAATGATAATTCTGAGTTTAATAGTTTTACAAACAATATTATAAAGGCATTTGATACTGGTATCCAAGAATTGTGTATTGAAGATGTTGGTTTAGAAGAATTAAAAAATGCAATACTACCAAAGGACTTAGATAAACTTCTTAATCAACAAAGAAATAATTCTTTTGTAAATATTAAAACAAGAAATGGTTGGTTTTGGGTTTCAAAATTAAACGATAAATTAGATATTAAAAAATTAATTTCAAAGCATAAATCAGTTAATTCTGAATTAGTACCTTTTGAAATCACAAATGAATCTGATGGAACTCAAAGACTACTTGATTTCATTCCTATGTTTGACCTTTTGCTAAAAGACGACCTAACCTTTATTATTGATGAGATAGACCAAAGTCTTCATCCAAATTTACTAGTTTCTCTTATTACAAAGGTACTTTCGGATAAAACAAAAGGACAATTTATTTTTACAACTCATGAATCAAATTTATTAGATTTAAAAATATTCAGACAAGACGAAATTTGGTTTTGCGAAAAGGACAATGAATCTGGAGCATCTGTTTTATATTCTTTAGCAGACTATAAACCACGTTATGATCTAGATATTAGAAAAGGATATCTGATAGGACGTTTTGGAGCGATACCATTTTTAGCTGATTTAGAAACACTGAATTGGAGTGGCTCGGATGTTTAGAAATAGAGGTTACAAAAGGGATAAACCTTACTTTCGTGATTGTAGGCTATTTGCAATTGTTTGTGAAGGTAGTAAAAGAGAACCTGATTACTTTGAAATTTTTCATCACCTTTCAAACAGAATTAAGGTTGATATAATAAAAGATTCTGAATACGATGCTGATTTTCCATTAAACTCTTCTCCTAAATGGGTTCTTGATAGAGCAGCAAGATATGTGGATTATTACGATTTGAAAGAGGATGATGAATTATGGTTGGTAATAGATGTTGATAGATGGGGTTTTGATTCAATAAAAGTAATATTTGACCATTGTGAATCCCATAGGAATTGGAAAATGGCTATAAGCAATCCATGTTTCGAGGTTTGGTTGTTTTTGCATAAAAGTGAAAAAATAGATGAATCTGGAGCTTCAACTTGTAAGGAATTTAAAACTAAAATTTCTGAATTTGATAGTGGTGGTTATAATTGTGTTAAATTTATTAAAAATGTTAAAATTGCAATTGAACGAGCTGAAAAATTTGATGATAATCCTGGATATTTCTTTCCTTCAGATAAAAGAACAAAAGTTTATCAATTATTAAAGAGTATGATAGAATTTGCTGGACAAAGAGATTTTGATGCTTTTATTAACAATAAACTTGATACATTATTAAATAAAGAGTAACTATGGAAACTGAATTAATTTATCCAATTTATCTTGATGTTCCAATGATGACATCTTTTTTGGCATCAATTGACAACGGCATTATCGACTCAACAGAAGTCGAAACTAAGAATTTGGATTCTGAAAATAACACCAAAAAAGGTAAACTACAAGCAGGGATTTCTGGTGTATTGGGTATTTTTAAGGTTGGTATCGAAGGCGATATATCAAAAGAAATATCATCAAAAATCGAATCGAATTATAAGACAAATGTTAAATTTCCTCAGTCTTGGTTATTTAACAGACTGAGAAATTTATTGATAGAATCGGGAAACATTTTAAATCTTACTGAAAGTAAACAGATTTCAGATATTAAAATCGGCGATATAGTAGAATTTGAAGGTATGGTTTCACCGGAACCATCTTTTATCATGCGAAATACGTTTAATAAACTACTACCAATTGTTGAGCCTTTTTATAAAGTTCAAATCCAACAACAACGAAGTTATTTGGCTTTGGTTAATGAAGTCAAGAAAAATAATAATTTTGAAATTGACGAAAAACAGAAGATTACAGTAGAAAATAAGCATATATATAAAAGAAATATTGATTTAAAAATTTCAGAGATAGAGAATAATTTATCATTAATAAATTTAATTAAAGAATCAATAAATTCTCTTTTCCCTGAAAAATTTTCGCTCCACAATCTTATTTTTCAATGTTCAGAAATGCAGATAATTTGTAAAATTTACAAAGATTATGCAAGAAATGAAACAATTGAAGATATTCATTATGGTAATTGGAAGGTCTTAGGCAAGGTAATATCTAAGATTACTGAACAAAATCCTTATGATTTAATGAAAGATTCTCCTTTCAGTTACCTACCTCAAACTCAGTTTGGTGACATTATAAAATCTATGAATAACGAAAATTTAATGCTTCCTGAAATGAAATCAAAAATCACTGAAGATTCTTTATTAATTGCGCCAATAGGTATTTTTATTTAAAACAAAAGTGAAAACAAGACATCATTATATACCACAGTTTTATCTAAAAGGATTTTCAGACCCTAACTTACAGAATCATATTTGGAGAAACTCAAAAGACAATTCTGAACAAATTTCAATTTCAATTAAAGATGCCTGCGTTCAGTCTCATTACTATTCTTTTACAATGCCTGATGGCAGTAGAGATTCAGATATGACAGAAAACTTTTTTCAGTCTATTGAAGAAGATGCAGCTAACATTATAAGAAAGATTGAACTTCGAACTGTATTAAATCAAGATGAAAGAGCTTATTTTTCTCATTTTATTGCATTTCAACTAACAAGGGTTCCTGCGTTTCGTAACTGGATACTCGAAACAAATGCAAACCTTATGAAACGTGTAATGAAATTCAGTGCTTCATATAAAGAATCATTCGATATCATTGTAAAAAACGTTTGCGAAAGAGAAGGTGTCGAAATTATACCAGAGAATTTCCGAAAATTTTGTTTAAATGGTAATTGTAATGTTGAATATCCTGAGGAAACTTCATTGCAATTTGTTCTTAAACTTGCATTGGATGTAGCTAAAATTGTATATAATATGAATTGGGGTTTTATTCATTCTCCATCTAGTGCTTATTTTTTAACTTCCGATAATCCTGTATTTTTAGCTGACCCAAGTAGAAATTCAGATTCTCCATTTGGAATAGGGTTAATTGATAGAAATGTCGAATTAACGCTACCACTAACAAAAGAAATTTGCTTTATCGGTTCTTGGCAAGGTAATGTTGTCGGTTATGTGAATTTCCCACATAGTAGATTTATATGGGAAATAAATCGAAGAACTATTATTTCTGCTACAAAGTATATTTTCTCTCCCTACAAACATGAGCTAATTAATCAAATAATTACAAATCCTCAAAATAGAGTAAATATAATTTAATTCAATATTAAAATTCATTACTTAATCCTCAATCTTTTTTGAAAACACTTCTCCTCAACGCAACATCTATATCTCACCCCCTCAGAGTTGTTTTTAATTACTTAGTAGCTACTCATTTTTCTTCTCTATTAAGTTTTCCTACTCATTGTTCTGTTTATTGAAGTGCATAGTGCAGGTGTTGAATATGTTTATTGGGTGCAAAAGCAAATAAAATTATATTAACATTAGCCAATTATTTGGATATTTGGCTTTTGTTAATTATTTTTGTAATAGTGGTAATTAAGTTTTTTTAGTATTAGAGTCAACAATTGAATGAATTTGATTTAATAACAGAATTTAAAGATAGAACCTTTTTCACAAAAAAGGAACTATATGATTTTCTTAAGCATACAAAAAATGAATTGACTGATTCATATTATCGTTTGTTGCTTTATAAATTGAGAAAAAGAGGCATCATTCAAGATTTGAAAAGAAATGTTTATACAATCAACAATAGTCCCAATTTTCTTCCAACTATTGAAAAAAAAATAAAGAAGTTAATCAATACTATTCAAAAGAATTCAAATGATATTAAATATGTTTGCTGGGATAGCTTATGGTTAAATAGGTTTACGATACATCAATCAAATTCTTCAATGATAATTTTTGAGTGTGAGAAAGAATTTAATGAAAGTATATATTATATTTTAAAGGACTATCAATATGAAAATGTATATTTAAATCCCAAAAAAGAAATTATCAATATTTACCTAACTGAAAATAAAAATTCGATTATCATCAGACCTTTAATTTCAAGGTCTCCAAGTTTTGAATATACTGAAATTAGAATCCCAACAATCGAAAAAATTCTCGTTGATGTATTTGCTGAACGAAAACTTTTTTATGCTTTTCAGGGTAAAGAACTTGCTAATATTTTTACTAATTCGATTAGTGATTTTAAAGTAAATTTATCTACACTCTTCAATTATGCTAAAAGAAGAAACAAATATAATGAATTACTTGAATATATTAGACATCTTTCGTTAATAAGTGAAGATTTATTGTTTGGAGGAACAGTAAATGATAAGTAAAGAAACATTTGATAAGAAATGGCTTGAAAAATTTATGTCAGATAAGCAATATTCAATCAATCCACCAATTCTTGAAAAGATGGTCTATTCTTTGTATTTAGTAGAACAACTGGCAATTGAAGGACTCAACTTCATCTTCAAAGGTGGCACCTCATTAATACTACATTTCGATGATTTCAACAGATATTCAATTGATGTTGATATAATAACATCAGAATCAAAAGAAAAAATTGGTTCGGTTATTGATAACATTTGCCAAAAAGGAATCTTCACAACATTTAATATTCAAAGCAGAAAATCAAAATTTGAGAAAATTCCAAAAGAGCATTATAAAATTCAATTCAACTCAATTTTTAGTAATTTACCTTCTTTCATACTACTTGATGTATTGTTTGAAGAAGCTTATTATCCGGTTGTGACCCAATTGCCTGTAATATCAAAGTGGTTAGATGTATCAGAACCGTTTTATCCTATAAATGCACCAAGCATTGATTCAATAATTGGAGACAAATTAACTGCATTTGCACCAAATACTACAGGTATAAGGTATGGAGCAGGTAAAGAGCTCGAAATAATTAAACAACTCCACGATTTAGGATTCTTATTCGATTTTGTTACTAATTGGCAAGTAGTTAAAGAATCATTTAAGAATACAGTTATTAAAGAAATTGAATATCGTAATTTGGAAGGTGATTTTGAAATTGTTACCAATGACATCTTTTTAGTCATTCTGGCGTATGTCAGCACCAGTCTTGCTTTTTAGTCATTAGTCATTAGTTCTTAGTAATAATACCAATGACGAATAACTAATGACTAATGACCTATAAAAACTTTTTTTAAGATGGATTCTGACATCCGTCAGAATGACACGGAAAATTATGTCATCTCCATTTAAATAAATGGTTTGCTTTATCAGGGGGTTCTTAATGACATTATAAGTACTTCACTTATGATAGCAAAGCGCGAAAGCAATAAAATTGAGCCAGATATTTCCAACTTTAATGAAATTAAAAGAGGATTACAATCATTTAAAAGCTATACAATAAGAAATGTTTTTAGAATTGAAGATGCTATTCTGGCTTCGGCAAAATGTACATTAATGTCATCAATGATACTAACAAATACAACTAATATTGAGCATATTTCAGATAAAAACAAAATTGAGATTATCGAAAATATTGAATATAATTATTTGAATAAGCTACTTAAAACAAATAAACTTGCATTTCTGTATTTCAACAAGTCATTAAAATTGTTGCATAAAATATAATCCTTTTTATTAAAAACCTTAGTAGCAAATAAACAATTGTCCTTACTAACTAATTTTTATACATTAAATTCAGAACTCCTGATGCCTCGTAGTTTGTTATTTCGCAGTCTTGTCATTTCGAAGCGCAGCGAGAAATCTCACAAGTCATTGCTAACACGAAACTTGAGATTTCTCACTTCGTTTCGAAATGACACCTTTCTAGGTAATTTGCGCAATTGTTCTTTACGAGGCAAATCTCCTAACTCCTTTATTTTCGTTATGGGGTCAGGAGTTCTGAAATTAGGATTTTTATTCTCCTAATAAGCAAAATCAGAAAGAACTTATGACTTGAGGAAAATAATCTTTTTTAACTATTCGTTTAAAAATATCAGATATATTATTATTTAATTTATATCAAAATATTTTTAAATTGTATATATTTTTGTATCAAAAAAGTATATGGAATTATGACAACATTAACTGAGCTATTTACCGAGTTCTTTAAAAGCGAGAAAACAGGTGGATTGCTGCTAATCGCTTGCACTGTTATTTCTCTGTTACTCGCTAATTCATCATTTAGTGAAAGTTATCTTTCATTCTGGCAGATTAATCTGGGCAGTTATACTATATTGCAATGGATTAACGATGGACTGATGACAATTTTCTTCTTACTTATTGGATTAGAGCTGGAGCGGGAAATTTATAAAGGAGAGCTATCAAAAATAAAAGATGCATTATTCCCAATTTTCGGTGCAATAGGCGGAATGTTGCTTCCAGCAATGTTCTATATGTTTTTCAATTTCGGTGAAGAAACGCAATCGGGATTTGGAATACCAATGGCAACTGATATTGCTTTTGCTATTGGGCTGCTATCATTATTAGGAAGTCGGGTTCCAAGCTCTCTTAAAGTGTTTTTGACTGCTTTGGCTGTTATTGATGATTTAGGTGCTATTATCATTATTGCCATTTTTTATTCAAAGGAATTAATACTTTCAAATCTTTTTATTTCATTGGGAATATTCGGAGTTTTACTAATCTTAAACCGGCTAAAAGTAAAAAATCTTATTCCATATTTGCTCGGTGGTATTGCAATGTGGTTTTTTATGCACAACTCTGGTGTTCACGCTACAATAACCGGTGTCCTTTTGGCTTTTGCAATTCCATTTGGAGATGGCGAAAAAAAGTCTTCTTCATACACTTTACAGCACTTTTTACACATTCCAGTAGCTTTTATCATTCTTCCTTTATTTGCACTCGCAAATACTGCAATTAGTTTAAATACTGGGATTAGTGAGATATTTACTCAAAATTATGGTTTAGGTATTGCTTTTGGACTAATTCTCGGAAAACCATTAGGTATTTTCCTTTTATCCTATTTTTCAGTAATAATTGGTCTTTGCAAACTACCTGAAGAACTAAACTGGAAAGCAATTATTGGAGTCGGTTTTTTAGCCGGAATCGGCTTTACTATGTCAATATTCATTACTTTACTTGCTTTTGAATCATCGCTAATAATAGATAATGCGAAATTCGTTATTTTACTTTCATCATTAGTTGCCGGTGCTATTGGGCTTATCAGTTTGTCATTAACATTAAAAGGGAAAAAAGTAGAGATATAAAACTCAGAACTCGAGTCCCCATAATGAAAGTAAAGGAGTTAGAAGATTTGCCTCGTAAAGAACAATTGCTCAAATTACCCAGAAAAGGTGTCATTTCGACCCCCTTATAAAGTAAGACCTTTATTTAAATGGGGGTTACCAATGACATCGCTACTAAATATTTCTATACTATATCTATTAAACATATATAAAATAAGATAATAAGGTTTTTTCAACAGGATAATATTTTTCTACTAAGGTTTATTATAAAAATAAGGTTTAAATTTTTTTTGTTAAAGAATAATTTGAGCAAAAAAATTTAAACCTTATTTTTTTGAAAACCTTAGTAGCAAATAAGCATCAAAAATTAATAAACCTTATTACCTTATTTTACATTTTCTTTTACACTAAAATTTGATAAGAATTATGTCATTTCTATTTAAATAAAGGTCTTCCTTTATAAGGGGGTTGCCAATGACATCTTTACTTTTATTCTGCAAAACTTCTTAAACCAGATGTCCTACATCTGCAAGATGTAGGACATCTTTATCTTTCTTTTCGTTAAGTCATCTCCATTTAAATAAAGCACTTGCTTTATAAGGGGGGTTCGAAATAACAGATTATATTGCTTATGTTGTCGTCGGTTTGGTATTAACTCCTTTATACAATAATACTCGCAGGAACTTTGAAATAATAAAATCCTTTACAGCAATATAATAATTTTTCTAACGTTTAACTATTTAATTAATTAAATAATATATAAATGGAGGTGAAATGAAATCATTAATTATAATTGTAATATTTGCATTATTTTCAACTAATCTCTTTTCTCAGAGTGATTATGTTGATTATGACATAAATGTAAAATCAAGCGAACTTCGTTGGGAAGGAAATAAAGTAATTGGTGGGCATTGGGGAACTGTTAATATGAAAGGCGGATTTCTTACTGTAAGAGCAAATAAAATTACCAACGGCGAATTTCATATTGATATGAAATCAATAAAAGTACTTGATTTAAAAGAAAATGAGGGAAAATCCAAACTTGAAGGACATTTAAAATCAGATGACTTTTTCTCAACTGATAGATTTCCAACAGCGACTTTTAGAATTACTAAAGTAACGGAATTAGTTGCTGCAAAGAAAGGACAACCAAATTACAGATTAACAGGTAATCTGACAATCCGCAGCATTACTCAGCAAATTTCTTTTTCTGCACTTATAGACATTAAAGATAATATCATTAGTGCTAAAGCCGATTTTTCTATAGACAGAACAAAATGGAATATCAGGTATAATTCAGGTAACTTCTTTAAAGATTTAGGAGATAAATTAATCAAAGATGAAATACCTTTCAAAATAAAAATTAAAGCCAATAAGCTAAATCATATAATAGTTGAATAAATCACTTTAAACATTCCTTTCTTTAAGGAAAATTGGTTTGTTATTTCAGAAATCCTGATGCCTCGTAGTTTGGTATTGCGCAGTCTTGTCATTCTGAACGAAGTGAAGAATCTCACAAGTCATTACTAACACTATACTTGAGATTCTTCACTTCGTTCCTAATGAACAACTTCGGATTTTTTAACACGTAACTATATGTATTGCATATAATTATAATGAATTAATGTGTAAGAGGAAGTCATCGGATGACTGGCAGTCATCCGATGACTAAAAAGTTCATTTTCTCAAAAGTAAACGTCTTCGTTTATATTCGCCTCAGAATGACACCTTTTTAGGATAATTTGCGCAATTATTCTTTACGAGCATAATCTCCTAACTCCTTTATTTTCATTATGGAGTCGGTAGTTCTGAATCTTTATCTTATTTTTATATATCCTTTACTTCGAACCGTTCCTCCTCGCTTTCAGCATAAGATTAGCTATGCGTTCTGCCTGAAGAGCAAATGTTTCTAAGCGGGCATTTACGATTTGAGGATAAGCGTTTCCATCGGATTCGATTGTTAAAAATGGAATAGTCATTTTTCCGTTAAAAAGCTCTGGTAATTTATAATTTGGGTCAACTTGTTTTTCAGCGATTACTTTATTTTCAACTTTCATTTCAGGAACAGATACTGCTTCAGAAAGACGAGTTGGCATACAGCCAAAAGGTCCGAGGTTGATTACCCCACAATATTTATCAAGCGTTTCGTGGAGAGCAACCCCAAGCGTAAGTCCCGGTTCGCCCTTGTATGCTAACGGAACTATATGCTTGCTTCTGTTAAGTAGTGCCTCAACGTCAGTTTTGCTATATTCATAGTAACCGGATTTTGCGAGAATTTTCTTTACACGATACTCAGCGTAACTCATATATGCTTTACGCACTTTCCGTTCATAGCGATTCTTTTTAGATGCAGACGGCTCAAGCAATTCTAATTTTAAAAGATAATCGACATAGAAAATCCATTCGCTAATGTAAGCATCTTTAACAATGAAACCTTGTTTAGCAAAAGTCCTGTTCAGCCATTTATGTGAAAAGCCATCACGGCGGCAGAATATTTCTCCGCATAGTGCTATATACTTTGAATCTTCTATTGGAATTCTCGCTGGTATTTTCTTTCTGATGATGTTTGAAAAATGATTTAAATATGTATAAATCTTCTGCGGCTCATTTTCTATTATACTTAGAAGTTTGTCAAATTCTTTATTGAATACCTTAATCCCTTCATCTGGATTTAAACTATTAGCTAAAATTGCAGTGCGAATGTCTTCAAGGACATCAGCAATAATGAGTGCCTGAATACCACGCGAAGATAATTTTGCACCAAGTCCGGCGAATCCATCTTCGTTCATTAAAATGAGTTGTGCAACATTTTTTAGCCGTCTTCTTTTAATCAAATCGCGTATAAAAACAGGATACTGTCCAAGTCGGCAATTCCCTGCTCCCTGAACTATAAAAAATACAAAATATTGTTCGTCATTATGTTGATTTTCAATGTAATCCATCATTGAGCCGACAAGCAAAATCAGTGGCAGACATTCCTTTCCGCTTGTGTTTGCACGTCCATAGCGTAAAATATCCGGATTCCCTTCTGAAGCTGCTACTGCATTAAAGCCAAGTCCACGCATCATTGCAGCGAACATTTCACTGCTCAGCTCACCCATTGAAGGTATTAAAATTACAACACGCTTATCATTTAAAGGAATTTTATCTCCGTCTGAACTAATGAAAAATGCTTCATCATTTTCAGTAATAACCTGTGCTGGGACGAAATCACTGTAATCTGTATCTTTAATTGTATTAGATAGTTTTCTGTAATTTTTAATAATATCTAAAACTGCATCAATTCGTGTGTTAATTCCCGCATCAGCAGTATGACCGTCTAATTCTAGAGTTAGAGATGGCTTTGTTCCCATAAGCGTTCGGAAAGTATTCATAATTAAAGAATCGGGAGCGCAGGAAAAATTTGAAATATACGTTGAAAAAAGCTGTGGATTCTTTTTCACTACTTTTGCAGATTTTAAAATCTTTTTACCACCTTCCCAATACTGATTATCGTCTATTGTTTCATTATGAAAATCAAGCATATCATAAGGGATAGTATAGATGCCACGTGATGCGAATTTTTTTGGTATTCCTTTATTTGCAAATTCAGAAAATGAATTGTAAGGACGTCCGATAAGCACCATAGCAAATTCTTCAGGATTTGCTTCCAATCTTTTTAGAATGCCCTTCCCTATTTCCAGCAATTCCTTTTGAAATTCTACCTGTTTTTTTACAGCAAAATAATATGCTTCCTTTATTCTGTTTTCATCTGAAAAGCCAATTTGCTTTGCGATATTTATAAAAACCTGTTGCTGACTATCCCAGCCCTTTGAAAAATCAAGTTGCGGAATTAGCATTTTGTCTTTTAAATCGTAATCCTTAAATGCCTGCTTCAAATAAAGCGGCTCGCCGGAAAGCAGGGCGCAGGTGCAATTAAAATCTTTTCGCTGGCACTCGTTTTCTACATACATTTCCAAAATATTTGGAATGAAATAAAAATCTGGTTGCTTATCAAGAAGATTCTGGAAAAAGCCAAGTGAAAGTTGACAAGGATAACAAAAGGCAGTATTTTCACGTTCCAAACCTTCTTCAGATACCTCATCAGCAAGAACTACTTTGAACCCTAATTGGGTGAAAAAATTATAATAAAGTGGGAAAATTGTTTGAGTATGAAAAGATTGGCTAATTCCAATCGTTTTGGAGTTTTCGGGCAGTTCAAGTTTTTCTGCATATTTATTAAACATTAAATCCTGCCTGACTTTTACGAAATCGTATTCATCACTGTTAATCGAACTTTTGTTTACAATATTATAGTATTTATTGCAAACTCCACCGAAGGGATAATTTTTTCCCTGCACTTCAATTAGGTTAATTAGACAACCCAAGTCACATTTTTCCTTGCCACCGCGGCAAATAAATGGTTTTTTATAAACTACATTTCTTTGTGAAAGTTCGGAAAGTGAAAACTCTTTTTCTTTAAGGAAACCAAGTTCTAATTTTTCAATTACTTCGAGAGCAACACCAAAAGCACCCATAAGTCCGGGTTCAGGAGGCACTATTATATCTTTACCCGTAATTGCAGCCATTGCTATTGGTATTGCTTTGTTATAGCACACTCCACCCTGCATAAAGATTTTCTCACCAATTACGCGGTTTCCTTTAACGCGGTTAACGTAATTTAGGCAAATTGAATAAACAAGTCCAGCTACAATATCATTCAGTTTAATATTTTCGTGAAGAGCAGTTTTTATATCTGAGCTAATAAAGGCAGCACATTGGTCGCTAAAGTTAGGTGGTTTGCTGCTTAGCATAGCAATTGCTTCAATTTCCTCAACTTTAACACCGAGTGTCTCAAAAGCGGCTTCTTCGATAAATGAGCCGGTGCCAGCAGAACAAGCTTCGTTCATTGCGTAATCGGCTGGAACTTTGTTTACTATGTAAGTGTATTTTGCATCTTGACCACCAATTTCAAAAATAGTATCAACTTTTTTATCGAAAAAGACCGCTGCAGTGGCGTGAGCAACGATTTCATTAATTACGGCTTCTGTGAGTGCGTGCAAACCTGCTATATGTCTGCCAGAGCCGGTCGTTCCCAAACCAATAATTTTTATGCTATCGGGTAACTGCTCTAAAAGCGATTGATAGCATTTTTTTGATGCTTCAATTGGATTGCCGTGAGTATAAAGATAAACAGAAGAAAGTATTTTTTTATCGGAAAGACGCACTACAACTGCTTTTGTGGTAGTTGAGCCAACATCTAAGCCCAGCACGCAAATGTCATCTTTTTTAGCAATTCCGCGTTCAAACTGCTTGAATGTTACTTTGTCCTTATAATTTTCAAGTGGATTATGGAAAGTAAAAGAACTTTGATTTTGAGTAAATAATTCACTTATGTTGTATGGAATTGTGTTATTTCTTAGAGCATAAATAGCAGCACCGAGAGCTTCAAAGAAAGTAGAATTTTCAGAAATATCAATATTACAGCCCTTTTGCTTTAAAAAGTTCATAACAGCGGAATTTTTAGTAACGCCACCAATAGCAAGCACGTTATTATGTTTCAACTTTTTCAGAAGGTCTTCGACTTTGTCTGCCATCATAAGAGCTAAACCAGAGGTAACATTTGCCTTTTCTACACCTTTATTTAGTGCGTGAGTGCAATCTGATTTGCAAAAGACGGAGCAACGCCCTGAAACCTTATATGGTTCTGCATTTTCTGCCAATTGAACAGCTTCATTTACTTCAAGGTTCATTCTTTTTATTTGCTGCAGGAAAAATTCGCCTGTTCCCGATGCACACTGGTTTTTTGATACAACATTTGAAATTTTTCCTTCTTCGTCTAAAATGTATGCGAGAAATGTTTCAGCTCCGAGCGAGACGACAGCAGAATATTTGTTATTTGGGTATAAAAAACTGTAAGCAATTTCTGTTGCTTCCGGTTCAGAAATAGATGAAAGATTAACGAGGTTGCGGAACTTTCTGCCAGTAACAGTAAATTTCGTATTATTGGAATAGTCTTTTATTATTTCTAAAAAAGTTTCTTTGGGTTTCCCGTAATGTGCTTTCCAAATATTTTTATTTATTTTTTTTTCATTGCTGGTTTGAATAATTTCTACTAAAGAAACAGAAGAGGCACCAATGCAAATACCAACAGCTTTATCCATATATCTTTACCTTTTGAAATCTATTTTTATATTTAATTTTGAAATTTAGTTCATACCTGAACAATCACAAAATTATTTTTTTAAAATCAAATAATATAATTTAATAATAATTTTTTAAATAGGAAAGAGTAGAGTTTAGAAAAATTTATAATTGATTTTAATTTTCAACAAAGTTTAACTTTATTTTGGTTAAATTTCTTGAGTTTGTGTTTCTATTGTTGATAATAAAAGGTATTAAAAAAAATGTAAATTCAATCGGAAATATTTCAATTATTTTGAATGTAAGAACTCCTGATGCCTCTTAGTTTGCTATTGCGCATTTAATATATTTCTGATATTAAAAATAATGTAATTTCAATAATTTGCAAAAATATAACTCCTAAATAAATTTAGGAGTTATTCTAATAATTAGAGTAACTCCCAAATTTATTTGGGAGATTAACTGCGCAATTATTCTTTACGAGACAAATCTCCTAACTGCTTTATTTTTGTTATGGAGTCAGGAGTTCTGAATATAAATTAGCTCTTTTTTAATATGAGTTAAAATTCCTTTGAACCAATTGTATAATTGTTTTTCATTTTCTAATTTATGAGCATCTGTTCCATTATTAGCCCATTCTCCGTTCATTGCAAAATGAAATTTATAAATATTAGAGATTTTTAGAGATTGACTTGAAAATTCATTAAATCCATCTTGTTTAAAAATATTAAAGCTACCAGGTATATGAATATTATCAGCTATATGCCAATGCGGTTGCGGATGTTCTTCACTAGTATTTCCATAATTATCCCATTCTGCTCTGAATAATGGAACGTGATGCTCGCTTTCAGTAAATTCATTAAAAATTACAATAGAAATAAAAAAAAGTGGAAATAATTTTTTTTTCTTATTATCTGCGTTAAATTTAGCTTCTATTTCGATGAATAATAAGAATTGATACAACCACTTTATAGCTTTAACTTCTTTTCTTTCATTTTTCTTATAAAAAACAATATCAACTAAATTATTAATATTGTAATCATTAATCATATAAATGTTAGTATCTTTTTTACTTCTTTTCAAGCAAAACGAATCGCTAACAATGTCCTTACCTATTTTTGCAAGATTAGAAATAATGTTATTATTTGTCATAATCAATATTGTAAATATCCGGAATTAAATACCTATCAATACTATCAAAATTTGCAAATTGTAAATATTCTCCACTGCTAATGTCTTTTCCTATTTCAACCAAATCATTATAAGCTTTAGTGTTTTCAAAAGTCGAATTTATTTCTGGAATTGGGATATTGCTCGTATATTTTTTCCCTAAATAATACCAATTGCCTCCAGCAAGTTGTTTGGAATATAACGATAATAGTTTTTCAAAGAATGAACTATTAAATAGAGCAAGATAAAAATAAAAATAATCTTCCTTTTCAAAATCAATGATGGGAATCCAAGCATTACCACGTTCAAAGACCAAATCTCCAACCGTATCAAATGCAAATGAACCAGAAGAACCGAATTCATTGGAAATAATTTTAGGATAAATTTTTATTAACCAATTTCTATGCCTACATAAAGCCCACCAGCTATCAGATTTTATTTTGGAGCGTTTAATTAAATCTTCTTTTATTTTTATTAAATGATTTTCGTAAAAATATTTAGCTTTTTCTTTTAGTTCTTCCTCATCTTTAATTATAAGCCCACTTTCATTGTATGGATACCACATATATATTATTTTATTTATAATTCCATTTTTTAAGCCGGACTTTTCAATTCCTTTTCTAAAAAAAATCTTTTCTCCTTCAGGTAAATTTAAATATATTTTATCATTTATCATTAATTCTTTATTTCCGGTACGTATTCCTTGCTTCACATCAAATATGTCTTTAACTCTTTTTAACCTACCTGATAAAACTAATTTATTAAGTTGTTTTTTTAATTCTTCTTCTTTATAAGAATTTATTTTCCAATCATCTTGGTCTGGATATTTATCAGGGATATATATGCTATAAGAATTTTTATCTTTTTGATATGGTATTTGCTTATAATTAATTCTTCTTAAATCACTAAAAGCATCAGCAACAATTCCTTTCTCATTTCTTGACCATAATAGTAAAGGTGATGTTTGGGATTTAGAATTTTTGCCAATAAAAATACTTACATCTGTCAAAGCACTTTCAAATATAAAATTACCTAATTTCCCAACAAGTAAAAGTTCTAATGTATCTTTTATATTATTTCTAATTTTTTTATATGAATCCATTAATAAAATTGAAGAAGGAATTACCGAGCCAATTATTCCATCTTTGCTTAAATGTTGTATTGATTTATAAATAAAAGCACTTGCTAAATTAGGTTTTTTTTCACAAAGTTCACCTAACGAATTAGTAGCTATTTCACGTTGCTCATTGTCCATTAATTCCCAAGATAAAAAAGGCGGGTTCATCAAAATTAAGTCATAATCATCTTCCCATTTTTCTGTTAGAGAATTATTGACTTGCTTAATATTTACTTCTAATTGATTATTCCAATGCCTCTTTTCATATCCAATGAGAAAACTAGAAATATTAATTGCAGATTCAGAGCTATCCCATGCATCAATTTTTATAGTTCCAGAAAATCCAGTTGATTTTAATTGTTTTAATGCTTCTAAAAGAAATTCAGAGCTGCCGCAAGCTGGGTCTAATATTTTTATACTTGTTTTGTCTTCTAAATTTAGTTTAGATAAGGAGTATTCTACAATAGTTCTTGCAAGATAAGAAGGAGTATAATGAAAACTTGAAAACCTTTTAACAAATGAATTGTAATCAGAATGAATGTCTCCGAACAAATCATAATCTCTATTATTAAATAATACTTCTCTTTGTGCTTCTTGAAATAGTTTTCCTGATGAGTGTCTTAATATCAGTTCAATTGATAATTTTAATTTATTACCTTTAATTGCTAAACCATTTTTTAAATTATCTAAATATCTATCTAACGTAGGGATTTTATCAATTTCGGTTAAGTTCCATTTACGTTTATCTATATCGTTAAAATCAGTTTTATTTCCTTCGTAAGCTGCTAATAATAAGAATAATTGATTAATTGAACGAATTCCTTCGGCTTCTTCGCCAATTTCATTCCTTATTTTTCTAAATATATCAATTATAAAAGGGACAATATCGTATTCGCTTTTAGGTGAGTTTAATTTTATATATTCGTGAAGTTTAGATAAATTATTTCCAATAAAATTATTATCTATTTCTTCTGAATTTCCTTTGAACCAATTGAACAATTCCACTTTATCTTTTTCTACCGATAAAAATACTTTTGTATCACTCGACCAAGCAAAAGAATGATAATCAGTTTCTAATTCTTCTGGATTAAGGTCAATACAAAAATCACCACAACCTCCATTTAACAGTATAAACTGCTTATTTATACCTTTAGAAGATAAGTTTATAGGCAAAAGCCCTAATTGATTCTTCCAATTTGCAATATCAAGTAAAGCACTCATAATTCATTTTTAATTTCTTGAAAGAAATATTTACTTGTTATTGTAAATTCTAATAAAAATATTTATAAAACTACAATAAATTATATAAAATTACAATAAAATAGATAATTTTGCAAACAATTTCACAAAATTGTGAAAAGAATTGCATAAAAATTCACAAATAATTCACAGTAATGTGAAAAAATGAGTATTATACAAATTTTTTTATAAGATTTAATAAATATTAGGTTTATGTGAATTTTCATTCTGAACCTACTGATAAAACAAGACCTTTATTTAAATGGAGATGGCATAATTTAACTTTCGCAAAGCCCGAGAAACTCGTGCGAAAGTATTCTCTTCTTACTTTGCGAAAGTTTCTTAATCTTTCGTAAAGTTTGGGTAGTAAGAAGTAAAGTTGTCATTCTTTTTCAAACAAACTCCTCACTTTTCTTTGGGCAAAAATAAAAGAAAAATATTTTAAAATTTTTTAAATAAAATTTGTTTTTTTCCTGTTTTTTTTTTTTAATTTTAAGAAATAAATTTTTAAAAAATTCGAGGAGAATTTCAATGCAAAAATTATTTCTTTTATTGTTTGTTTTTTCATTTTCTTTTGCAACACTTACAGCACAAAATCCGTTAGATGCGCCAATCCTTGTAAGTCCTTCAAATGGTGCTGATATTGAGAATCTAAGTGTTGACTTTACCTGGTCAGCTGTTGAAGGGGCTAACCGCTATGCCTTAAATGTTTATACTGATGTAGGTATGGAGTTAGTAACAGATTTTAACTATTACAATGAAAACATACTTACAAGTTCTCAAAATGTCCAGTTAACAGTTCCTTCAATTCCAATTTGGTCAAGAGGTTCAATGACTTATTACTGGAAAGTAAAGGCATACAGCGATACTGACAGTTCCGAGTGGTCGCAACTATGGTCGCTTACATATAATTGGCAAGACCCGCCTTCTCCGCCCGATGCATCTGTAATTATTCCTATAACAGCAAATCCAACAGTAGGAGAACGCCCAATTGCCAATGGTGATGCTATCGGAGCATTTTTCGAAGCAAGTCCGGGCGAGTGGCAATGCGGTGGCTATGAAGTATGGAATGGACAAAATTTAGGTTTTACTGTTTGGGGAGATGACCCAGAAACACCTGAAAAAGATGGTTTTGCAATTGGTGAGATTATTACATACAGAATTTGGGATGCTATTGAAGAAAAAATTTACTTTGCCCAAGCAACTTATGAAGTAGGACCAACAGTTTTTGAAGTAAATGGATTTTCAATCCTTAGCAGTTTAAGCACAACTCCGGAAGCTGAAATAATTATTCCTTTGAATAATAGTTGGAATTTGATTTCAAGCAACGTAATAAAATCTGATATGGAAATGGAAGAAATTTTTTCTGAAGTTGATAATGTAAAAATAGTTAAAAATGATGCTGGTGAGATTTATTCTCCGGAATTTGGTATTAATCAAATTGGTAACTGGAACGTGAAAGAAGCGTATTTAGTTTATATGGAAGCACCTTCTTCACTAACTATAGATGGTTATGCCGTATCACCGCAAATTTACCCAATTAATCTTTCAGCGGGCTGGCATTTAATCTCGTATCTTCGTAACAGCCCAATGAACATTACAGAAGCACTTGCAAGTATTTCCGAAAATATTATTATAGTAAAAAATAGAATGGGCGAAATTTACTCTCCTGTTTTCGGAATAAATACAATAGGAAATATGCAAGCTGGTGTTGGTTATTGGATTTATTTATCTGAGCCGGCTGTTTTAACTTATCCGGGAAATTAGCTGTCAGCTAACAGCAGTCAGTTTTTTAGATTGTTGCGGAGACAAGTTATGCCTTGTCTCTGCATTTTTTATATACTTTTAAATTCTAACTCCTCTATTTTCAGAACTCCTGGTGCCACGTAGTTTGTCGTTTCGCATATTTTATAATAAGAAATTAAATTTTAATATAAGTATTTTCAATAGGTCATTCGTTATTGGTCATTAGCCATTAGTAGTTACATACTAATAACCAATGACCAATAACTAATAAGATAATATTTGCTAACTGCGAAATTATTCTTTACGAGGCAAATCTTCTAACTCCTTTATTTTCGTTATGGAGTCTGGAGTTCTAAATAAAATTCTTTGTGTTCTTCGTGAAATCATTGTGTTCTTTGTGGTTATTTCTTTTAACACAAAGGGCACAAAGTATTTCACTAAGAACACAAATAAGAATATTTTAAAAGCAATACTTCTCAACTTCTGAACTCCAGCCCCCATATTGAGAATAAAGGAGTTAAGAGATATGCCTTGTAAATAACAATTAAGCAAATCATACCAAATAGCTGTCATTTCGAAACGAAGTGAGGAATCTCAAAGTCTGTGGTAGCAAGGAGTTGTGAGCTTTCTCACTAAGTTGCCAATGACATCTTTACTTTTATCTTTCAAAACTTTACGAAAGTTAAGAAACTTTCGCAAAGTAAAAAGTGTTAAATACTTTTGTAAAGTTTCCCAACTTTGCAAAAGTTAAAATCTAAACTATCTAAACCTTCTAATCTATTTAAACTTTATGTCATCTCCATTTAAATAAAGTATTTGCTTTATTAGGAGACACCTTAATTGTATTTATGAAAGCAACTTGGTATTAATTCTTCAAAAACTCCCGAAGCGTCCTGTAAAAAAGTTCAAGCGGTAAGCCAACTATATTATAATAACAGCCCTCAATATGCGAAACAAAGACACTACCGAAATCATCTTGTATTCCGTAACCACCAGCTTTATCAAATGGTGAACCAGTTCCGATATATGCCCAAATTTCGTCTTCATCAAGATTCCTAAACGTAACAGCAGTTTTTTGATATACTTTTACTTTTTTCTTCTTTAAAGTATTGATAAAGCTCATACCAGTATAGACATAGTGCGTATTTCCGCTTAAATTATTCAGCATTTCAAAAGCAGTTTCTTTGCTTTTTGGCTTGTTGATTATTTCGTTATCTAAAACGACAATAGTATCAGCACCAAAAACGACGGCTGGATATTCTAATACCCTTGCAACGTATATGGCTTTCTTTTCCGCAAGTAGTGTAACATATTCTTCCGGAACTAATTCTTCGTTATGAAATTTTGTTTCTTTAACCTGCGAAGGGATAATTTGAAATTCTAAACCTAATTGCTTTAACAGTAAGTTTCGTCTTGGCGATTTTGATGCTAATACAAAAGGTAAATCTAATTTTAAGAGTTCAGTAATTTTAATATTTTCCATAATCAAAAATTCATATTAAAAATAATGCAATTTTAAGAAAAATTTGCTAATTTGGTATGATAAATTTTTATAACCATTGAAATAAAGAAATGGATAAATTAGTAATAGAAGGTGGACATAAGCTCTGTGGCAGATTAAAAATTTCAGGTGCAAAAAACGGTTGCTTGGCGATGATGCCAGCTACAATTCTTGCTCCCGGAACCTATCATTTTAAAAATACTCCAAATTTGACTGACGTCTGGACTATGTCACGTCTGCTCGGTTCAATCGGTATTTTCTGCGAATTAAATGGTGATGAACTTTTCGCAGATTCCAGAAATATAAATAAATTTGAAGCTCCTTACGAACACGTTAAGAAAATGCGCGCTTCATTTTACGTTCTGGGTCCGCTTCTTGCCCGCTGGGGACGTGCTAAAGTATCGTTACCCGGTGGCTGTGCATGGGGACCACGTCCAGTTGATTTGCATTTAAAAGGATTAGAGAAACTCGGCGCTAAAATAAGTATGGAGGGTGGATATGTGATCGCTGAAGCAGAAAAACTTCAAGGAAACCGCTTTCATCTTGATATTCCTAGTGTCGGTGCAACAGGTAATCTGCTAATGGCAGCAACACTTGCAAATGGAACTACTCAAATTTCCAATGCTGCAATAGAACCGGAAATTACTGCTCTTGCCCGTATGCTCGTTAAAATGGGAGCTAAAATTGATGGTATTGGAACTTCTATTATTGAAATTGAAGGAGTGGATTCGCTTCACCCGGTTGACGAGGAAATTATTCCAGACAGAATTGAAGCTGGCACTTATTTAATTGCCGCTGCAATGACTCAAGGAAAAATAGAAATTACAAACGTTAATCCATACCATCTTGCTACTGTGCTTGAAAAAATGGAAGAAGCTGGCTGCAATATTGACGTAAATAACGACACTATTCTTTTGGAAATGGAGGATTTGCCAAAGCCAGTGGACATTACAACTTCAGTTTATCCCGGTATGCCGACCGATTTGCAGGCGCAGTGGATTACTTTTATGCTTCAGGCACAGGGCACCACGAAAATTACTGAAACAATTTATAAAGATAGGTTTAAGCATATTCCAGAGTTAAGGCGACTTGGGGCTGACGTTGAACTGGCAGATAACATTGCTATTGTAAATGGTGGAAAACGTCTAACTGGTGCTGTTGTTATGTCTTCAGATTTAAGGGCGAGTGCCTCTCTTATTCTTGCTGCTTTAGTTTGTGAGGGTAGAACAGAGGTTTTGCGTATTTATCATCTTGACCGCGGTTACGAAAAAATTGATAAAAAATTAGAATCACTCGGTGCTTCAGTAAAGAGGGTGAAGACGGAGTTGATATAAGGGGGGAAAAATTCAAGTTGGAAATGAATTCTTTATTACTCCTTCCCATGTTGCACTTGGGAAGGAGTTCAAAATTGATTTTATTTTTCATATTGTTAAAGTATTTTTATAAACTTTGATATTATCAAAAAAAATATTATATTTGCTAAATATATAAGAACAAATGAATAATAGAGATAAATATATAAAAGAAATAACCAGATGCCTTAATATTTTAAGATATGAAGTTGAATCTTTGAGCAAAATTAATTTAACTGATTACAATATTATTGCAGAGAATTTTTATAAAGATTTACTTAAATTTTATGGGTATAATTTAATAAATTTAAATGAAATAAAGAAAAATGCTGATAGTATAGATTTAGTAGATAAAGAAAATAAAATCGCTATTCAGGTAACTTCAAGAAATGATACAACTAAAATACACGATACTATTAAAGGGTTTTATACAAATCCAGAGTATAGCGAATATGGAAGACTAATAATATTATTAATTGGAGAGCCAAAGCAAGAATACCCAAAAACTGATTTTACAAAAGGAGATTTATTTTCTTTTGATAAACAAGATGATATAATTGATATAGATGACATAATTAAAAAATTTAGTGGATTTTCAGCTGAACAACTTGAGCCAATTGTTGATTTTTTAAGAAAAGAGATATCTTTAAAAATTGAATTAAGAAAATCTAAACCAAATGAAATAATTACTATAATAAATTTAATTGAATATTTAAGTAATGAGAATAATTATAAAGAAGTAGATAAACCAGAAATTATTGACCCAGATAAAAAAAGATACAGATTTAAAGACCATTTTGATTTTTTAATGGAACAATATATGGAGTTATACCCAATCTACAACGGAGCATTAGAAGAAGCAAAAAATATGTTTGGTTTAGATGGAGTAAGAGCAAAAATAATTTCTTATTACCTTAAAGAAATAAGTGATGATTATTTAATCAGTAATAATAATAATCCTAAAATTGCAATTGACACTTTGGCTAATTTTTTTGAACAAGAAATAAGTTCTAATGAATCAAATTACAATAAATCAGCAATTAAGTTTTATATATTAGATGAGTTAATTAATTGTAATGTTTTTCCAAATCCGAAAGAATAATGATGTTAATTTCAAAAGACGAAAATATAAAGACATCTGCAATTTATGTTGGTTCATTAATTTTAAAACAAATCAAGAAAAGTTCTAAGGATAAAATTTCTATTTTTGAAATTGCAGAAAATTTAAAAAAATATGATATAGTTAGTTATAGACAAATTGTATTTGCTTTAATGTTTTTATATTCTTGTGGCATAATTGAATTCAAGGAACCATTTATTTATAGGTTATGATTTTACTTCAAAGATTATATACTGAACCAAAGTATTTTGAACCAATTAAATTTACAGAAGGTGTAAATTTAATTATTGGTGATAGATCTGACGATAGCAATAAAACAAATGGCGTTGGTAAATCAATATGCGTTGAATTTATTAACTTTTGTTTATTAAAAGACCCTAAAGATAGCAGAATAACAAAAATTCCTGAACAACAATTTCCATTAGATGTCAAAATCATTCTTGATTTAAAGATAAATAATCAGCAACTTACTATTATTCGCACAAGAGAAAACTATGAAAATGTTATTGTAAAAACAGAAGATAGCGAATTGTTTTTTAATTCAATAAAGGATACATCTAAATATTTACAAAATTTACTTTTTGAGAATCATTCTAATACTTCTGTCTATCCTTCTTTTAGACAAATAATATCAACTGTGATTAGAGATGAACGCTCTGAATTCAAAGATATCATCAATTGCTTTGATACAAAAAAAAGAATACCACCAGATTTCTCGCCTCACTTATATTTTTTAGGTTTTGATATTTCTTATTATATAGAATATAAAAAATTATATAAAGAAATTGAAAATCAAAAAATTCACATTAGAAAACTATTAAAAGAAATAACTGATAGCGGAAGTATTAATTTAAAAGATGTAAAAGCAAAACTTAATTCATTAGAAGATGAAGTAGTAAAAATAAACAATTCTATTGAAGATTTAAGGACAAATGAAGCATATAACTATATTCATAATGACTTAGTTAATCTTGATGTAGAATTAGATACCCTTAGAACGCGGCAAAAAGCAATATTATATGAGATAAAAAAAATTGAATCTTTTCCTAAACCGGAAAGTATAAGCAAAACAGAAATTTCTATTTTATACAATCAATTTAAAAATGGATTAGGTGATATAATTGAAAAGTCTTTAACTGAACTTGAAAGTTTTAAATCAAAAATAGATAATTTTAGAAAATCCATAGTTAATGATAAACTTGAGTTATTGAAAAAAGAATTAAATCAATTAGCAATAAAGATTAGAGAAAAGGATAGTTTATATTCTGATAAATTAAAATCTATTGATAATGGCAAAATTTTAAAAGATATAAAAACAGGTTTAAGAATTTATAATCAGAAAAGTGAAGAATTGAATAAAATCCGATTCCAAATGAATGAATATGAAGAAGCCAAAAAGCATAAAGATTTAATTCTGCTTGAACGTTTAAATGAATTAAAGCATGAAATTAACAATCAAATTATTACTAATAAAGAATTATTAAAAAGTTTTGAACTAACTATTCTTGATATTCACGAGCAGATTATGAAAAACAAAGAAGCTTATTTTGATATTGTTACAAAAAATTCATCAAGAAGCAAAGAATTTATTGAATTTCAGATTCGGATTGATGATGATGGAGGTCATAGTCATGAACGCACAAAAGTTTTTATTTATGATATTGCTTTAATGATTAATGATTTTACAAAAATTAGGCATCCAAAACTTCTTATCCATGATAATATTTTTGATGTTGACCAAGATACTTTAGTCCAATGTCTGAATTTTTTAAATAAACAAGAAAGCTTCTATCCTAATGAATTTCAATATATTCTAACAATTAACAGAGATAAAATTGAGAACGAAGAACGTCAAAATCTTATAAAAATGGACATTATTTCTCATCGAATAGCTAATTTTACTAAATCAAATAGGTTTTTAGGTTTTGAATATAAAGAAAAATAATAATAAGGTGAATAGTTCTCTTGAAATACTACCACAAGGTAAATCAGGCATTTGAAGCATACAAAAATACAAGTTATATGAGCATAAAGTCTATTTTATTATATACTAAAATTTACTAAATTTAATCATTAGTAACGATGTCACTGACAACTATGTGAAGAATCTATATTATTGATTTTAAAAGAAAATTGATTCTTCACTGCACTTCAGAATGACAATTTTTAGAACTGCTCTGATATTAATATTATTAAGAATAAGCTATATATTTTTTTTGAAATATGAATGGGAAGAAAGAAATAATTATTTACAATGCAAAAAGAATTTAAAACAGATTGGAATAAATTAAATAATCTTAATGATAATGAGATTGATTATTCTGATATTCCAGAAACAGGCGAAGAATTCTGGCAATCTGCTGATTATGTTGTTCCTAGAAAAAAGGTAGATATTACTTTAAAAATTGATGAAGATTTGGCTCTTTGGTTAAAAAGTATGGGGCAAAATTCGAACCAAGCTGTAAATAATCTAATAAGAGCATTTTATTTAGTAAAAAATTGAAATATGAATTTTAATAATTTATGAACGATGAAATCAAATGAAATTTCAACTAACATCAAAAGATATAAATGAAATTAAAAGTATTTGCCGGGAAAATAAGGTGAAGAGCTTGTATTTATTCGGTTCTGCCACTTCAGACAAGTTTAACAATAAAAGCGACATAGATTTATTAGTTGATTTTGAAGATGTTCCACCCGAGTATTATTATGACCATTATTACAATCTAAAAGAATTTTTAAAAAAATACTTTAAACGAAATATCGACTTACTTGAAGCAAGGGCTTTACATAATCCTTATTTAATCAAAGAAATTAATTTAAATAAAGTTCTAATTTATGGATAATGAGATAAAAACATATCTATTTGATATTAAAGAATCTATTGACGAAATAGAGTCTTATTTTGAGAATAGAAAATTAGATTTTTTTGAGTTTTTAAATGATACTAAAACTAAAAGAGCTATCGAAAGAAACTTAGAAATTATTGGTGAAGCTGTTAATAGAATTCTAAAAATTGACTCACAAATCAATTTAAGTTCATCAAGGAATATCGTTGATGTAAGAAATAGGATTATTCATAACTACGATAATATTTCTTATGAAGTAATTTGGGGAATTATAATCAAATATATTCCAATTTTGAAGAGTGAAATTGTGAAAATATTAGAAGATGAATAATTTTTATTATGATCTCAACTTCCGAATTCTTCACTTGAGAAAGCGACTGTGGGAGTAACAATATTTTAACATTTTTATTATCTTCTTCAAAGCTTGGAATACTTAAGTAGAATTTTCTTATAAGTTAAAATATTAAAAGAACTTAAAACGTTATTAGATATATGGATATTATTGTTAGCTGTTTGGTATTAAGTCATAGGAGGAAAAATGAAATTCGAATATTTTAAAAAAACTGATACACTATATATTGATTTGAAAGAAACAAACAGCATAGATTCCAAGGAAATTTCCAATGGAATTGTTCTTGATTTCGATGAATCTGGTGATTTGACTGGTATTGAGATTGATAATGCTACAAAAGTAGCTGATTTGTCAAAACTTGAAGCGAAGCATCTGCCTGCTAAAGATTTAGTTTTTGCTTGATTTGAAATTATATGTATAAAGTATATTGTTGTTATTAATAAACTCAACTTTCCTAGTGTAATAATTTATTGAAAACCTAATAAACATTTCTTGTCATTCCGAAACGAAGTGAGGAATCTCAAGTTCTGTATTAGCAATGACTTGTGAGATTTCTCACTTCGTTTCGAAATGACACAATATAATAAGTCTTTTAACGAATTACAACACTAGTTGTGGCAAGTATATGTAATATAAGAAAAAAAATAAAAGAGTATTTAAGTGTTTAAAAAAGCAAAAATACACCTCCCCTGCCACTCCTTATTAGGAGGGGAAACCTAAAACTCAGAACAGTTCTTATTCCCCTCCTAA
>CAZCLJ010000011.1:0-24018 GCA_964499465.1 uncultured Hyphomicrobiales bacterium
ACTTTACAAAAGTTAAGAAACTTTTGCAAAGTAAGAAGATTTCTTCTACTTTTGTTAAGTTTCTTAACTTTGCGAAAGTTTAAATTATGTCATTCCCATTTAAATAAAAGTCTTGATTTATAAGGGGGTTCGGATTGACAAGATTGCGAAATACCAAACTACGAGGCATCAGGAGTTCTGAACTTGTTGATAGTATGACTTTTGCTTATTGATATTATTGCTTTTGGTTTAGTATAACAAAAAAGCCAGAACAATTTGCTCTGGCTTTAATTTATGTCCAAAAATAAATGGCTTTTTAATTTTTGCCTGTTTTAGTTTTCCATTTCTTGATTTGACGAACCATCTTGTCTGCTGCTTCGCTTAAACTCTTTTGAAAATTATCAGAAGATTCGCTTGAGACAAGCGTGCTTCCCTGGACTTGAACAGTAAACTCTACTACCTTTTCGGTATCAGTTTCGTTCGTAAATTCGATAATAGTGCTTGTTATCCCATCGTAGTACTTTTCGAGATTCTTCGCTTCTTCCATAGCCGCATCGTTCAGCTCCGGATTTGATTTTAAGTGTCTGAATACAATTTGAGTTTTCATAATGACCTCACTATTAATACTGATTAAATATATAATTAATAATTACGGAAGAACCGCAATTGCTTCTATTTCAATTAAAACATCTTTGGGTAATCTGCAAACCTGGTAAGCTGCTCTTGCCGGCTTCGATTGACCAAGATACTCGTCGTAAATCTTGTTCATTGTTGCAAAATCATTCATATCTTTGAGTAAAACTGTGGTTTTCACTATATGTTCCATACTTGCACCGGCGGCTTCCATTACTGCCTTCACATTTTGAAGTGCCTGATGTGTTTGTGTTTCAATGTCTTCACCGGGTAAAGTTCCATCTGGCCTAAGTGGAATTTGACCGGAACAAAATACCAAGCTGCCTTGTGTTTTAATTCCCTGTGAATAAGGACCAATTGGTGCTGGTGCCTTATCAGTATAAACGGTTTCTTTCATAATTATCCTTATTAATTTTTAAATTTTAAAATTAACTATTGCTTAACTACAATAATTTTCTATACTTTTGAATGTCATTCATCACAACACTTACCAATAAAATCTTTACTTCTCTGTCATTC
Source organism: uncultured Hyphomicrobiales bacterium (assembly GCA_964499465.1). GTDB lineage: Bacteria > Bacteroidota > Ignavibacteria > Kapaibacteriales > UBA2268 > JAAYJM01. The sequence continues at coordinate 1,132 of CAZCLJ010000011.1, forward strand.
TGAAGCGCAGCGAAGAATCCAGAGAATAGTGGTTAAAAGAAATTTTTCTGGATTCTTCTCTGCGCTTCAGAATGACATCGTTATTTCTAACTCACAAAACTTTACGAAAGTTAAGAAACTTTCGCGAAGTAAGAAGATTTATACTTTCGTAAAGTTTCCCAACTTTGCGAAAGTTTAAATTATATCAACTTGTTGATGGTATGGCTTTAAAATAACGCATCAGCACTGCCTTTTTACCAGTTCTTAAATCTTATTTTATATGTAAATTCTAGTTCCTGTCCCTTTTTTACTGGAACATTAAATAAAATATTATTTGCATCTTTCTTTATGTATTTAACAGATGATTCTAAAACTTCAGCTATACCCCAAATAGTTCTTTGAACTTCAATTTCTATATCTTCGCTTTTACGATTTTTTAAAGTAACTTTATAAGTTCTGTCCCAGGTGCTTTTTGCAATTTGCTTACTGTCAGTTTCGACTTCTTCAATAACAATATCGAATGCCTGCCCGATTTTCAGTTTGAGCATTTCGTCTTTTGGAGTATGGTTAATCATATCCTCGCCGACAAATTCGAGTGATTTTTCATCTTTTTTGTAAACACGCACTTTTCCGGCTGGTAGCGGCATCCCAAGATTGTTTTCTTTTTTATTCTCAAATTCAATAATCACATCAGCTTTGCCGTTAGTTGCACTGCCAGAACTGTTGTAATGATATTTTTTATTTATTTTAATATCGCTTGCCTCGAAAAGAGAAATCTGCTTTGTTTCGTTGTTTGCTAATGTAGTTTGTCGCTGCAAATCGTAAATGTGATAATCAAAAAATTCCCGTTCCTGAAATTGAGGTTCGGAATCATAAGCACCTGCTGTTCGTCCTTTAAGAGATTGAATTCCTTCTCGTGCAATACTTCTTAAATCATATACTCTGTTGACATTACCAGCTACTAACTTCAAATTTGCATTTGGGTAACTTGTTCCGGAATTATTTGTTAAGCTGACCCAGGAATTTAAATCAATTTTTGTATCTTTTTCATCAAGGACAGCAACGTATTCAGCGCTCCATCTCATACCAGAAGTTTGGTATGAAATTTCAACATCTTGCTTACCATCTTTATTTGAAACTAACTGCCAAACGAGAGTGGGCTTAGTAATTAAACCTTCGGGTAAAGAACCAACAGAAATTTGGTATGTGTCAATTTTTGGAAGCATAAGCAAACCGCCATTTTTTTTCCTGATGACAATTTGGTTTGTTGTTGCAGAAAGAAGAGTTCCGCTTATAATGGTTTGGTCACTGATTAATTCAATTTCTTTATCAATATATTTTTGCAGAACTTTTAAAAAACTAACCAAATCATATTGAAAATTCTGCTCAATAACGTTTCCATCAAGTTTAATATGGACGCTTGTCATATCAATTTGGTCGGCTACGTCTGTTACTTTGACCTCAGAAGCACCTTTTTTCAAATCAAGAGTTCTTAAGTCGCGAATAACGCCTAAGTCATCATTATAAATTGTAACATTCAGGGATTTTCGCCCGGTTTCCTGAGCGTTTATAAATGAAGTGCAGAATATTAAAGCAAAGATGAAAGCAAACGTTTTTTTCATACTCTTTTATTTTTTATTATTTCAATTTTATTACTTATTTCCATTTTTCAATCTAACTATTGAGAAGGAAATAAACAAATTCTATTGTAAAATATTTTAAATAAATTATGAGGAGTTGAAAAAAATGTCATTCTTTGCAGTATAACTAATGACATCGTTACATGTACCATTAAAACTTTAATAAATTTAAGAAACTTTAGCAAAGTAAGTGATTGTTAAGAATATTAGTACCAAACCAACAACAAGTAGTGCAAAATATTCTCTATGAAGCAAATCTCATCAATCCAATATTTCTAGTGTTGTAATTCGTTAAAAGACTTATTATATTGTGTCATTTCGAAACGAAGTGAGAAATCTCACAAGTCATTGCTACTACGGAACTTGAGATTCCTCACTTCGTTTCGGAATGACAAGAAATGTTTATTAGGTTTTCAATAAATTATTACACTAGTTGTGGAATAAAGAGTTCTGAGATTATAAATTTTTTTAAATTTTAATAATTCAGGTAAATGAAATTTTTCTTGTTTTCTTTTCACTTTTTCATTATTTTTAAGTTTAATTAATTGATAAATTTAAAAGATTATTATTAATTTTAATAGACAATGGAGCGAATAAATAAGGCAAAGTTGGTGCTTTGGTTAGTATTAGGTGTTTCTGCTGCTGTGGGTATAACGCGTTTTTTATTTGGTTTGGGGGTTACAACAAATCTTACTGACAATACGCCATGGGGCTTTTGGATTGGTTTCGATGTTATGGGAGGAGTAGCTCTTGCTGCCGGCGGTTTCGTTATAGCTGTTATGAACTATATCTTTGGAAAAAAAGAAATGCACCCAATTGCAAGAGCAGCAATTTTGACTGCGTTCCTTGGATATGTTGCAGTTGCTGTTGGACTGCTCTTCGATTTAGGTTTGCCATGGAATATCTGGCATATGCTCATTTACTGGAACCCTCACTCTCCGCTTTTTGAAGTCGGCTGGTGCGTTATGCTTTACCTAACCGTATTAACATTGGAATTTGCTCCTGTTATACTCGAAAAATATCCAAATATCAAAATTCTGTCTTTCATTCACAGAAAGCTTTTTAAAATTCGTATTCCGTTGGTTATTCTGGGAATAATGCTTTCCACCCTTCATCAGTCTTCTCTTGGCAGTTTGTTTTTAGCAATACCGTATCGCCTGCATCCTCTTTGGTATTCTCCAGTTATTCCGGTAATTTTCCTTGTTTCCGCTATATGTCTCGGATTAATGATGGTTATGCTTGAGTCCATTACTACAAGTTATCTGTATAAAAAAGAAGCAGAAAAAGAAATTTTATCAAAATTGAGCAAATACGCAATATGGATTATTAGCTTTTATATTTTATTAAGATTTGCTGATATTTTAATTAGGGGTGCCGGTGTATTTTTACTCGACACAAGCTGGGAAACTTCGCTCTTTTGGTTCGAAATGCTTTTTTCTGCATTTATTCCATTAATTATTTTTAGTATTAATAGCTTACGAAACAAAATTTCATTCATTTATTTTGCTGCTTTATCAGGCGTATTGGGAATGGTATTTAACCGCTTGAATGTCGGTGGATTAACTCATTTGAACAATTTATCTGATTTGGGAACATTTTATTTTCCTGCCTGGACTGAACTTGCAATTTCTGCCGGAGTAGTTTCTGCTGCAATGTTAGTTTTCTTCTATTTCATAGAAAACTATAAAGTGTGGGATGAAAGACCTCAAATTGATGATACGATGCCGGAAATCAAACCAAAATTCAATTCATTTAAAGTATATCTTGGTGAAAGTAAAATTAGGAATCGTTCTAAATTCACGTTTGCTTTTGTTCTTGCGTTTGCATTTGCGTTTGCATTTATTTCAAGCGACAAGATTTATAGCGATGGCTTTGAACAAATTGAAGTGAAAAAGGCACGCGGAGGCGATACTCTTTTAATTGATGGCAACAGAGATGGCTATGGCGTTAGTTTTGCCCATAGATTTCATTCTGATTCACTAAAAATTCAATGCTACTCCTGTCATCACCTAAATAAGCCATTAGATAAAAATACAGAATGTTACGAATGCCATAATGAAATGTACACTGAAAGCGATGTTTTCAAACACGATTGGCATTCTTCAAAAGAAGGTGCTAACCTTGATTGTTTCAAATGCCATAGCAAAACTGTAAGCAAGGTTATGGATTTCAGGAACCAGCCGGAAAAAATATCTTCTGCCTGTTTAAAATGTCATATTGATATGTTACCACCAGAATCAGAAACAACGCATTTAAAATCTTATAAAACATATTCTTATGTTGATGCAATGCACTATTCCTGCATTAAGTGTCATAAAGAAAGCTTAGCCAAAGATGAAGAATTACGAAAGCGAAATCCATATATAGAGCATTGCTCTAATTGTCATAAAAATTTAAACATTTCGCAATATTATAATGAATTATCAAAACAAAAGGAATTCAACAAATTTTTAGTCATTCCATTTTTAGACAATTGATAATTGGCAATGCAGTATAGTATCTCAAATCTTTTTATAATAACTCACCTTACGCAATTACTCTTTTGAGAAATGAAAAAGTGTAGTTTAGATACATTTTTAATCCACTTTTCTTATTCCCTTCTTGAGAGGGGCAGGGGTGTGTTCTTGGTCTTTCATATTAAAACAATTCTGTTCTAAACTGTGATTGTTGTAATTAGTATGGTTCTTATGATAATAAATTCATTTTAATAACATATATCAAAGTTTAAAGGATTACTTCTTGTTCTCAGATTTATTATTGTAAATAGGAAAAAGAACACACCCCTTTGTCCCCTCTCAAGAGTAATGGCACTTGAATAGATAAAATAATAAAGAACGAGGATAAATTGTTTACTTAGAACAAATTAAAATAAAATAATTTTATCTGTCATTTCGAAACGAAGTGAGAAATCTCAAGTTTCGTGGTAGCAATGAGTTGTGAGATTCCTCACTTCGTTACCAATGACATCTTTACTTTTATACTGCAAAACTTCTTAAATCAGATGTCCTACATCTGCAAGATGTAGGACATCTTTATCTTATGTCATCTCCATTCAAATAAAGTTCTTACTTCATTTTGGGGTTCGGAATGACACTCTAATAAATATATATTTTTGTCATTATGAAGTAAAACACAAATAATTTCCTCTATTCAAGTGCCATTACTCTCAAGAGGGGAATACGTAAAGTGAGATAATAATTAGTTGTGAGGTCCTTAGATTGTCTTCAAATAACAAATTCAAAATTCCCTTTAATTCGTTTTTAGAATTTTCACAGCTAAACAGTATCCAAGAACGCTATAATTAATATTGTAATCAAAATCAGACAATTTTTTTAGAGGTGCTACTATTTTATTAACTATTCTTTGCTTAATAAAATACACTAAAAACATTTCAAGATTAAGAATTAATGGTTCTAAAAAAAGCCCACAATGCTTTACTTTTTCTATCTTATATTTATCCTTAAAATCAGATTTTTCCAACAGGTTTATTATATTTTTTAAACTATAATGACGGTGCTTACTTAAAACAAATTTCTTTTTTTCGAGTTTTTCACCTTTAATTTTATATTTAATCCCTTTAATGAAACTATATAAAAAAGGGAATAATTGATTTAAATAATAACCATAATTATATGGATCCAAAAATCCGAACAATCCTTTACTTGGTACTGTAATAATCAATTCCCCATTATTTTTTAATAACCTGTACATCTCATTGATTGTAACTAAATCGTTATCTGTATGTTCAAGTGAATCATTTAAAACGATTGCATCAGCAAAATTGCTTTTTAAACCGGTGTTTTCCAAGTTGGCATTTATAAAATTAATTTCGGGGTAATATTCTTTAGCAATATGAAGCATATCTTCACTTATTTCAATGCCATAAACATTTTTTGCTACTCTTTTATAACATACAGTACTATAACCATAACAACAGCCACCATCAAGCAATGTGTCTATATTCTTTGATAACCATTTAATTGATAGTTCTATTCTACCGGATTTTATTTCTTTTGGATAATCGGCTTTATTAAATTCCATTTGTAGTTCCTTGTTTCTAAAATTAAAAAGAATTAGAGAAAAATCATTCTTAATTAAACAAAATTATGAAAGTTTTCAGAAACTTGAAAAATTTAATTTGATTTAAGGTTTTTTTTCAACAATTATACTATTTTGAATTTATCAATTTTATTTATATTTGAATGCAATAAATTATTAATACAGTAAAAATATTGTATAAAATGATAATGATATTTAATAAGAATATAGAATTATTCTTTGATAAGATATAATTAATATATAGGAAGAATATCCAATTTACTAAAAAGATAATTTATTTTTATAGAAAGATTGTATTTCATATTAAAAAGATTGCATTTTTCATCAGGAAGATAGTTTTTTCTATTAAAATGATTACATTGCTTATTAGAAAGATTCTTTTTTTTATTAGGAAGATAGTTTGTTAATAAAAAATATTATCTTTTCAATATAAAATATTATCTTTTCAATAATATTGAGTATATTATTATTAATAATATTATAATAAGAAAGTTCAAATTTTTCAATTTCATATAAAATTTATAATATTTATATAATAAACTTTATCATTTTGAAAAATAATATTATATTATTGATAATTTATTTAATAATCTAAATAATTAATTCTTTTATATTAGAAGTAAAACTTGAATAATTACAAATGTTTGGAGTTTTTAAACAAATTCTATCGAAAAATTGGAATGCTATTTCATCAGAAAAATCAATTATATAATTTGATGGTTTTAATAAATTCAATATTTTTGCAATGGAATGTGTATTATTATGAAATTATATCAATTAAGGAGTGAACAATGTTACATTTTAATTTATCTTCAATACTTAAAAAAATTACTTTTCTATTTTGCTTTTTGTTTTCTTTATCGCTTTTGACCAACAGTTGCAATAATACAGATGAACCGCTACCAGTAAAGCATTATAAAATAGGAATGCTTGCTGAAAAGTTTGGAATTGATTCTTATAATGACAACAGCAGGCAAGGTTTGGAAGATTTAAAAAGCGAAACAGCAATAACAACAGATTACCGCGATGGAGTAGATTCTTTGACTATGCTTGAAAATTTCAATTATTTTATGAATCATAATTTCGATTTCCTTTTTTATGTAGGATACAATTTTTCGGATTTTGCTATAGAAAAGGCGAATAAAACTCCAAATGTTGATTTTGCATTTATTGATTATGATTTGGATACAATTCCCAAAAATATGCTTGGTGTGTCTTTTGAAGTGCAGGAAGCTGCTTTTCCCCTTGGTTTCCTTGCGGCATACTGGGCTGATTTCAAAAATCCCGATGCTCCAAAAACCGCTACTATTTGTGGTTTTGATTCTAAAACACTTCAAAAATTCTATGTTGCTTTTGATAATGGAGTAAAATATTATAATTCGATATATTCCAAAAATGTAGTAAATTCAACCGTTTTTAGTTATTCTTTCCATGAAAAACAAATCGGAAGAGAAATTGCAGATTCATTAGTGAATGAAGGAATTTCTGTTCTGTTTACTGTTGCTGGCTCTTGCGGAATTGGGGCTATTGAAGTGGCAAGCGAAAAAAATATTTGGGCGATTGGCGTTGATGAAGACCAGTACATTACTCTTCCAGAATCTCTTAAAAATATCCTGCTTTCTTCCTGCATAAAAGACACAAAAGTTGCTGTTTATAATATTGCAAAGGATTATGTAAATGGAAAGTTTAACAAAGGAACAATACAAAAGGCAAATTTGAGCAGTAGTGGAGTTGCTATAGCGCCATATCATAATTTTGATAATCAAATACCAGAGAGCATTAAAGTAAAAATCGAAGAAATTAAGGATGATATTATTTCGGGGAAAATAGAGCCGATGTAATAATAATTAAAATTGCTAATACAAGAACTCCAGACCAATCATAGTTTGTTATTTTGCATGATTGTCATTCTGAACCCCCGGATAAAGGAAGAACTTTATTTAAATGGAAATGACATTTTAAAAACTTTTGCAAAGTTAAGAAACTTTACAAAAGTAAAATTCTTTTTACTTTGCAAAAGTTTCTTAACTTTTGTAAAGTTTTGTGGGGTAAAATTAGCGATGTCATTGGCAACTTGCTATTCGTATGCCTTTTCCCTTAATAAAAAAAATAAAAAAAATATTTGCACACCATGTTTTTTTTTGTAAATTAGAAATATTGAAAAAATTGAATTAGACAAAGAAAAAAAGAAGAAGATTCTCAATATACATTTTCAAAATTTTTTGGAGTTAAAAATGAAGTTTTTTAAGATTTTTTTTATTGCTCTATTATTACTTGGAATTTCCGGTAATAAGCTCTTTTCTCAAATTCCTGCGCCTAATTTAATAGACCCACAAAACAATGCTGTTGGTGTATCACTTCTCCCCTATTTCGACTGGACTGATGTTGAAAATGCTACTTCTTATTCCTTGCAGCTATCAACCAGTGCTGATTTTGAATTTTTAATTATTAACGAAACTGGACTAACTGTTTCAAATTTTGAAACTCCTCAAAACATTGAACTTGAACAGTTTGTTCAATACTTTTGGCGTGCAAGTGCAAGCATTGGCGGGCAAATAAGCCAGTGGTCGGAAGTATGGAGTTTTTCTACTGAATACGTTCCAGTTTTACCTATATTACTTCAGCCGGAAAATGGGGAAACAAATGTCTTGACATCACCGGAATTTGTTTGGCAGCCCTTTTTAAATGCAACCGGCTATCATCTCCAGGTATCGGCTGACGAAGAATTTTCAAATATTGTAATTGACGAACCCAATTTGACTGGAGAAAGTTTTATTGGTAGCGGTCTAAATTTCGAAACTCAATATTGGTGGCGGGTTCTGGCATTTAATCCACTAATTTCTACACCCTGGTCTGAAGTATGGACTTTTACAACTGGTAATTCAATAATAGTAGGAAACGGAACTTCCTTTAACAGCACGAATACCTACCCCGCTCCTTATGGAAATGCTTTAAGCGGAGCAAGACAGCAATTCCTTATACTTGCAGATGAAATCATTGAAGCTGCTGGATATCCGGGATATATTCTCAATATTGGATTCAATGTTCAAAGCACAAATAATTGCGGAGTTTTAAACGATTTTCAAATTAAAATGAAGCTGACAATTGCAAATTCCATAACTTCGTTTGATAATGAAGATTTAGTCCTGTATTATTCCAATTCTTCATATCAGCCAATAGTTGGATGGAACAACCATTCTTTAGACGAGCCATTTAACTGGGATGGAGTTTCAAATATTCTTGTTGACATTTGCTACAATAATTATCCAAACACTCCAACTGCAAATGCCTCAACTTTCTTTACAGAAACAAGTTTCACAAGTGCTGTTTTTGATTATTCAAATGAAAATTCAAATATTTGCAATAACAATACCAATGCTTTTTTAAGCAATTTTAGACCTAATATGATGTTTTCAATTGAACCAGCATCATGGCCCATCATTGATTTAATAGACCCAATTAATAATGCCGTAAATGTATCTCTTACACCAACATTTGTTTGGAACTGCACTACATCAGAGTATCCCTATCATATTCAGGTATCAGCAAACCCGGACTTTTCTGAATTATTGATTAATGAAATTGTAAATGTTGAAACTTATGAGTCGTCTATTGAATTGGATTCAACCACTCAATATTGGTGGAGAGTAGGAATTGAAGACGATGGGTATTTTATTTGGTCGGATATTTGGACTTTTACAACTGAAAATGAACCTCCTTTGGAAGCTCCTAATCTGATTTCACCTGTTGTGGAGGAAATGGTGTATTTGCCTGCTTTATTATCTTGGGAAAGTGTTGAAAATGCAGATGGCTACCATATCCAGGTATCTGAAAATTATATGTTTACGGATATAGTTTTTGACCAGCTAACTGCTGATACTCAAATCTTTGCCAATAATTTATCAACTAATTCACCTTATTACTGGCGTGTTTTAGCATATAATCAAATACAAACTTCTGAATGGTCAACTATTTGGTCGTTTTTTACAGGTAGTTATTTTGTAATAGGCAATGGAACAGGATACAACAGCAGCACCAGCTACCCCGCTCCTTATGGAAATGCCTTTAGCGGAGTTAGGCAGCAATTTTTAATAACTGCTGAAGAAATAAACGAAATTTCAAATACTATGGGTTTATTTGATATTAGTGAAATTGGCTTCAATGTGCAAAGCGTAAATAATTGCGGGGCTTTGACTTATATTGAAATAAGAATGAAACTGACTATAGATAATTCAATTACTACTTGGGACAATGATGGATTCACTTCAGTATATCAAAATCCATCTTATCAGCCAGTATTAGGTTGGAACACCCATAATTTGTTTACTTCTTATATGTGGGATGGAGTTTCAAATATTCTTATTGACGTTTGCTTCAATAATTACCCAAACGCTCCAACTGAAAATGCCTCAACTTACTTTACAGAAACAGATTTCACAAGTGCAATTTATGATTATACCAATGAAAATATTAATATTTGTAATAATAATGCCAATTCTAATTTAAGCAATTTTAGACCTAATGTAATGTTAGGTTTCTCCCCTAATCCATTTCCAATAATACCAGTTCTTTTAGATCCGGATAACTATGCTACGAATCAATCTGTTTTACCATTTTTCCAATGGATGTCAGCTCTTTCTGATTTTTATTTACAGGTTTCAACGAATCCTTCATTTACAGATTTAGTAATTGATGAGTATGTAGGGATGGAATATTATCAAACAACAACTCCTTTATTAAACAATACTCAATACTGGTGGCGGGTCAGAGGTGAATATAATGGTGAATTAACACCCTGGTCAAACGTCAGAACTTTTACAACAGAACCAACTTCACTGCAAATAAACCTAAATACTGGCTGGAACACAATTTCAAGCAATGTTATTCCGGAAAGCCCAGAAATGCCAGATGTTTTTTCAAGTATTTCAAGCAATACTATTTTAGTGAAAAATGGACTTGGAGAGATTTATTCACCTGTTTTCGGTATTAATGAAATTGGGAACTGGGATATTAGCAATGGGTATTTGGTTTATTTGAATTCTTCTACCAGTTTAAATATTTTTGGAACAAATGTAATTCCAGAAAATACCGCGATTTATCTTGTAAGTGGTTGGAATTTGATTTCTTATTTGAGAGCGTCTCCAATGGATGCCGGACTTGCATTTTCCAATATCCTTCCATATTTGGTTTTAGCAAAAAATAATAACGGTGATATTTTCAGTCCTCAATACGGAATGAACAATATAGGAAATCTTTTGACCGGTCAAGGTTACTGGCTCTATATGTCAGCACCGGCAGTTTTGATATATCCAAATAATGATTAATGATAAGTGATTAATGATAAATGTTAATTTTGTTATATTATCTCTTTCCAAAATTGTATTTTGGAAAGAATGTTTCCTTCCCAAGTTCAACTTGTGATGAAAGTGCTAATAAAGAATATATGTAGAGACACAGAATGCTGTGTCTCTACATTAGTAAAAATTAAATAAAAAAACCAGATGTCCTACATCTTAGAGATGTAGGACATCTTCACAATGTTCATAAGCCCTTATAAGTTATGTCATCTCCATTTAAATAAAACACTTGCTTTATAGTGAGTTTGCCAATGACATCTTTACTGCAAAACCGATGAAATATAGAACAACACCAAGAAATCCCCCCTACCCCCCTTTTTCAAAGGGGGGAATCATTAAGAAAATTCTTGTCCCCCCTTTGAAAAAGGGGGGTAGGGGGGATTTTGACTTTCTATTTTCATAAGTCCTTATGTCATTTCCATTTAAAATAAAGGTCTTCCTTTATATGGGGGTTCGGAATGACAAGAAATGTTTATCAGGTTTTCAATAAATTACTACACTAATGACAAATGAAGAATAACAAATAACTTCTTGGAAATACTTTTTTAAAATTTAATTTTTCATTCTATAATAAAAGAAAAAAATACCAAAAGTTTGATATTCTGAAATAAAGAAATTTTTATTTGCATTTATATTATTTTTTTGATAAATTTGATTTTTAAAAATATTCGAAGAAAAATATGCAAAAGAAAAATGCTTTAGTTCTGAAACTTATGTTAAGCATTACGGTATTACTCATTTCTCAAACTGTATTTGCTTCAACCCACCCCGATACTTTATTAATCAACTCTGGCAGAGAGGGAAATCTTTCAATGGTGAAAGCTGCTTTAGAGCAAGGCGCAAACATTAACGCTGTTGATATTGATGGCGATAATGCTTTAAATTATGCTGCTGAAAAGGGACATCTTGATGTAGTCAAATTTTTGATTGAAAATGGCATTGATATTAATCATAAGGATAGCCAAGGTATTTCAGCGTTGTGGATTGCTGCTTACAATAATTATATTGAAGTTGTCAGATTATTAATTAAAAATAAAGCTGACGTAAATGCTGTTGATGAACATAATTCTATACCGTTAGAACCTTCTGTTTTTAAAGGTTATTACGATTTAACAAAACTTTTACTTGAAAACGGTGCTAATGTCAACCATCTTTCCAATTATAATACGACACCAATAATTTTTACAATAATGAAGCCAAATTTGGAAATGGCTAAATTATTAATTGATTATGGTGCTAATATTGAAATAGTTGATGAGTCTGGTTCTACTATACTGAATCAAGCAGTTTGGAAAGATTTATACGATTTTACTGAATTGCTAATTAAAAGTGGAGCCGATATCAACCACTCTTCAAGATTAGGTACACCTCTTTGTGAAGCAACGATTAAAGGACATCTTAAATTAATAAAATTACTTATTGAAAACGGGGCTGATATTAATAAAAAAGGTAAATTTGGTTCTACTCCTTTGATGATAGCGGTAGAAAAAGACAATTTTGAAGTAGTTAAATATTTAGTTGAAAAAGGAGCTAACATTAATATAATTGATGATGATAGTTTAAACGCTTTGTGCTATGCTATTATGATTGAAAATATTGAAATGATTAAATTTCTAATTGAAAAAGGTGCTGATAAATTATATTTTCAAAGCTCTGAAATAAGTCCATTAATTGGAATGATTAGAAAACATAATTTTGAAATTTTTAAACTTTTAATAGATGAGGGATTTGATTATAAAAATTCCGGTCCTGAAATGTTATCTCCTTTAAAAATTTCTATAATAGAAGACTGCCAGCAGTGTTTCGATTATCTTCTTGAAAAAGGGGTCGATATTCATTCTGTTGATGAAGCAAGCTTTACACCTTTAGCGTATGCTGCTGGCTGGGGAAGATTGGAAATGTTAAAAAAATTAATTGAAAAAGGGGCAGAAATTAATCCTACAGATGAAAAGCAGGTAAGCCCTGTCGGTAATGCTGTTCACTGGCAGCATTACGAAGTTGTTGAATATTTAATTAAGCACGGCGCCGACTTAAATTGTAATTATGTAAATATTGATTATCCAATGCTCTCTGCAACTGAAAAAAGCAACTTTCAAATTCTTAAATTAATTGTTGAAAATGGTGCCAAAATTAATATTCAAAATGTTAAAGGAACAACTGCACTTATGAATGCTTCAAAAAACGGAGACTTCGAAATAGTTAAATACCTGATTGAAAAAGGAGCCGATATTAATTTAAAGAATAAAGAGGGAAAAACGGCGTTAAACATCGCTACTGAATACGAAAATACCGAAATAGTTGACTTGCTAAAATCAAAAGGGGCAAATGAATAAAATAATCAACTCATCTTTCCTAGTTGTTGTAAGTGTATATAATATAAGATTAATAAAATACACCACCCCTGTCCCCCAGGGCTGATACGTTCTTTATAGCCATACGATCAACAAGTTGATAGTATGGCTATAAGTCTTAAGTGCTTTATTTTTAAAGAAATAATTATATGATGTTCGATTAATAGAATGATTAAAATTAGTGAAATTATTATATAAGTAGCATCAAAATTTAAATTATTTTTTAAAAAGCAGTAAGAAAATGCCAAAAGCCATACTATCAACTTGTTGATCGTATGGCTGGAAAGAGTATTTCAAAAAACGTATCAGCCCTCCCCTTTCCCCTCCTTGTTAGGAGGGGAACGCTAAAACTCAGAACAGTTCTTATTCCCCTCCTAATAAGGAGGGGGCAGGGGAGGTGTTAAAAGGTTCTATAAATAAATTTAGTATTTTCTAAGGATAAAAACATATTATCTCATTTGTAATGTAAAGCTACTCAATATTTACTTTATTTTACCAGTTAGGAAAGGTGAGTAATTAATACATTTTTTTAAAAAATTAAAAAGTAATACTATGAAAAAGAAAAATGCTTTCGTACTGAAACTTGTATTAATAATAACAGTTTTGTTTAGTTTTCAAACTGTATTTTCAATGATTCATCCGGATACGCTATTAATCAATTCTACGCGTGAAGGTGATTGTAATGCCGTTCGTTCAGCGTTCAAAATCGGTGCTAATGTAAATGCTGTGGATATTTATGGAAATAGTAGCTTGCACTATGCCGCTGAAAATAGATTTTTATTTATTGCAGAATTATTAATTGAAAAAGGTGCCGATGTAAATTTGAAGAATAATAAGGGTTTTACTCCTATATTTATCCCAGCAAAACATAGTTCTTATGATATTGTTAGATTACTTTTGGATAGAGGGGCTGAATTAAATATTGAAGCAGAGGGAACAACTCCACTATTTGAAGCTATAAAATTCAAAAATATTAGAATGGCAAGAATACTTTTAAATAGTGGTGCTAATCCTAATTTTTTCCCAAAAAATGAAAAGAGTCCTTTAAGTTATACTACTTTAATGGGTGATTTTCAAATGAGTGAATTATTGATTCATTACGGAGCTGATGTTAATTATTTGGATAGCTACAAAAGTAGCAAAAACAAATATAGCATTCTTATGCAAAATGTGAAAAAGGATAAATACGAAATAGCAAAACTTTTAATTGAAAATGGAGCAGACGTAAACTATCAAAATGGCAATTTTTCAGTTTTGTCTTATGCTATTTATGATACTTGCTATGAAGTAATAAAACTTTTAATTGAAAAAGAAGCTGATTTAAATTTTGTAAGTGAACATAATGAAACAATACTTATGATTACTGCTACTGAAGGCAATCTCAAAATTTTTAAACTATTAATCGAAAGTGGAGCAGATTTTGATTTAAAGGACATTAGAAATGTTGAAGTTCTAAAAAATGCGATTAGAAAAAACAAATTCGATATTTTTAAATACTGCATTGAATTAGGATTTGATGTAAACGCAAGAAGTGCTGGCAATACCTCGGTTTTAATGACATCTGTTTATTATAAATGTGATTCCTGTTCCCAGTTTCTTTTAAATCAAGGTGCCGATGTTAATCTGATTAACGATGTCGGTATGTCTGCTCTAACTTATGCCATTGAGAATGAGAGTTTAAACATAATAAAACAACTTGTTGAAAAAGGTGCCGATGTTAATTTAAAGAATAATGAGGGAAAAACTCCATTGGCTTTTGCTTTTGAGAGTAAAAACGATGAAATAATTGATTTTCTGAAATCAAAAGGAGCAGAGGAGTAAACTTATGCCCAACTTTGACAAAATATTGATTGCTCCCTGCGGAATGAACTGCGGGATTTGTTACGCATATTTACGCACAAAAAATAAATGCGATGGTTGCAATATTGAAAATCCAAATAAACCTAAATCTTGCATTCTTTGTATAATAAAAAATTGCGATGTTATTCAGTCAAATGAAAGCGGATTCTGCTTTGAATGTGATGCCTTTCCCTGTAAGCGTTTAAAACAATTGGACAAAAGATACAGAACAAAATACGCTATGAGTATGATTGAAAATTTGCTTTTCATTCAAAAACTGGGAATTGAAGCATTTTTAAGCAGTGAAAACAAGCGTTGGGAATGCAAATCCTGTGGCGGAACAATAAATGTCCACCATAAAGTTTGCGATATATGTGGGAAAGAATGAAATAGGGAATTATTTTTGTAATGAATAATTTAGTAGTCAATTTAATTTGTTTTTGGTTATTAGTCATTGGTCATTAGTCATTTTTTTTCTTACTAATGACCAATGACTAATGACCGATAACTAATGACTTATTGCAATGCTCTTTTAAAAATATTTTTTTTTGTTTTCAATATGTAAAATAAAAAAACTAAAGTTTATTAATCTGACAAACAGGCATAAGCCATCGCAGCAAGCATAAAAGTGCCGTTAAGTAAAGCTGCTTCGTCTGGACTGAATTTTGAGCTATGCAGAAACGGAAAATCTCTTTCGTTATGCGGTTTAACTCCAAGGAACCAAAATGCAGAAGGAAATTTCTCGGAATAAAATGAAAAATCTTCAGCAAGCATCATTTTTTCAACTCTCCGAAAATATTTATCGCTTAAATTCGATAAAACTATTTCTTCAACTAAATTTGTAAGGAAATAATTATTCATAACAGGAGGAAAACCTTCCAAAATATTCAGTTCGCATTTAGCTTGAAATATATCACATAAATTTTGGGATTTTATAGCTAATTCTTTGTGGACTTCATACCTAAAATAATTATTGAAAGTGCGCAAGGTCCCTTTTAATTCAACATTATCCGGAATAGCATTAGTTGAACTACCACCATTTACAGCAGTAATCAAAAGGACGCTATTTTCCACTGGATTTTGCATTACTTTAATAGAATTTTTTAAGTTTAAAATCAAATTTGCAGCTGCCATTATTGGATTATTGCTTAAATGAGCAGTGCCAGCGTGCGAACCTTTTCCGTGAATATTCCAGTAAAGTTCATCCGCGGAAGCCATAATCGGACCCGGTCTAATTCCAATAACACCCGTTTCCAAATGAGGCATAATATGCTGAGCAAAAACTGCCTGTGGCGTTGGATTGCTTAGCGCACCTTCGTCAATCAGCATTTTTGCACCACTTGGAAGTTTTTCTTCTGATGGCTGAAAAATTAGCTTAATGCAACCGGAAAGTTCATTTTCAATTGATTTAAGTATTTTTGCAGCACCAAGCTGCATCGAAATGTGAAAATCGTGTCCGCAGGCGTGCATTACTCCATTATTTTTAGATTTAAAAGAATAATCTGTTTCTTCCTCTATTGGCAGTGCATCTAAATCAGCACGCAATGCAATGCACTTTCCATCTAATTTTCCAATATGAGCAACAACAGCATTCTCTTTAATTTTTTTAAAATCAATATTTAATTTCTTTAAATAATCGCAAATGTAATTTGTGGTTTTAAATTCTTTGTGAGAAAGCTCGGGATTTTGATGGAAATATCTTCTTAATTCAACTATTTCAGTAAAAATAGCTTTTGCATTCTGATAAATATAATCAAATTTATTCTCTTTCATAATCAATTAAAAATAATTTAGTTTCTAAAAATTCTGCTTCTCCTTCCAAGGAAATCTTGTTAATTGTATTATTGTCCTTTTTTATTATATCTACATATATTGCACTTTTGCTTTTTGGAATAATTTCTGTTGGAAACGCAGTTTTTTCTTTTAAATTAGAAATAATTGCAGTTGAAATTGCTCCAGTTCCGCAAGCAGCTGTTTCTCTTTCAACTCCAGTTTCAAAAGTTCTTAATTCAATCCGATTCTCAGAAATTTTCTTAAATATATTAACATTAACACCAAAAGGCGAAAAAAGTTGCATTTTTCTTATTGGAATAGCAAAAGAATTAATATCAAAACTATCAAAATCACTTAAATTACATAGTTCATTTATTTCTTCAAAATTAATTACTATATGCTTAGAACCTACATCAACGAAACCACAATTAATTTTTTTTCCAAGTATTTCAATTACAATTTCTTTGATAACTATTTTAGGTGGAGGAAAGAATACTTTTATTGTTTTCTCAAGAATTTCACCAAAGTAAAAATCTTCAAGTTGAGAAAAACATATATTATTTTTATCTTTCAAATTAAAAAAGCGTTCAGCAAAGCGGATTGCACACCTTGCACCATTGCCGCACATAGCTCCGAAGCTTCCGTCTGGATTGAAGAAATCTACCTGAAAATCGGCATTATTTGAAGAACTTACAGAAACCACTCCATCTGTTTTCTTCTCGTTTCCTTTGGCTCCACAAAGTATTGGGGCATTAGACAAAAAAAAACCTTTTTCCAATTGATATTTTCTGTTATCAATAAATGTAAAAAGGTTGCCCGCTCCAGACATATAAAAAACTTCAATTTCCATAATCTATCCCACAGGAACAAGTGCTTAAAGTGTCCATTATATCTTTATGAATTTTTCCATTAGTTGCTAATATACTCTGATTGCCAATATTGTATTCAGTTCCGTTGTATTGAGTAACAATTCCGCCTGCTTCTCTAATCAAAATGACGCCGGCAGCCACATCCCAGGGATTTAGGTTGATTTCCCAAAAACCATCGAAACGGCCACAGGCAACGTAAGCAAGGTCAAGAGCAGCAGAACCCAAGCGGCGAACTGGAATCCCACGCTGAATTATACTAACGAAATGGTTTATGCAGTTGCAGGGATTTTGATTTACGTTGTATGGAAAGCCAGTTACCAGAAAAGATGATTCGAAATCAGCATTATCAGAAACCTTTATTTTATTTCCATTTAAAAAAGAACCTCCCCCCTTTCCAGCATAAAAACACTCTTTTAAAATCGGATTGAAAATAACTCCGCATAGCAATTCGCCATTTCTTTCTGCTGCTATGCTAATTGAAAAAATCGGCAGGTTATGAGCAAAATTCACAGTGCCATCTAATGGGTCTATTATCCATCTAAACTCATCAACGTTTGAAGATTGACTTCCACCGCTTTCTTCGGCTAAAAAAAGTGAATTGGGAAATTTTGATTTGATATGATTGATTATAATTTTTTCAGAAAGTTTGTCGTATTCAGTAACGAGATTGTTTTTGCCTTCTTTATTAGAAATAGAGAAAGCTGTGCCAAAGCCATTTTTAATGACTTCTCCGGCTAATTTTGCTGCTTCAACTGCTACGCTTAATAATTGATTAATCATCTTTCTAATTTTTTATTTTTCTTCCTAAAAATAAATGAAATTGGAGTTCCAGTGAAATCGAAGTAGGAACGCAACTTGTTTTCAATAAATCTTTTATAAGAATCCGGGATTAATTCCGGATGATTGCAGAAGAAAGCAAAAAGCGGCGGTTCAGTTTTTACCTGAGTTATATAATTAATACGCAAATCCCTACCTTTTACTGATGGTGGAGGAGTCGCATCAAAATCTGGAAGAAGTATTCTATTTAATTCACCAGTTGAAACTCTCTGGCATCTTCTTTCTTTGATTTCTTTAGCAATTTCAATTATTTTTGTAATACGCTGCTTAGTCAAAGCCGACACATAAACAATCGGAATGTAGCTATACATTTTTAGCTCTTCATAGAATTTTTTTGTGAAAGCATCAGCAGTTTTAGTGTCTTTTTCTACTAAATCCCATTTATTTACGGCAATTATTATGCCCTTTCTTGCTTCATCAACCTGATTAATAATTTTTTTGTCCTGTTCTTCCAAGCCGCGTGTAGCATCAAGCACAACGACAGAGACATCGCTTCTTTCGATTGCACGCACAGTTCTTAATGTGCTGAACATTTCTATATTTTCCTTTACCTGACTGCGTCTTCTAAGTCCGGCGGTATCAATTAACAGCATTTCTTCGCCGTAGTATTTCATTACGGAGTCAATGGCATCGCGGGTTGTTCCTGGAATATCTGTTACGATTGAACGGTTTTCACCGAGTAACATATTCGTTATACTTGATTTTCCTACGTTTGGTCTGCCGATTAGTGCAATTTTCAAACGGGTATCGACTTCTCTCATTCCTTCGTCTGATAATTTATCAGTAATAGCATCTAAAAAATCTCCTGTATTTCTGCCATTCAGTGCAGAAATAGGATATGGTGTATCAAGTCCTAATTTATAAAATTCGTAGCTTTCGTTGTCCAGATTCACATTATCGCATTTATTGATTACAAGCACTGTGGGTTTGCCAGAAACACGGAGCATTTTAGCAATGTATTCGTCAGTAGTGGTAATTCCGCCTTTTCCATCGCAAAGAAAAAGGATGCAGTCAGATTCTTCAATAGCAATCATTACCTGCTCTTTAATTGCGAGGTCCATTGTTTCTGAACTTTCGGGAATTAAGCCACCAGTATCAATCAGCATAAATTGTTTTCCGTTCCAATCTGCTTCGCCGTAAATTCTATCTCTTGTAACGCCGGGAGTCGATTCTACAATCGCTGCTTTCTGATCAAGCATTCGATTAAAAAGCGTGGATTTCCCTGCATTTGGTTTTCCTACTATTGCGACAATATTCATTTTGCAAAAAATAATATTTAAAAATTTAAAATTAACAAAAAAAAATGATATATTGAATTTTATTTTAGATGAATTTGAGATTTGAACATTATGAAAAGAACAGCAGTAATTATGGCAGGTGGCTCTGGGGAACGCTTCTGGCCCCTTAGCAGACAAAGAAAACCAAAGCAATTGCTTAGCTTGATTTCTGAAAAAACTATGCTCGAAGAAGCTATTGAACGAATTACGGATATTATTCCACTTGATGATATTTATATTATTACAAGCAAATTGCTCCTCGAACCTATAAGAGAAACGCTTCCAGATTTACCAAAAGAAAATGTAATTGCAGAACCCGCAAAACGCAATACAGCACCTTGTCTTGCTCTTGCTGCTGCCTTCATTTCTGCTAAATATAATGATAATTTTAATCCTTCTGAAATTTCTTTATCTGTTCTAACGGCTGACCATCTAATTTCACCGACTTCTAATTTTCAGCAAACAATTACTTCTACTTTAGATTATGTTGAAAGGAATGAAAATATTGCTATTATTGGAATAAAACCGCAACGTCCAGAAACTGGCTATGGTTACATCGAATTACCAAAACCATTTAATTATGAAAATAACAAAGCAGAAATACAAAATATTGTCCGATTTTGCGAAAAGCCAAATTACGAAAAAGCAATAGAATTTCTTGAAAGTGGGAAATACCTTTGGAATAGCGGAATGTTTTTCTGGCGGCTTGATACTTTCATTAATCAATTAACGCAACATCTTTTTGAGGTAGGAAGCAAAATACCTGAAATGGCAGACCATTACAAAAATAAAACAAACATTGCATTACCAGACTCTCTCGAAAGCATTGCACCAACATTTGAAGCTTTTCCCGATATTTCAATAGATTATGGATTAATGGAAAAAGCACGTAACGTTGTAATCGCAAAGGCAATATTCAACTGGGACGATGTCGGTTCCTGGGATTCTCTTAATCGTGTGCTTCCAAGCGATGACAAAAATAATTTAAGCAAAGGAAACAACATTGCAATAGATACGCAAAATTCAGTGCTAATCAACACTTCAAAAGATAACAACATTGTATTGGCTACTCTTGGCGTTAATGATTTAGTGGTAGTTTTGACTGACGATGCAGTTCTCGTTTGCCCAAAGGACAGGGTGCAGGAAGTAAAACGCTGTGTAGTAGAACTTCGGAATAGTAATAGAAGCAAGTGGGTGTAGAGTCAATTTGTTTTAGGTCATTTCGACTACGCTCAATGACCGTAAATAGGATTGGTCGTTGAACGTAGTCGAAATGATAATGTCGGCTCCTTCCCAAGTTCAGCTTGGGAAGGAGTTATAAAATTTTTTATTTATTGAAATCTTTAAAGTTATAATATTCTAATTTCCATACTTTATCTTCATTGCTTTTGCAGATATTAATAATTTTACTACCATTATCAACAACAAAACAATACGAATCATAAGCTGCAACAATTGGGGGAAGTATTCTTAATCCTAAGTCATTGTAGCATATTACATACGATTTATTGTCCTGGTTGAACTGGATGCTGAAAACAGAACCATCATAATTGGTAAACTTTCTGAAACTCTTTTCATAAAATGACAAAGTTATTTTATCGTATTTTATATCTGATTTGATATTATAAAGAAAGCCCTCTTCGTAAATTAAATGTAATTCATCTTTAAAAGCACAAACAAATTGTTGGTTGCCTGCATAAATTTCTAATGGTGCCTCAAAATTAGTTATGTGATTTTGATTAATACTGAATAAGTCATATTTATGGAATATAGTATCTGCATTTCGCAAATAAAAAACTCCCCAAACTTTATCCGAATATAATCCTCTTAAAAAAGTGCCAATATTTTTAATTCCTAAGTTTTGGCTTGAGTCAAGAACAGCATTGCAGCTATCTATATGATAGAAATTTAATAATTGCTCAACTTCATTCCATGTTCTACTTCTTCTGTTAAACTGAATTGTATCTGTAGGATTACTCAAACGCAATGAATTTGATATACCGTTCGAATCGTTTAACAATACAAAATTATTGTGTATTAATCTTATAGAATCAGTAAACTGACTATTAATATATTCTTTTGAGTATAAATTAATAATTTTCTTTAAATTCAACAAAGTATCATAAATCCAATATTGCCCTTCTTTTTTTGAATAGAAACAAAATCTGTTTAATTCTGGTTCATACTCAATATCAAAACTATTTACGTAATCAGGAATATCTAATAATTTTGAAAAACAGGGCTTTATATCCGCAATATTATTTTTATTTAAATCTTGATAATACATTACAGAATCTACATACCTATATGCGTCTCCATAAGCTTTAGAAGATGTTTTATAACAAAATAGCTTCTTGTTGATATTATCAAATATGATTGTTTTGCCGGCATAGTTCAATAAATTTTTATGAACTTTGTCTTTAAAATTCAAATAAATAACCTTGCTGGTGCTGTCTGGAATCTTCAATAAAGATTTAATCTTAGCATCATCTGTCCAAAATTGAATGTTTATATTTTTTTTAAGTTCAAAGGGAGTGTTTTGCCAGCCAGCTTCAATTTCGGACTTGCAACAACGAACACAGAAATTTTGTGCAACGATATAGACAACCTGAAATGGCTGTTGATTGATTTCGCCTTTTTTTAATTTGTTTAAAACCTTATTTTTCTTTTCGAAATACTCTTTCTCTTTTCCTTTAATTTCAGTAAATTCTGCCTTGCAAGTAAAAGAAAATAGAATAGAACAAAAATAAAGCAAAAGAATTCCCCGAATAATCTGGGGAATTGCTTGTAAATTTTGAATATTACACGTCTTTTTCATAAATTTTAGATTGTTTATTGATATTAGAAATTACCACTCCTTCCCAAGTTGCACTTGGGAAGGTTATTTGTATCCCACTCCTTCCCAA
>CAZCLJ010000011.1:24118-33628 GCA_964499465.1 uncultured Hyphomicrobiales bacterium
TCCTTCCCAAGTTGCACTTGGGAAGGTTATTTGTATCCCACTCCTTCCCAAGTTGTATTTGGGAAGGTTATTTGTATCCCACTCCTTCCCAAGTTGCACTTGGGAAGGTTATTTTCATTAAAGCTATGCTTTTCAATATAACTTATCCAATTCAATTAAACTATTATCACCAAGAAAATTTCTTGCACTTGAATATTTCCAGTATTCACTTCTTTCTACAAAACCTCGTTTAACTGGATTATTATGTATATATTCAATTTTTTGTTTTAACATTTCTTGGCTTATAATTTGTTGAGGATGATAACCTTCTTGCCATATTTGATAATGGCTTCCTCTTTTATACTCTTTTTTCCAGTATTCAATTTGATTAAGTAACCAACTTGAATTCATAGTATTTATTTCTTTAATTATCATTTTTGCTGTATGTCTTTTTAAATCTCTTATTATATTTATTAAATTTTCACTTGATACAATTGAATGAAAATGATTATCCATAATTACGAAAGCATATAGTTTTAAACCCTTTTCATTTCTACAATATTTAAAACTATCAAGCAAAATATTAAACATAGTTTCATTACAAAATATGGGAATATTTTCTATTATGGTTGATGTTATAAAATATATTGCTTCTTTATCGTATATTTTGTATGTTGTTCGCATAAATTAAAGTAAAACTTTGATGAAAATTTCCTTCCCAAATACAATTTGGGAAGGAGTAGTTTTATTCTTTATTATTTCCTTCCCAAATACAACTTGGGAATTAGATTTCAAAATTTAATGTTTTAATATAATTCGATAAATGCTTTTAATTTAGCATTTGTTTCATCATCACTGTAAAATAAATCAAGCAAAAGTTCAGATTTTGAGTTGTAAATTTTCATCATTGATTTCTCTGACACTCCATAATCTTTTAGCTCTTTAAACTTTACTTTATAAGCAGGATATTTCCAGTTATTATTTTTTATAAACGCTTTCAGTTCAACTTCTCTATCGCAAATCACCATTGCAATTACTTTTACCTTTTGGGGAAATTCTTGGTTCAACACCTTTATTATATCATCAATTTTCAGAATGCAATTTATACAACCAATAGGATATTGAAAAGCAACTACAACAATATCATCTTTGTTTGGTTTTTCCTTTTGTATGCATTGGTTTATTTTGGGTTCAGCAAAACCAGAAGTAAGCAAGCAAAAAAAACCTATTATAAATATTTTTTTTAACATATTACCACCTGTATTTTTCCATAGTCCAATTATCTTCACCTTTCACAAATAACACAAGTAAATTGTTTACTTTATCATATATCATATCTTGAATTTCATTTTTTAAAAAACTTCGTTCTGAAATTAATTCTCCATTTAAATCATATTCTCTAAAAATATAAGAAAGCTTATCATTTAATACAACTTTATAACATACAATTAAATTCTTTCCATTACTCATTATCTTGCAAGCCGATAAAGGCATACACTTGTCGGCTATTGCAAATATTTTTTTATTATTATTCGGTTTTCTTATAAGATTAAGATATTCATCATACTTTTTAGAATAGTCAATTATTGGTGGAGTTAAATTAATTGCCTTATTTGATTTTAGTTCATATATAGTATTTGGGTCATAATAAAGCATTGTAAATATTTTATCACCAATAGTCGTAGTAGTTGGCTGGTACAGAAAAAATGATTCAAAAACCTCTTCAGTAGTAAATTTCTTGTTTAAATCAGTGAATTTCTTGTCTAAAAATAATCCTATTTTTAAGAAATTTCCTTCATTATCATAAATGGCTAATACTGGTAATGAATCTTTTACAGGTAAATATGCATAAGCTTGAGGTGTAAAAATATGTATATAATACTGATTATTCTTTTTATCATTAACAAAAGCACCAACAGTTGTATAGTTTATATGGTCATTATTTGGATATATTACTTTTTTTATTACAAGATTTGAATCAAATTCGACAACAGCAGCAGTATTAAATACTGTTGTATTATTATCTTTTAATAAAACAGGTAACATAAGATACGCCAAAGAAGTAATACTATTATCATTATTAACTATTACTTTTTGAAAGTCATTTCTAAATTCATTAAAAGTAGTCCATCCCCTATCTTTACATTCTTCTAAAGAAAGATACTTTATAGGATTAGCAATTGTTGGATTAAATGGATTTGGTGGTGGTTTTATGTTGCTATTTTTAACAGAATCTGATAGATATGGTCCAGCTTTACAAAATTTGATTATTTTTCCATTTTTATAATTATAAATAGCAATAATTTGATTTAGTGCAGAAGTTATAACGATTTTTTCTGAATTCTTGTTAATATCACAATCTTCAATGCTTAAAAGTATCACATCTTCATTTTCTTCTAAAGCAATTGAATCAACAAAGGTCAACTCTTGCGAAGGAAATACAATGTTGTTGTCCTTGCTACTGCAACTTGTTGTAGCAAACAAAATTAAAACGAAATAAACATAAATTGAAGTTTTCATTTTTTTTTAAATTATTAATAAAAAGAACATGTCCATTAATATTAAACCAAATATCAATGAACATGCTCAATAAAAAATTATTCGATAACTACTGGTTCAGCAGTTATATCTTCAGTAATTTCATCTTCATCTAATTGTAAATTCATATTAGTATTAACAGTTAGATAAGCACCATTAACTGTATAGCAAGTTCCATAAAACCCTGTACAGCTAAATAGAACAGTAGTTCCTCTAGTATGAAGATTACTTGCATATCCATACCTAGAATTGCAACCATTACTCATTCTCCAGCCACCAGGACTTACAAATGTAGTAGCTGCAAAAGCATCAAAAACAAGCATTATCGCAACAGATAATGCTATTAACATTAATTTTTTCATATTAAAATCCATAATAATTTTTAAAATGTTAATTAATTAAAAGAACTTTTGCCGTAAACAAAACAGCAATATCGCACTTACGGCTCGTGAAATTTTTCTATTTTGTAAAAGTCTGTTTCAAATTTAACGATAATAATTGATATATGCAAGAAAAAAATATTTTTTTTTAAAATTATATTATATTATATTATATTATATTATTAGTTGATATACTATCATTATATAAATCAATTTAATAAGCAGGATATAGATATAACAGTAACTATTATTTAATAAATTTGAAGTCTTGTATTTAACTTTAAACTTGTGAAGAAATTTTATTTTTTAAAAACTCTTTAATTATACTTATATAATAATTTTTTTTTTTTCTGATTTAAAATATTATTCTAAAATGTAGCGAAAAATCTCAAACTCTGTGGTAACAATGACTTGTGAGATTTCTCACTTCGTTTCGAAATGACAAAACAAATTATCAATTATCAATTATCAATTGTTTTGCTGCTTCTATTGAACTGTCGGTAACGTTTTCTCCACTCATAAGGCGGGCAACTTCATAAACTTTTTCGTTTTCCTCTAAAATTTTCATTTTAGTATAAGTATTATTATTTTCTTCTACTTTTTCAACGAAGATATTGGAATCAGCGAAAGCGGCGATTTGCGGTAAGTGAGTTATCGCAATGACTTGATGGTGGTCAGTAAGGTTTTTCATTGCTTGACCTACCTTTGTTGCAATCCTGCCGCTTACGCCAGTATCTATCTCATCAAATATCAATAAATCAAGTTCGTCGCTTTTGGCAATTATATTTTTCAAAGCGAGCATAATTCTTGATATTTCGCCACCTGAAGCAACTTGGACGAGTGGTTTCGGCACTTCCCCTTTATTTGTAGAAATGAAGAACTCAACTAAATCAATACCATCTGCAAACGCCTTGAATTCCTGCTTGCCAAGAGTTGCAGTTACCTGATGAATATTTGCTGCTATAGCTGAATTATTTATATTTTTTTGTTTTGAATTATTTGGATTATTTGGAATTTCTTCTTGATTAATTGTAACTTTAAACTGCGGAAAAGCAATCCCAAGCTCGACTAAATATTCTTCAATCGCTTTTTCAAACTTCTTTGCACTTTCTTTCCTGATTTTTGAAATTTCCGCTGCATAAGTTCCAAGTTCAATTTTCAAATGTTGAATTTCAATAATTTTTTTATTTATTTCGCTATCGAAATTTGAAATCAAACTTAACTCCTGCTCTAAAAATGTAGTTCGTTCTATTGCCTGCTCAACTGTTCCGTATTTTTTGCGTAATCCTTTTAAAAGAAGCTGACGCTCACGCATTGCTTCGATTTTCTCGGGGTCAAATGATATATTTTGCAAATAATTAAATGTAAATTTTGAAATCTCATCAATGGAAATGAGAGCAGAACTACATTCTTTCAAAAATACCTCAAAACTGCTATCAATACTTGAAATCTGCTCTAATATTTTTTGCGATTTTATAAGACGCGCTCTTGCAGAATAATCATCTTCAGAAAGAAAAATATTTAAATCATTAGACAAATTGAAAAGCAGTTCAGAGTTTTGCATTATATTGATTTGCTTTTCTAATTCATCGTATTCATTTTCTTTGGGTGCAATTTTTTTAATTTCAGATAGCTCAAATTCATACTGTTCTTTCTTCAACTTAATTTCGTTTTCCCTGTTCAATAGCTGATGAAGTTGCTCAATACTTGTTTGAATTTGATGAAATAAGTGAAAGTAATTTTTCTTTTTAACATTTAAATCAGCGATGTTATCTAATATTTTAATATGAATTTCTTTACGGAGTAAAAGCTGGTGCTGGTGCTGTCCGTGAAAATCAGCTAATAAATCGCCAATCGTTTTTAGGAAAGAAAGCTGGACTGGAGTGTCGTTTATAAATGAGCGAGATGTTCCTTTGTCGGAAAGCTCGCGCCGAAGAATAAGAGAGGAATCTTCTGTATCCAAATCTTCTTCTTTTAATAGCTCAAAAATGGAGTGGTTCGGGTGAATTTTAAAGATTGCTTCTATAATAGCTTTGCGTTCTCCGCTGCGTATTAAGTCGGAACTGGCACGCTCACCGAGTGCAAGTTGCAGAGCATCAACCATAACAGATTTACCCGCACCGGTCTCGCCAGTGATTATGTTGAGACCGGGGGCAAAATCTAATTCAATTTTTTCGATTAATGCAAAATTTTGGATAAACAAATGTGATAACATTTTATTTATTTTTTAGCAGCAATAGCGCTCTTTTCAATTGTGATTTTTACGTTATCTGCAATTTGAATAATAAATGTGTTTCCGTCAATATCGGTAATTGTGCCGTGCATACCTGCGGAAGTGATGATTTTATCGCCTTTGTGCAATTCGTTCAACATTTTCTGATGCTCTTTCTGACGCTTCTGCTGTGGTCTTATCATCAGGAAATACATAATAAGAATAATAGCACCGAACATTACTAAAGTCATAATCATTCCGCCGCCGGAGTCGCCACCCTGACCGCCGCCTGCCGGGGGCATAAAAGCATTCAATTCTAATGGGAAGAAAAACATCTTTAATCCTTTATATTAATAATAAATATATTTCAAACTTCTTTTATACAAAAATATAAAAATTTTTACTCTTCTGAACGATATTTCTCTAAAAAATCTTTTTTCCAAGTTAAAAATTCTCCGTTTAAGATTTTTTGCCTTGCTGTTTTCACAAGCCAAAGGTAAAATGCAAGGTTATGGAAAGTGCTTAACTGCAAGCCGAATATTTCACCAGAAATAAAAAGGTGGCGGAGATAGGCAAGCGAAAAGTTGTTCGAAGCCCAAGATGAAATATTCTCGTCAATCGGCTTCTTTTCGTATTTGTATTTGGAATTTTTTATATTGATTTTTCCATTGCTTGTAAAAAGCTGTCCATTGCGGGCGTTACGGGTTGGAAGCACGCAATCGAACATATCAACTCCTCTTTCTATTGCTTCCAGTATGTTTTCTGGTGTTCCAACTCCCATTAAATAACGCGGCTTGCTTTTTGGAATAATATCAGTTGAAAAATCAACTATTTCATACATTATTTCAGTTGGTTCACCGACTGAAAGCCCACCAATTGAAAAACCATCGAAATCTTGCGAGCAGTTTTCTTCAAGGCAGATTTTCCTCAATTCTTTAAATTCGCTCCCCTGCCCTATTGCAAAAAGGTGTTGCTTTGTTTCGTAGTTGTCGCGTGTTTCCTTAAAGTAGTCAAGCGACGTTTTTGCCCAGCGAACTGAACGCTCCATAGCTTTCTTTGCATCAATAAAAGAAGCAGGATAGTGGATACATTCATCAAGTTGCATCATAATATCGGAGCCAATCGTTTGCTGGATTTCCACTACTTTTTGTGGAGAAAACCAGTGTTTTGAACCGTCAATATGCGATTTAAATTCTACTCCGTCTTCTTTAATTTTTCGCAAATCCTGAAGTGAAAACACCTGATAGCCACCGCTATCGGTAAGAATCGGCTTGTCCCAGTTCATAAAATTATGCAGTCCGCCAAATTCTTTCAATACTTCCGTTCCGGGACGCAGGTAAAGGTGATATGTATTACCGAGTATGATTTGAGAACCGATTTCTTTTAACGAGCGGTGGTCAATCGCTTTAACTGTTCCTTGCGTTCCGACTGGCATAAAAATCGGAGTTTCGATTTCGCCGTGTGCAGTCCGCAAAATACCAGCCCTTGCTTTAGAACTTGTATCAGTTTTTATTAATTCAAACATATTTTGAATGATTTCCTAATTTTATGTAATTTAAAATACAAAACTATCTAAACTTGAGCGTTTTTGCAAGTTGTTAATTGTTAATTGTTAATTATTGATTGTTAATTGTTGATTTGAATGATGTTGAGATGTTTTAGAAGAGTAATTTTTCGTCACAAGTTGAACTTGAGAAGGAGATTAAAAACCAGATGTCCTACATCTCGGAGATGTAGGACATCTTTGTTTTTCCAGTCATACGATGGACTCCACTTTCAAAGCGTGAAGTCCATCTGCTTAAAAAAAAATAAAAATAAATTTGCATTTCTCTTGAAAAATAATTAGGTTTGCAATGTCTCAGAAATATCAGATTAAATATATAAAAATAATGGACATAGAAAAGCCAAACAGAGAAATAGCATTACATTTGAAGAAGCACTCAAGAGGTGTGCGGGTTTGGTATTTTTTCTCATGAATTAAGAATTTCTTTCTGGCTGTTAATAAACAAAAAGACTTTTAAATTTTAATATTATATACTAATTTCAAATTTCTTATACATTAATTAATAAACACTAAATATGGAAAACAAAGTTTTAATAACTTATTCTCTACTATCGCATTTAAAAGAAACAAAAAGTGACAGATATAGTAACATTGTCGAATTATTTTTCCCTATCGTAAAAAAAGCAATAGTTGAGTTTGCAAAAGAACGTGGAAATAATGACGTGAAAGGAAAAAATATTTCTGAGATACAGATTAAAGTAAATGAAATATTTGGACTAGAGATACCTTTGAGCGTATTAGACTTTATTCTAACTCAAGTTTACAAAGAGATTTCAGATGATAATACTTTTTCTTACTTCAAAGATAAAGGTTTTATAATAAATGCGTTTGTTTTCACAGGTATTGATGAGGAAATAGAACTAGAGATACAAAATATTAAAATTTTAAAAAATGATTACGAAATGTTCTGTAATACACATAAATATGAATCAAACTTTGAAGAATTAATCAAATTTATCTGCTCTCAAAAATTAGAACTTTTTGCAACAAAAAATAAAGATGAATTAGATTTTTCATTACACATTCCAAAATATATCCTTTTAAAATTTGAAGATGAAAGATTTTATAAAATAATAAGCGACATTTACTTGGGAAGCTTGATATCATCATATTTTGAATATAAAATCAATACTCCTGTTTCAAATACAGAATTATTAATAGATACTAACTTTTTTATAAGTCTTATTGATTTGAACACATATGAGGCATATTTAACTTGTAAACAACTTTATGAAATCTGTAAAAGATTAGGCTTTAGATTCTCAATTTTGTATAGCACTGTTGAACAAATAAAAGTATTATTAAATACACGACTTCAGGATTTTGCTAATAAAGAAATTGGATTAATAAAAGAATCTGATGTTTTTGGGGCGTGTATAAGGAGAAATTTAAATAAAACACAACTTGAAAGAATTAAAGATAATATTGATAAACAAATAAGAGATTATAATATTGATGTTATTCATGAAACAAGAATTAGTGATTTAATACAAAAAGCCCAAAAAAGTGAAAAATATAAGGAAGTTCTTCAACTAAGAAACAATCAACAATTAAGTGCATTAAATGATACAGTTGCATACTATTATGTTGAAAAGAAAAGAGGAAAAAATATTAGTGAATTTGCAGATGTAAAATGTTGGTTTTTAAATAATACATTTAGCGATTATTATAATGTTTTAGAACGTAAACTACATGAACGCTATGAAATAAAAGCTAATGATTTACTCGCTTTATTATGGTTATCAAACCCAAGTCAAGTAAAATTTGATATTAATATACTTTCCAAAGGTGGCTTAGCAACTTATATTGCTAAATATAGACAACAAAAAACAGCAAGTATTAACACAATAAGAGACATTAATAATAGAGCAAAGCAAGCATTACAAGATGGTAATCTAAATGATAAAGATGTTTATAGATTGAGTATTAGAATGGCTGAAGGCCACTTAACAAATGGCGAAGCTGTAGAATTAGCTAAGCAACCAGATACTGAATTTATAAACTCTGTAAAAGAGTTATCAAAAAAAGATGAAGAAATTCTTGTTGAAATGGAAAAGCAAACAGAAATGATTAAAGAACAAAATGAAAAGATTGAAAAACAGAATATTCAAATAGAAAGAATATGTAATCAATATGAAGATAATCTTTATTCTCAAGCTATTGATAAATTTGAAAGAGAAAGAGAAAAATTTGTTGCAAGTCAAATTCTTTTTAGAACATTTAAAATTAATAAAATATCATGGATTTATATAGTTTTTGTAATAATTATTGCTTTTCTCTGGCTTTTGGATTATTTGAAATTTAATTTACTTCCTCCTTTTATAGGTGCTACTATATCTTTTCTACTTTTCTTTATACCTTTTTTAACAAAACTTATTGATCATAAAACTATTTTTAAATACTTAAAATTCACATTTAATAAAAATTTCAGATCAATTATGCTAGCTGAGTTAACAGAAAATTTTGAAAATGATTTTAATAATAATAATGAAAAACCAACAAAAGAGAGTATTAGCTTAATTAAAACAAAAACATAAATTCATTCTTATATAAACAACCATCCAAGCTCAACTTGGAAAACAGATGGAAATGCTTTCTGAACTATGATTTACCTGATTCTTTTGATTAAGAGATGATTTTCTTTCTTAATCATCTTCATCTTTCAAATCACAAAAATCACAGTTCAAAGACAAAAGAAATGCAGAATATCCCGCCAGGGATTGTATTATTGTAGCAAATGTTTTTCGTAACCATTGTTATCCCGCAAGGGATTAAATTTTGCGGTTCTACTGGCTTTCTTGTGAAAAGAGTTTTAAATTGCCATGGAAGAAAAGAAT
>CAZCLJ010000012.1:0-33347 GCA_964499465.1 uncultured Hyphomicrobiales bacterium
TATGAAAATACCCTTCCCAAGTGCAACTTGGGAAGGAGGATTTGTAACTTAAAAATAAATTCTAAGCCATACTATCAACTTGTTGATCGTATGGCTTGCTTCTTATTTAGTTCATTTCCTCAAAAGTAAACGTCTTTGTTTATATTCGCCTCAGATTGACATACTTTTTGTTATAATTTGCGCAATTATTCTTTACGAGGCAAATCTCCTAACTCCTTTATTTTCGTTATGGAGTCAGAAGTTCTGAGATTACTTTTTAGCTGTTATTTTTATTTTGAATGGGATTGAATCTTTAATTAATTTATCACCTAAATCTTTAAAGAAGTTGCCTGAATTATATTTAATATTCCATTTAGTTCTGTCTATCGCAAAATCGGCATTCGCAACAATGTTATTATCTTTAATTTCAATTAGGGCAGAAAAATTAATTTGATGAGTAATTCCGCGAATCGTCATATTTCCTGTTAATTTGTAATTCGGCTGTCCTTTTTTTACAGCAACTAATGCAGTTGCTTTAGTGATTTTAAAAGTTGAGGTAGGAAATTTATCTGTTGAGAAAAAATCATCTGATTTTAAATGACCTTCAAGTTTGGATTTTCCTTCATTTTCTTTTAAGTCAAGAACTTTTATTGATTTCATATCAATAGTGAATTCGCCGCCAATTACTTTGTTCGCTTTGATAGTAAGGAAACCGCCTTGAAAATTAACAGTTCCCCAATGCCCGCCTATCACTTTATTGCCTTCCCAACGAAGCTCGCTTGATTTTAAATCAATATTATATCTATCTTGAGAATAAAGATTGCTTGTGAATATTGCAAGTATTGCAATGATGATAAATGATTTCATTTTATCTCCTTATATATTTAATTAAACAATTAGAGAATAAAACGTTATAAAAATAAATATATTGCTGTTAAAGAATATATAATTACACAATTATTTTTAAATAAAACTAATACAGATTCCAGTTTTTGTAAAGAATGACGAGTAAGATTTTCAATAGGAACTTAGCTTGTCATTGATTATTCAATGGTAAAGTAAAGAAAAAAGTACTGCCTTCATTAATTTTACTTTCTGCCCAAATTTTCCCGTTATGTTTTTCAATAAACTCCTTACAAAGAATAAGCCCAAGACCAGAGCTTAGCTCATTTTCAGTTCCAAGACGAGAAACTTTTTTATCTAATTTAAACAGATTATTTAGTAAAGTATCGTCCATACCCATACCAGTATCTTTTATATAAATGCAGATGTTATCTTCATAAGTAAAAATATTGCCAATTTCAATAATACCACCTCTATAAGAAAATTTGATAGCATTTGAAATTAGGTTTCTCACAACAGTATCAATCATTTGCAAGTCAGCATAAATTTCAAGTTCTTCGTTAATGCAATTGACGATTGCGATATCTTTTTGTTCTGCGTGCTCTTTTATTAAAGAAATACTCATATTTATAACTTGATTGATATTAATAAATTCTGGAAGGAATTCAATAATACCGCGCTGAATTTTTGACCATTGCAGAAGATTTTCAAGTAATCTGTAAAGCATATTAGCGGAAGACTGCATATTTAAACTTAGCTCACGCATTTCTTTCATAGAAATGCTTTCAATATTTTCAGCCAACATTTTTGTAAGTCCTATAAAACCCTGGAAAGGACTTCTCAAATCGTGAGCAATAATAGAGAAAAATTTATCTTTTTCTGAATTAATTTTTCTTTGATTTTCTTCGCTTTCCCTTAAAGCATCTTCGACTTTTTTCCGTTCTGTTATATCACTAATCATACCACAAATCCCAGTAATCGTTCCGTTCGCATCTCTAACAGGAAATTTAATTGATAAATAATATTTTAAACCTTCGGGTGTATTGAGAGTTTCTTCCATCATAATTAATTTATTTGATTGAATTACTTCAAGGTCATTTTTTCTAAAAGCTTCGGCATCATCGAGAGAGAATATTACTTCATCAGTTTTTCCGAGAATATTTTCCCGTTTTAGTCCTGTTGCTTCTTCCCATTTTCTATTAACTAAAGTATATTTTCCATCGCAGTCTTTTGTAACGATAATCGTTCCGCTATTTTCTATTATATCAGCTAAGAAACGTCTTTTTTCATTTAATTCTTCTTCAGATTTAATACGTTCAGTAATATCCCTTGCTGCTGCATAAATAAATTTGCCTTGAGGAGTAGAACGCCATTCGATAAACCGATAAGTTCCATTTTTACTAAGATAGCGATTAGTGAAATTCAAAATATTTTCCTGATTGCTAAGTTTATTTATTGCATCAAGAGTAGCTTGCAAATCGTCTGGATGAACAAAATCCAAAAACTTTCTGTTTTCAAGTTCTTCAATAGTATAACCAAGAGTATTTTCCCATTCTTTACTTACTCTTATAAAATTTCCCTCTGTATCAGCAATACAAAGCAAATCAAGAGCTGACGTAAAGAAGTATTCGAGTTCATTTGTTTTGTTTAAAAGGGCTTCTTCTGTTTGTTTCCTTTCGCTGATATCAATTGCATTACCAACGAACATCAGGAGCATATTGTTTTCATCGAATACTGGAGTAATAACAGAGCGGTGCCAAATAAATGAATTATTTTGATGAATAGCCCTGTATTCAATATTATTATGAACCTGACCTGATTCAGCTATGGTTTGCAAGATATCATAATCTTGAGGAATGTCTTCAGCAAATATAAAATCTGTAAATTTCTGTCCGACTACATCGTTTGGTTTATGTCCAAGTAATTTTTCCCAACTTGGAGAAACAAAAGTAAAATACCCGTCTGGACTGATTGTATAAAAAATACTCTGACTATGCTCAAAAATTAATTTATAATATTTTTCTTTTTCGCGGAGCATTTCCTCTACAGCTTGGAGCCGGTTTTCTGTTTCAATGTTATGAAAAACTCTGTTAATAACACCGGGCAAAATATCGAATAAATTAACATCTTTAGTCAAATAGTCGGCAGCACCAAGTTTCATCATATCAACGGCAAGACGTTCATCACCTTGGCCAGTCATTACAATGAAATTTGCTTTTATTCCAAGAAGTGCCAAAGAGCTGATGATTTCCTGGCCTGACATATCTGGAAGTGTATTATCCAAAAGGACTAAAACGTTATTATTTATAACGATTTGCTTTATTGCATCATTACCATTGCAAGCACCAAAAGCTTTATATCCTTCTTTTGTAAGCATTTTAATAATTAGTTCCTGAAAACCAATATCATCTTCGACAACTAATACCTGCTTGTCTGAACTCAGATTTTTCAATGAATTTTCTTCCATTTTAGTTTAATTTAAATTTTTGATAAATATAAATTATTTAGTTCTTATAGGCAAAGTAAAGTGAAAAATGCTCCCTTGTCCTATTTCACTTTCTACCCAAATGCGTCCGCCGTGTTTTTCAACAAATTCTTTAGACAAAATCAATCCGATACCTGTTCCTTTTTCTTTTGCTGTGCCCGGCATTGTTACATTTTGGTCTATTTTGAATAATTTATCCATTATGTCTTTAGACATTCCAACTCCATTATCTTTGATATAGATTTCAATGAATTTTTCTGATTGAGCTAAATCATTGTTTACTAATTTTTTTGCGCCTATTTCAATAGTTCCGCCTTTATGAGTGAACTTGATTGCATTAGTCAGTAAGTTACGTAAGATTGTATCTACGAAGTAATTATCGTAATTAGCGATTATATCTTTAGAAATGTTAGTATTGATAGTAATATCCTTGTCTTTTGCTATTGGAGCAACAATATTTACACATTTTTCTATGTTATAAAAGAGAATACTATTATCAGGAGAAAATTCAATTCTGTTGGTTTGGATTCTTGACCATTGGAGCAGATTTTCGAGTAATTCAAAAGTGCGGTTCGAAGACTCATAGAGCATAGAAATCATTTTGATAATTTCTTCATTTGTCATTTGCTGGAAATATTGCAAAAGTATTTCGAGAACATTCCTCATCGAACCAATCGGATTTCTTAAATCGTGAGCAATAATAGAGAAGAACTTATCTTTTGTTTGATTCGCGATTTTTAACTCACTTTCAGAAATAGCTAATTTTTCATTAAGTTGAATTAGTTTTCTGGCTTCGTCCACGATGCTATCATTTAATTCTTTTAGTTCAAAATTGGATTCCTCAATTACTTTCAACGCATCGTTAAGTTCGGCAGTCCTTTCTTTAACTTTTATTTCAAGAGATTCGTTAAGTTCTTTAATTTCCTGTTCGTGCCTTTTCCTTTCGGTAATATCGCGCATAATGCCTACAGCGTTCCATTTCCCCTGCAGTTCAATAGCAGAAAGGGATAATTCAACAGTTATTTCAACATTATCTTTTCGTTTAGCATTTAGTTCTAAGGTTTTTCCGACAACGTTTCCTTT
This sequence comes from uncultured Hyphomicrobiales bacterium, assembly GCA_964499465.1. GTDB lineage: Bacteria > Bacteroidota > Ignavibacteria > Kapaibacteriales > UBA2268 > JAAYJM01. The sequence continues at coordinate 4,391 of CAZCLJ010000012.1, forward strand.
TCCAGTCTTTTGGAACTCCGGTAGCGCCTGTTTAAATTTATTATGATATATTTCCGGAGTAATTAACTGATGCATATCACCACCAATTGCCTCTTCGCTTGAATAGCCGAACATCTTCTCAGCGCTTGGATTCCAGAACGTTATTCGACCTTCAGAATTAATCATAACGATTGCATCGTGAGCAGAAAGAGTAATTGACCTCATCTTTGCTTCCTGTTCCTGTAGTTTCAGTTCTGCTTTTTTCCTTTCTGTAATATCTATTAAGGAAGCGATGCTTTTATTGGTTCCGGGTATCATTGATACGTTAATAATGTAATAATGCAATTCACCCGATTTATTAAGTATTCTGAATTCATAAGAAGTCTTTGCTAATTCCGGATTCGTTCTCCTTAATCTATGTTGCTCAATCATCATATCTCTGTCATCGTCAAAGACAAAATCAGACCACTTCATACTTCCTTCAACTTCTTCTTTGAAATATCCAATATTACGGGCGAATGTTTCGTTTGAAAGTGAAATCATAAAATCCTCTTCAATGACAATCATACCTGTTCCGGTATTTTCGAAAAGGGAACGGTATTGCTCTTCTGCCTGTTTTTGCAAAGTGATGTCTATGCCAATACCTACAAAGAAATTGCTAGCTTCAAAACGAGCGGCAACTTTGAAATGCCATTGGACAAGAAATACTTTCCCTGATTTACTAATTATTCTATGTTCTTTAATTGCTTCGGTGTTTTCAGATATAATTTGGCTGAAAAAATCGGCAACAATTAGTTTATCTTCTTCGAGGACAAAAGTGCTAAGATAATCTAAATTTGATATTTCTGTATTTGAGTATTCTAAAGCATCAAGAAGTGATTTGTTCATCATTAATGTTTTTCCATCGAAACCAACAGCTACTATGAAAGCTGGCGAAGTATCAATCAACAAACGATTGAATTTCTGTTCTTCATAAATAATTTTCTTACTTTCGATTAAAGATTGCTCTGTTAGTTTTCTTTCAGTAATATCACGAATTACATAAACCATTCCAACAGGTTGATTGTTTGTATCTGTAATTATCTGACCATTCACCTCACTATCCATTAATCTTCCATCATCTAAAACTAACTGATATTCTTTAACTCCGAGAGGTCTTTCAAACATTAATTTCGTATTTTCCATTGCTAAAGGCAAATCTTTCTCAGCAATAAAAGACATAATATTTTTGCCAATAATGCTTTCTCCTTCAATATTTAATCCCTGGAGCAACATAGTATCATTCACAAAAGTAATATTGCCTTCTATATCAGTTCTAATTATTAAGTCTGGAACTGCCTGAATTAGCTTGCTAAACAACTCTTCGCTTTCTTGTAATGCTTCTTTAGCTAACTGTTGTTCTGTAATGTCTTCGACCGTTCCTTCATAGTATTTAACCGAGCCATCATCGTTAAAAAATGTTTTAGCACTTTCTCTGATATAGACTTTTTCTCCATTTTGCTTTAACCAAGTAGATTCAAAACCTTTTATTTCTCTTTTTTCTTTCATCAATGAAAGGAATTCTTCTCTCCTATTTGGGGTAGCATAACCATTATTTTCAACGTCAATTTTTGATAAATCTTCAAATGACTTATAACCTAAAAGATTAATTAGCATTGGATTCGCCATTATAACATTTCCATCAGGTGTTGTCCTGTAAATTCCAATAGTAGCATTTTCGAAAATACTCCTAAATCTTTCTTCGCTATCAATGAGGGCTTGTTCTGAAATTTTTCTATCAGTTATATCCTCACAGAAACTTAAAAATCTATTCTCACTAATCATTTGGCTGGCAACAGACCAAAAGCGTTTTTCACCGAATTTATTAGTAAAATAACCTTCTCCATAGAATTTCCCCGTATTCAAAATTTGGTTTTTAAAACTGTTCATTACAGGAACAACACTTTCCGGGGCTAAAAGGTCTGGCACCCCTATTGATTTAAGTTCTTCCTCAGAACGTCCGGTAATAATGCAGGTAGCTGGATTTACCTCAATAAATTTCAAATTTTCATCAACGATAGAAATTGAATAAGGAGCAGCTTTAATATAGCTACGCCATTTTTCTTCGCTCTCCCGAATGGCTTCTTCAGATTTTTTTCTTTCTGTAATATCGCGAATATTTAAAACTATTCCGTTAACAGCTGGTTCATGCAAAAGATTGCAACCAACTGTTTCAAGATAAACCCAAGAGCCGTTTTTATGCTGATATCTGTATTGAACTTTAAATATTTCATTAGGTCTTGCTATATTTCCAGTAAATACTTGATTTATATTAGGTAAATCATCTTGATGAACATTAAAGAAACAGTCTTTCCCGACTAATTCATCTTGTTCATATCCTAAAATTCTTGAAATTTGGTCACTTATATAAAAAGGATAACCTTCTTTATTAATTATTATAATAATATCATTAGAATTTTGGACAAGCAGACGGAAACGTTTTTCTTTTTCAATTATAGCTAATTCAGATTCTTTTCGTTCTGTTATATCACGGGCAACCCAAAGAACGGTATTCTCGGTGTAAGGTGAAATAGTTGCAGTGTACCAATAGTGCTTTCCTGCAAGATTTATTTCATAGTCAATATAATCAGTTGATTTTAATTTAAGAACATTAGTAATTAATTGCAATCCTTCATTTGCTAATTTTTCCGGAAATACATCAAAAAGAGATTTACCTTTTAGAGAAATTGGTTTTTCATATAAAATTTCTGAAGAAGTAGGAGCAGTTTCTACGTAATTTCCTTTTGAATCAAGAACAATAATAACATCTTGCATTGCTTCAAAGAGCGAACGAAGTTTAGCTTCAGAATCTTTCAGTGATTTTTCAGCAAGTAGTAATCTTTTCTCAATTAATATATTTTTAAATACTCTTTCTAAAACGCTTGGTAATATATCGGTAAAATTAATATCTTTAACTAAATAATCATAAGCACCGAGTTTCATCATCTCAACAGCAAGACGTTCATCGCCATGCCCGGTCATTACAATAAACGGAACTTTAATAGATAAGCTATTTAAATGCAAAATTATATCATAACCGGTCATATCAGGTAAGTTCTGGTCAAGCAGCAGAACTAAGTTTGTCGATGTTAGGATTTGTTCAATAGCATCTTTTCCAGTTGATACGCCAATTGCATTGAACCCATTTTTATTTAATGTCTTTACAATTAATCTTTGCAAACCGTCGTTGTCTTCAACTACTAAGATATTTTTAGAAGCATCAATATAATCTTTGTCGTAATTATCCATTCTTATCCTTATTGTTTGTATCAGTGAATTCCGTTTACTTTTGGAACCTGGACTACTGTTAAAAATAGTCCTAATTGCCGGATTGCGTTGACGAAAGCGTCGTATTCAACCGGCTTGGTTATATAGTTGCTACAACCGAGAGTATGGCAGGTTTCTACCTCTCGTGGGTCGTCAGTTGTGGTAATCATCATTACCGGTATTTTCTTCAGTTCCGGGTCAGCTTTTACTCTTCTTAATACTTCAACTCCATCAAGTTTAGGCATACGTATATCAAGCAAAAGAATATATGATGCTCCTGATGTCCGGTGGGGTCCATCACCTAATCTGAATAAAAAATCAATAATTTCCTGTCCATCTCTAAAATGTATGATTTCATTAGAGATTCCTGCGCGGAAAAGATTTTTCTTTATTAAACCTGCATGACCTTCGTCGTCTTCTGCAACTAAAATAACAACTTCTTGTTTCATATTTTCACCTTTACTATTATATGTGTCCATTTTTTTCCCTTTATTAAATCAGTCCATTATACTTAATTTCATTCTTTGAAATATTAAATGATAGCTGATTTTCAATTTCATTTTTAAAGTTTATAAGTTACTAATTTCATTTTATATAACATAAAAATTAACTAATTTAGTTTTATTACGAATAACAACATAAATATATTTTAAAGCACGAATTTACTGTTGCTGATGCTCATAACCATTTCAAAACAAAATAATTTCAGAACTCTGGCACCATCGTAGTTTGCTATTCCGCAGTCTTGTCATTCTGATTCGAAGTCTTGTCATTCTGACGGATGTCAGAATCCATCTTGCTTTTTAGTCATTAGTCATCAGTTATTAGTAAAAATACTAATGACGAATAACAAATGACTAATGACCTATATAAACTTTTTTTATGATGGATTCTGACATCCGTCAGAATGACACTTTTTGTCATCTCCATTTAAAATAAAGGTCTTCCTTCATTTTGGGTTACCAATGACATCGCTACTTTTACTCTGCAAAACTTCTTGAACCAGATGTCCTACATCTTGCAGATGTAGGACATCTTTATCTTATGTCATCTCTATTTAAAATAAAGGTCTTCCTTCATTTTGGGATTCGGAATGACAAATAAACATATTTTATTATTAAAAGTAACTTGTTATCAACTCTACACTTTTTCATTTCTCAAAAGAGGAATGCGAAAGATGAGTTACTCATTCAAAACAGCAAACGGGAGAGCAACAAAGAATTTACTTCCTTTATTTATTTCTGATTCAATCCAAATATCGCCATCTAATCTGCTAACGATTTGTTTGACGATAGTCAGTCCAAGTCCTTCACCATCGGTTTGAGAAGGATTTAGCCGATGAAAAAGTTCAAATATTTTTTCCTGATGTTCTTTAGCAATACCAATGCCGTTATCCTCAACTGAATACACAGAACGTTCATTTTCAATTTTTCCGTTAATAGAAATTACACATTGCCTTTCAGGATTACTGTATTTCAATGCATTCCCAATCAGGTTTGAAAAGACTTGTGAAAGCTGAACGGCATCACCCCGACAAACTGGTAAATCATTAGTTATTACTTCTGCTCCCATTTTTTTAATTTGATATTCAAAATTTGATATAACCTGCGCTAATACATTATTCATATTTACAGGTATAATATTCAGCGCAGCGCGCCCGGACCTTGAAAGCTTAAGTAAACCTTTGAGCAAAGTATCCATTTGGCGTGAACTGTTTCTAATATGAGATAATGATTTTTCCATTTCAGGTAATTCGTCTGTCATTATTCTTTTTAATTCAAAAAGTTTAGCTTCAACGTCGTTATTTTCCAAAATTTTTCTTAAATCTTCAATAGAATATTGAAGTTCCCTGCTATAGCCATCAACATTAACGAGAGGAGAACGCAAGTCGTGAGAAGCAACATATACAATTTGTTCGAGTTCCTTGTTTTTTGCGGCTATAAGCTGTTGAGTTTTTTTGATTAGTGTAATGTCAGAGCCAATAGCAGAGCATTTGTTAGCTCCTAGAGAAACTACTGAAATCGAAAAATGTTTGTCTATAAATGGTATGTATGAATATAAATGTGTCGATTCTCCTGTAAGAACAACATTAGCAAATTCATTCAGATGTATTGATTCTTTATATAAATCAGTCATTTTTTTGTTAACAATATCTTCTTTTTTTAAAGAAAAGTTTTTTAAAAAAGCATCATTACAATCTAAGATTCTATAATTAATTGGATTATTATTATCATCGAAAATAATTTCCTGAATTGTTACGGTTTCAGTCATAGAAGAAAAGAGGGTGCGTAATTTTTCTTCGCTTTCTTTAAGTGCTTCTTCTGTCTTTTTCCTTTCAGTAATATCTCTTACAATAGCTTGCAAAAGGATAATGTCTTTATGAACAAAACTGTTTAAGCTGACTTCCGCATCGAACGGTGTCCCATCTAAATGGGTGTGTAGCCAGTAAAAGTATTGTGGTTCTCCTTCTTCCGCTTTTTTCATCAGTTGATAAGCTTTTTCTGAAGAAAGAGAACCATCAGGTTGATATTTCGGAGAAAAAAAGCTTGGCTCATTAAATAAAATATCCTTTTCTTCACAAGCAAATAGCTCTAAAGTTTTTTTATTGAATTTGATATATTTCCCGTCTTTAATAATGTAAATCCCATCATTAGCAGATTCAAACAAAAATCTGTATTGCTCTTCACTTTCCTTTATTGCAATTTCTGCTAATTTACTTTCAGTAATATCCTTTCCAACTACCTGTAATTCAATTTTATTTTCCTGAAGATTTTCAAGGCGGTATAAGGACCAGTTTTGCCATCTAAGCTCTCCTTTTATTGAAGTAAAACTGCGTTCAATGTCTTGGATGGACTGACCGGGTTGCAAAGTAAGAATTATATTTTCTATATTGTTAAAATCTTTTATTTGCATTAAATCAACAACATTTTGACCTATAGCATTAAAGTCAAAGCCCAATTGTTCCTTATAATATTCATTCCAAGCTCTGTTAGCAAACGTAAGAGTTCCATCTTCAAGGAAACGTGCAATCATTTCCGATTGAGTTTCTACTACATTTCTATAGCGTTCTTCTGCTTTTTTCAACTCTTCTTCAGCCAGTTTTCTTTTTGTTATATCTCTATCAAATGCACAGGAAAGAAAACCTTCTTCAAGATAGAAGTGATTGGTACTGACTTCAACATAGAAAATTCTTCCATCTTTTGTAATATGCCGTGATTCAAAAGTCATATTACCTTTTTCAAACATTTGCTTTTTGTGCTCTTCCCAGTTTTCAATTTTAAAATCTGGGTCAATTTCAAATACTTTAATATCTAATATTTCTTCATTTGTATATCCTAATGATTTGCAAGATGAATCATTGGCATAAACAATATAACCATCATTATTAATCCAAAGGATACCATCTGAAGCTTTGTCCATTGCAAATTTTGCTTTTTTGAGTTCTTCCTGCTCTTTCTTCCGTTCAGTAATATCTCTTTCAATAGCAATAATACAATCTTTACCAGCAATTTTACCTCTTTTTAAGCTAATCTCAGCCCAGAAGACCTCGCCGCTTTTCTTCTTACACTGCCACTCAAAAACCTGAACCTCTCCTTGTGCAGCTTTAAATAAATATTTATTTGCGATTTCCGGTGTATACGGATAAACTCCTGAACTAAAGCTAACTACTTTATTCTCATTTACTTCCTCTAAAGAATATCCATATTTTTCAAGCATAGAATTGTTTACATCTAATATTATTCCGGTATTAATGTCATGAATAAAAATTGAATCATTAACTGCATTAAATATTTCACGGTATGTTAATTCTGAGTTTTTCAACTTTTCTTCGGTTTCAATTCTTTCTGTAACATCTAATAGCAAACCATCCCAGAGAATAGAACCATCATTAAGTTTTTCGGGAGTAGAATGTACTTCTATCCAAGGTTGTCTGTCTCCATTAATAACTTTAAATGTGTAATTAAATGGTTTTAAGGATTTTGCAGATTCTAACACTTTATTGTAAAATTCTTCTCTGTAATCCGGATGAATTGTGTCCAATAATAAACTTGGATTATTTTTTGCCAATTCTTTAGATACCCCTACAATTGGATAAATAGAATCACTCATATAAGGATATGTTATTGTTCCATCTGTATTTAACTTCCTTTGATAAATAACAGCAGGTGAGTTCTCAGTAAGCCGTCTGTATTTCGCTTCGTTGATTTTTAGAGTTTGTTCATTACGTCTTTGTTTTGATATATATGTGATTGTTATTACAACAAACACTAAAACAAAGATAAATGAAAATATTATTGTATAATTTACATTGCTTTTAATTTCATTTAAGTCATCAATGTAAGTTCCCGTCCCAATAATCATTTTCCAAGGTTCAAAACCTTTTATATAACTTATTTTTGGATGAAGTCTATCTTTTTCATTTGGTTTCGACCATTTGTAAAAAACAAAATCTTCATTCTTTTCTTTTACAACTTTTGCAAATATTTTAAATAAATTTGAAATTGATGTGTCCGAAAGACTATCATTTCCAACTCTTTCTAATTCTGGAAAAAATGGATGAACTATTATTATAGCATCATAATCATTTACCCAATAATAATTTTCATCTAAATATCTCATATCCTTTATAGTTTGCATTGCAAGTTTTTTAGCATCTTCTTCAGTTAAATTACCTTTTTGGCTTTCTTCGTAAAAATGGTTTAAAACTGAATATCCAACCTCAAGGTTTGCTTTCGTTCTTGACTTCATTAAATCATCTATTTTATTATTGATATAAGGATTTAAGAAAAAAACCATTGATATTAAAAGAATCATTGTTATTAAAGAATAACCAATTATCATCTTATGACCTGCTCTTATGTTCTTAATCCATTTCATAAAACCTAATTCTCCAAAATCATTTTTAATATCTGATTTTAATTATTAAATAGAAATAATTCATCTGCCTTTATAAAAGCAAAATGATACTGTTTAAATCTTATTCGGTAATTAGTAAAATTTTCTTATAAACATTCCTATCATTTTTAATTTTTTATATCTATTATCTAATAAAATTAATTTTATTGAATAATATATATCATTAATTTTAATATATGAAATTTTTTATTCTTTTTTAAATTATTTTTCATTTATTTTTCATTTTAATAAAAATTCTACTCTATAAATGCAAAGATGGTATATGATGAAAATCTCAGAACTCATTGCCCAATATCTGATATAAAAGAGTTAGGAGATTTGCTTCATAAGAAATAATTTTGCAGTTAGCAAATATTATCTTATACAAAGTTGCATTCAAAGATACATTTAAAGATGTCATTTCGAACCCCCAGATAAAGCAAGTGCTTTATTTAAATAGAGATGACATAAGTAAAAGTGTAATGCTGACGGATGTCAGAATGACAAACTACGATGTCATTGGCAACGAAGTGAGAAATCTCAAACTCTGTGGTAGCAATGACTTGTGAGATTCTTCGCTGCGCTTCAGAATGACAGGGTAAATTAATGTCATTCCCATTTAAATGAAGCAATTTCTTTATCAGGGGGTTGCCAATTACATCTTTACGTTTGTCTGTCATTCTGAACGAAGTGAAGAATCTCAAACTCTGTGGTAGCAATGACTTGTGAGATTCTTCACTTCGTTCAGAATGACAAGACTGCGCAATAGCAGACTACGAGGCATCAGGAGTTCTGAGGTTATTAGCCTGAATAATTCATCCGATGACTGGGAAGTCATCGGATGAATAGACTCAGTAACGATTTTAGAATTTAATAAAAATTAGAGAAAAAACTTAGTTTTTTTACAGAATATTAAGCAAACCATTTATAATCAATAACTACTGAATATTTTTTTAAATTTATGAATAATATAGGATAGAATATTTGTTCATTTATTATATTATAAGTAATTTGAATTTTTGATAAATTCAGAAATTAGAAAAGTTTAAAGAAATTTAGAGTAACAATACAAGAGCGAAAAAATGAAAAAATACATAATAATTTCAATATTAATAAATGCTTATTTATTAAGCAGTTGCACTTTGACTTATACTGGTTCTGAAATTACCGAGAAGTCGAATCAGGCAAGATTTTTAAAATCAAAATGCAATAAAATGATTGAAAGGAAAATTCCAATTTTATATGAGCAAGATTTATCAATAACGAATTTAGATTTAGTAAGTATAAAAGATATAAAGGATTTCAATTATCAAAACGGTAGAATAAAAATTGAATTGGAAATTACATTTTGTGGAAATCCAATATGGCCTCTTCCAGATTATGCTCAGAATTTAAGTAAATTCATAATTTCCGGCGCTCCGGATTTAGTTAGGGAAGAAGATGGAAAATCAATTTATTTGAAAGATTTACGTATAGAAAGTATTATTAATTGTGATGATTTTAGTGAGCCATTTAGCAGCATCTGTGAAAAAAATCATTCTTTTGTTAAATTAGTTACCAACACATTAATCAAAATATTTTCAAAAGACGTTGCAATATGTAAATTTACAGGTTTCTTAGCATATATGGTTGATGATATTTATATCTCCAGTGATGGAATAAAAGTGAAGTGGTCTTTGCTGTAATTTTTTTAATTTCAGAGCTCCTGATGCCTCGTAGTATGGTATTTCGCATTTAATATAGTTCTGATATTAAAAATAATGTAATTTCAAAAAATAGCAAGCATATAACTCCTAAATAAATTTAGGAGTTATTCTAATTATTAGAGTAACTCCCAAATTTATTTGGGAGATTAACTTCGCAATTGTTCGGTTCGAGCATAATCTCCTAAATACTTCATTTTCGTTATGGGGTAAGGAGTTCTGAGATTATACTATTACTCCCCAAAACTTTGTTTTTTTAGCAAAATATTAAGTCTAACTTTTTATACAGTAATATTTTACTTACTTACATTACGCAATTCCATCTTAAGATTTTAAGAAGTTAAGCTGATGCACTATTTTCATTTTAACACAAGTACTATTCCCCTCTTGAGAGGGGCAGGGGTGTGTTCTTGGTTGTCTATAATCAATTAATTCTGTTTAGAGCGATGATATTTGTGATAAATATGATTTTTATAATAAGAAAGTAATCTTAATCAAATGAATCAAATAAATCATAGTTTATACTATTACATCTTTTAACAAATCACTACTTTGTAAAAAGAAAAAGAACACACCCCCTGCCCCTCTCAAGAGGGGAATGAGCAAGATATGTTTCTTTTTAACTCTTTACATTTTTTCTTAATTTTGTTTGTAGCTTTTTGCTACCTTATGTCATCTCCATTTAAATAAAGTATTTGCTTTATAAAGGGGTTATTAAAGACAATCCCTTTCTTTCAGATATTTTTCATTTCGATAAAATAATATCAATACCAGCATTTCCAGTTACAGGTAAGACTTTGCTTATATATTCTTTTTTTGTAATTGAACCATGACTTAGAAAATGAATTGCATTATATGAATAAGATAATGATACTAAACTCTTATTTAATATCTCATTATCTAAATTAAACACAATTGTTGAATCAGTGATTAAAGTTGGGGTAATGTTGTTTAAGCCAATAAAATAACTGAGGTCATCTTTTATTTCGTAATTATCATGCAGTAGGTAATATCCTGATATTGAAAGATTTAAAATATTAGGATTATTATTATTAAATTTCATAATCATTTTCACATCAACATACCCGAGTTCATTATATCCATTAAAATTAAAACTGACTTCACTTTTTATTTTATTTGTTTTGGATAAATCAAAACTACTATTAAAATTTTTAGTAAAATTGTATAATATATCCGTTACTGGTGGTTCAGAATTACGTAAATATGTAAAATAACAGTGAATATTTCTAATTTTTAATGAATATGACTTTATATTTAATAAATTAAAATTATTAAACGGTGATATTAATTCTAATGAGTCTTTAAAACTTAAAATATCTTTTCCATTTACAATTTTAATTTTATATTTACCCGGAATTTGATTTTCTAATGTAACTACAATAGAATCATTGCTTTTTAAAATATATGAAGCATAATAATCGTTAAAGTAAACTAAAGTTTTTCCTTGATAATTTAAATTTTTACCATAAATAGTGATTTTGGCATAAGTTGGAGCTATTTTTGGTGAAAAATCTCTTAATTCAATTCCACCGGGATTAGAAGGGTTAACAACATTATCACTCTTGTTGCAAGAGATAATTACTATAATTATTAGTAATTGAACGATTAATGAAATTGATTTTTTCATCTTTTCCTCTTTGAATTTTTGTTTTTGCAAAATACAAAATAAATTGGAAAGATTAATCTTCTTTTTTTTTAACAAAAAGGAATGCAGTTTTACTTGAATGTAAAACGAACATCCCTTTTTGTTATTTTTAAATAATTTAAACTCTTATTTTCTATATTTAGAAATATATTCTTCAACTTCTGGAATACCGCCTTGCAAGACAAGGTAACCATTGCTCGGCTCGCGTTCAGTGATTTCGCCTGAAACCGGAGTGAGCATAATATCATGAACTCTTTTCAAATCGTTGGTTTGTCCTAATGCCCAGCATAGTTTCATATATGCAACTTCTGGTAGCATATTTGCTGATGGGACAACACCGAGCTCCATCATATCCCTGCCAGTATCGTAAACATACATTTGGACGTATCCCCAAAGAGTTTGAACGGTCATATAAACAGCGATGTTCTTTTCCTGAGCTTTCTTAAGAGCCGGATAAAGTGGCTTATTGACGTGTCCAAGTCCGGTGCCTGCAATTACTATTCCCTTATAATCATTATCAATTAAAGAGTAAATAATATCTGGCTGCATATTTGGATAGTAATAAACTATTGCAACTTTTTCTTCGAAAGCAGTATTGATTATGACGCTTTTGTCATTTCTTCTCTTATGGTAATCCTGACGAAGGGGAGTTATTTTTTTTCTATCGACCATAGCAAGCGGAATGTCGCCAATTGTTCGGAAAGTAGAGCGGTAGCTGGAGTGCATTTTGCGAACACGTGTTCCGCGGTGAAGCAAGCCATAATCATCGGAGGTAGGTCCGAACATACAAACCATAACTTCAGCAATGTCGCTTTCAGCAGCTGCCTTAACGCTATGCATCAAATTAAGAGCAGCATCAGAAGAAGGACGGTCGCTTGAACGCTGTGAGCCAACCATTACGATTGGAACAGGTGAATTTTGCACCATAAAAGAAAGTATAGCAGCGGTGTGGTGCATAGTATCAGTTCCATGCCCAATCACGATTCCGGTTGTCCCTTTGCGGATTTCATTTCCAATAGCTTCAGCAGTTCCTTTCCACTGCTCTGGTCCCATATTTTCACTGAAAACGCCGTATAGCTTTTCTGTTTCGAGATTGCATATATCAGCGAGTTCTGGAACAGAGCCGTAAAGTTCGCCGGGAGAGAAAGCCGGAATAACAGCTCCTGTGCGGTAGTCTAAGCGGCTTGCAATAGTTCCGCCAGTTCCAAAAAGTTTAACGTTTGGACGATGCGGGTCGTAAGGAAATGCCTTTTCAGGTATTTTATAGTGAGCTTCTTTTCTGCCAAGTATATTTATATCGTTAATTTTATTTGCAGCAATACCAATATTATAGCCAGTTCTTAATTTCAAAACAACGTGGTATTGGTCTGCGGTTTCTGAACGTGGAAGGATAATACCAACAAATTTATAATCTGCAGTAGTAATTTCAACATCGCTCCAAATCATAGCATTGAACTGCTTTAATGTGTCGAGGGCTTCACCTCTGTAACCTTTATATGCTTCATTATTTTCCATTGCTTTTACTCCTACAATTCAATTTGATTTAATAATTTATCCACCTGGTCGAACTCAACTGTGCCTCGAAAAGTGTGCATTATCTTACTTAAATAAATATCTCTTTTCTTGTCCTGATTCTTTATTTCTACTTGTTTTGTTATGTCTTTTATTTGATTTTTCATTTCTTTAAGTTGCTCTTCTGATATTTTTTTGGGTAGAATCACATCATTATACTCTTGATTTTTTATTGCTCTTTGCAATGCGATTATGATTGCATCTCTTACAATTCTTTTTTCAGAATATGCTTTTAAAATATTATAGAAATATTCTTCCTTGATTGCAGTGATGTCGAAACATTTTTTCTTTAATTTCTTTGGATAATCAACAATGACTATTGCAGCAAGCATTGGCTTGATGTTGAGTTCTTTAATAATTCTTTCAAAAACGTTTGCATATTTAGAAAAAGCAAGAGTTCTTACATAATGTTCTGGCAAATTGAGTTCTTTATATTCTTTTTCACGAACCCAAATTTGCTTAGGAAGACTTGACCTGATTTGTTCTAATTTTTCAGTTGTTACTTTTTTGGGTGGTAAATCTGTATCGGGATACATTCTTTGAGGACCGGGCAAAATACGTTCAAAACCGTTGGTGCCATCGTGAAGTGCCTGACGTGTTTCAGAAGGAATGCCAATAGTAGCTTCTTTTGCTCTGATTATAATTTCCTTGGCTCCTGTTGTTACGTCTTGTTTGTTTCCCCAAACGAGTACTATTGTATCGTCATCAGTTGCCCCGACAGCTTTTCTTAATGCTTTTCCTTCGGCTGATGATATTGTTTCACCTTGATAGTCAGAATGAATAATATTTGGTAAAGTAGTCAAACAGGCAATAACGCGGACTCTATCAGAAATTTCTTTTGAAAAATAAGTGTCGGTTTGGGTCTGCCAGCGAAGTAAATTTTTAAAGTTACGCAAAGTAACGCAATAGACTAATTTCCCTTCATAAATAGCATTATAAATTGGCTGGTAGCGTGTTTTTCTCAAAATTTTTGTTACATCATCAACTTTTGCTGAGAAAGTTTCTTCAGTTATACCACGGCGATGAAGTTCTTCCCGTAATTTAAGCAAGTTCCACTGACGCATTGCTTCGTTATATGTAAGTAACGGAATGGTAGTAATTTTAGAAACGCCTTTGATTTCAATACGAGTTCCGCCAGTAACGCTGACGTTTACGTCTTCGCGTCCAGCTCCAATACCTGTTCTAACCTTGCCAGTGCTTCTTGCAAGCCGTCTCAGAAGGTCATTTACTTCGGCAACTTCTTGCGGAGTTTTCATCTCCGGCTCAGTAACGGTTTCTATTAGTGGCATTCCCAGGCGGTCAGCAAGATAAATTCTCTGATGGCCGATATCGCTGAATTCACGGCAGGAATCTTCTTCGATGGACATTTGGATAATATTGATATTTCTGTCTTTATAAGGAATGGAACCACCAACGCTAACTATTGCAGTTCGTTGAAAACCGGTAGGAATGCTACCATCAAGGTATTGCTTACGGGCAATGTGGATTTCATCAACAACCGATGAATTAAGAAGCATACCAACTTCTATTGCAATATCTAATGCCTGGTCGTTAATCTGAAAAGGTGGAGTATCATCCATTTCGTAAGTACAAACAGTGCTACGGTTTATTCTATAAACAATATCTTTTTTTGTTTTAAATTCCATTAAGGCAGTGCCATCGTATTCCCCAAGTTCTGATAATGTAGGACGCATATGCCTTAATATTTCTGCATGATATTCAGAGCTGTATTTACCAGCTGGGCATCGGCAAAATAGTTTTTTTTCTGTTAACAATTGCTGGTGTATTTCCAAGCCAGATTTGAAACCGACCTTAGCGTAATCCTCAGCAGTCATTTCCTCGAATGGCTTAAAATTAAATTCGTACATTTATTTCCTCAAAACATTTATGTTATAAATTATATCTTTCTTTTTTTAAAACAGCGTTCCAATAAAATTACAAAATTACTTTTTTATTCTTAAATTTTAGTAATATTTTTGTAATTTTTTTTGTATATTAAGAACCTCAGTTCCAAATACGAAAATGAAGTAGTTGAAATTTTTGGTCGGTAAATTGCTTTTTGTAATATATTTAGAATAAAAATGTAGGTAATTCTGTCTCTCAAAATAAAGCAAGTGCTTCATTTTAATTGAGATGACATAATTTTCCGTGTCATTCTGACGGATGTCAGAATCAATCTTAAAAATAGTTTTTATCGGTCATTAGTGTTGTAATTCGTTAAAAGACTTATTATATTGTGTCATTTCGAAACGAAGTGAGAAATCTCACAAGTCATTGCTACTACGGAACTTGAGATTCCTCACTTCGTTTCGGAATGACAAGAAATGTTTATTAGGTTTTCAATAAATTATTACATTAGTCATTCGTTATTAGTCATTAGTATTTTTACTAACAACCAATGACTAATGACTAATGACTAATGACTAATGACTAATGACTAATGACTAAAAATCTCGTTGTCCATACTGATTGGGGAAAAATAAGATGGATTCTGACATCCGAGAGAATGACAAACTACGATGTCATTGGAAACGAAGTGAGGAATCTCACAAGTCATTGTTATCACAGAGTTTGAGATTCTTCACAACCCTTGCAAATGACAAAAGATAATAAAAAAATGCCTTACATAAATTTTACATAAGACATTTTCCAATTATCAATTGTCAATTGTCAATTATCAATTATGTTTGTAATTCGTTTTTTGATACTTTTGCAACCAGCATTTCTGCAAGAACGGCGAGAAGTGCAAGAGCAACAAATAATTGCCAAAGCTCTGTTCCTGTTCTGACTCTTTTAATATTCTGCTGTATTTCATTTGATTCATCAATCATCTCTAATCGTGGCTCATTAACGGTTTCTTCGATAAACTTTTTTATATTATCATCGCTTTGACTAATTAGAACAGATTCAGAAGGATTTGTGTTAATCGAAAAAACAGCGACTGGCTTGCTGTTTGGCGTTAGCACAGAGAAATTACCAATTTGGTTAGTGTTATCCAATGCTAAGACGGAGCCAGTTGGAAGGGTAGCTGCCTGAGTGAAAAATTCTACTTTCTGTGGGTCTAAAATTTTAAATGATGAATTATTAGAGTATTTGTTAGGTAAAATATAAGTTATTGGCGAACCAACCAGATAGTTGTTTCCAAAAGACTCAATAGAAGAAAGATAATATGTGCTTCTATGAAGCAGTGCTGGAAAAAGCCCGGTAACAAGAAAACTGCTGTAAGCAAAAGTTGGTGAAACAGCGAAGTAAAGAATTTTTCCGTCACCGATTTTATTTTCAGAAAGAAAGCTACCGCCGGGTATATCAATAATTTGCTGTTCACCCTGAAAGAGCAGAGATTTAAATATATTAGGACTTTCAATTGTTTGCTTTTCGAGTTCTTTTTCTTTGAACATACCTTCAAAGAGTTGATGATTTTTATCAACATTTAAAAAGCGTGCTGGCTCCTGCATCGAATAAGTTTTGCTTCCAATGAAACTAAAGCCAAGTTCAAGCATACCTTTTTGATATATTTGTTCATTCGATTGCGGGTCAGCGAAAAGAAGGATACCACCACCAGTGCTTACATATTGCTTTAGCCGCAAAAAATCATTTTGCTGAAGCGGACCACCGGCAATAATCAGCATATCGAAAGAATTAAAATCAATTCTTGAAGCATCTGATGGTTCAAAAACACTGATATTAGCGCTGGCTTCTAAAGTTTGCTTTGGTTCTAATGCAAAACTAATGAATTTGGTTAATTCCTTGCTGCCAATCAAGGCAACCTTCGGTTTTTCCGGAACGATAAAACTGAAATATCGCTTGTTATCGGCATCTAAAGCATCACCTTCGATTTCTACATAAGCATCAATTGCCCCGATTATTTGGGTAGGGGCAGAAATAGCAATTGCTTTTGTTTCATTAGGTAGCAAATCTAAAGTTCTTTGGGCAACGCGTTCTTCATTGAAGAACAAGCTAATAGCAAGTCCTTTAACGTCGGATACGGAATTATTTTTAATAAATGCTTCAATTTCAACTGGCTTTCCTTGCTGGAAAATTCTGGAAATAATATTAATAGAATCGACTGAATAATTGGCAAGCTGCTTGTTCCTATTTGCTCCAATCGGGATAAAGTAAATAGTTGTGCCGGGAAGATTGATTTTTACAGAATCAATTAAATCTTTTTTAAAAGCATTGTTTTGAGCATCAGTAATAATATAAATTTCTTTATTTATATTGAAAGACTTCTCAAGAATTGTAGAAGCGAGTGAAATTCCATTTTTAATATTGGCAGAATTTAAGGAAATTGAATAATTTGATAAATTTTCTTTTAAAAAGTTTAAATTTCTTGTTAAATTAATATTTTGATATAAATCATTTTGATTTATAGAATGATTAAAATTAGAAAGGTCGGCAACAGAGATAATAGTAGCTTCATCTCCATCTTGAAAGGAGTTTAAAATATTACGGCAAGTATTTTTTGCCTGATTAAAGCGATTTCCCCAGGCATCGCTTACGTCCATACTAAAGGAATTATCAAGCAAAATGACGGCTGACGTCTTGGCAAAACTGCCGAGTAGCGGCAAGGTCCCCTGAATTGTTGGACGAGCGAAAGCTAATACAATAAAAATAATGAGTAAGGTTCTTAGTATTAAAAGAATAATCTGCTTTAACTTTAATTTCTTAATTTTAGTTTTTTGTAATTCTTTTAAAAATCTAAGTGTAGAAAAATCAACTGTTTTTAGCTTTCTTAAGTTGAGTAAATGCAAAATTAATGGAATACTTGCAGCAATTAAACCGATTAAAACAAGTGGATTTAAAAAAGTCATTTATTTTTCTCTTTTTTTTAATTATATTTATAATTGTGAATAGACGATATAAATAAAAAATTAATATTTTTTATTTAATTATAATTTATTACTTTGTTAAAGTTTTTGAAAATAAAATTAATAATAAATTGAAGGAAAGATATGTCTTCAAATATTAACAATATTGATAGTGAAATCCAAGATATGCTTGGTTCTTTTGTTTCCGAAGCATTCGATTCCTTAGATACTAATGAGCCGCTTGTTGAAAATTTACGGAATGAGACAAATTCGGAATCAGTAAATGCAATTTTCCGCGTTTTCCACACTTTAAAAGGGCTATCTGGTTTCTTTGATATGCAGGTTATAAATAAAGTTACTCACCAGGCAGAAACTTTGTTGGATATGATTAGAAAGCAAAGTAAAGTCCAAAGTGAATCAACGATTACAGTTATTTATCAGACATTTGATTTCTTAAGAGACCTGCTGCAAAGAGTAAATACTGAATTTACAGACCAAAGCGGACGTGAAGAAGCTGAAGATATGATGCTAATAATATTAGATGCTATCGAAAAGGTAAAAGATGAGCAAAGTAGTGAAACTCCTCCACAAGTAAAAGAACCTATTAAAAGGGAACGCATACCAATTGCTGACACAAAAAAAGAAATAGTTGAAAATAATATTCCTGAACCTGTTCAAAAACAAGCAATTGAAGCAAGTAATGAAATAATTTCTCTTGAGTTAAAAGCAGAAGAAGAAATGGAAATTCTTTTGACCAATCCTCAACTTGCAAGTGAAGCTTCTGAAGAATACGCTATTGAATCGCTCATTTCTGATGATATGTTAGACCAATTCCTCAATGGAGCTTTAGAACTTTTAGACACTTCAGAAAAAAATCTTCTTATTCTTGAAAAAGAACCAGAACGTGATAATCTTGTTAGAGAAACATTCGGCGCCATACATAGCTTAAAAGGTAATGCCGGCTTTATGGGTTTCAGTGAAATTGAAGAAATCAGTATTGAAATGGAGACAATTCTTGATTCCATTAGAAATAAACAACTTGATATAGACCAAAATGTTGTTACTATTTTATTAAGTAATATTGAAACAATTAGAAACCGAGTAGAGATTATTACAAACAGAACTAATAAACAGGAAAAAGCCAGAGTTGAAGATAAGTTGCAAAAAGAAAAAGTAAAACCAAAAGTTGAAGATAAGCCCAAACCCGCTGATGCACCTATCCCAGCAGAAAAAACTGTTCTTAGGGAAGTAAAGGCGAAAACTGATGATGATGAAGCTAAACAAGCTAAAGCTCCTGCACAGATGCAAACTATGCAAAGAAAAGACATTAGGGTAGAAACTTCTAAAATTGACAAATTATTCGATTTAGTTGGCGAGTTGATTACTATAGAATCTATGGTAACACATAGCCCGGATTTAGTCGGATTAGACTTGCAGAATTTCAATAAATCTGCAAATATGCTAAACAAAATCACTCGTGAACTACAGGAAATTTCTATGTCTATCCGTATGATGCCCCTTGAAGGACATTTTAATAAGATGAAAAGATTGGTTCGTGATGTTTCACTAAAAATGAATAAGAAAGTAAATTTAGTTATATCCGGTCAGGAAACCGAGATGGATAAAAACGTAATAGATGAAATTGCTGACCCATTAGTGCATATTTTGCGAAATGCTATTGACCACGGAGTAGAGGCACCAGAAGTAAGAATAGCAAAAGGAAAAAATGAAATAGGAAATATATCTCTAAGCGCCAGATATGAAGGTAATGAAATATTAATTGTTGTAGAAGATGACGGTGCAGGCATATCTCGTGATGTAATTTTACGGAAAGCACAGGAAAGGGGAATATTAAAAGGAGCACCGGATTCTTTATCAAATAAAGAAGTGTTCGCTTTAATTTTTGAGCCAGGGTTCTCAACTGCCCAAACAGTAACAGATATTTCTGGTAGAGGAGTTGGAATGGATGTTGTAAAAAAGAATATTGAAAAGCTTCGCGGCTCTGTTGACATTAGCTCCGTTGAAGGTAAAGGTTCGAAATTTACATTGCGAATTCCTTTAACTCTTGCTATAATGGAAGCAATGCTAATTAGGGTCGGTGATTCAAAGTTTGCATTGCCAATTTTATCAATAAGAGAATCTTTCAGACCAAATCCAAACTCCATTACAGTAACAATGGACGGCCTTGAAGTTGTAAAAGTCCGGCAGGAAATTCTGCCAATTATGCGGCTTCATGACTTGTTTAGTTTGGAATCAGACAGCGAAATATTACAGGAAGGTATATTAATAATAATTGAGGCAAGAGAAAGAAAGGTATGTTTATTCGCTGACGAAATTGTCGGACAGCAGCAAGCAGTTATAAAAGGACTTTCTGATTATATTGGCAAAGTTCCCGGAGTTACTGGCTGTATGATTCTCGGAGATGGAAGCATCGGACTCATCTTGGATATTGAAAGTTTGATTGATATGGCTCAGAAGCCAACACTAATTACTACGCAAGTTTCATAATAAAAATAGAGGTTTTTTATGACTTATAATCAAGAAGCCATTGATTTAGATGATATTCTCGGTGAAGATGAGGATACCCAAAAAGATAAATATTTGACTTTCAGAATTGCTGATGAAGATTATGCTATTGAAATAAAATATGTTATCGAAATTATTGGTATCCAAAAAATTACAAGGGTCCCAAATATTAAAGATTATATTAAGGGAATTATAAACCTTAGAGGAATAATCATTCCGGTTGTTGAAGTGAGAAGACGCTTTAATTTGCAGGACATCGAATATGACGACAGAACCTGCATTATTGTTGTTAAAGTAAATAACATATCAATTGGTTTAATTGTTGATGAGGTTGCAGAAGTTATGGATATTCCAGAATCTGACAGGGCGCCCTCTCCTCCAACAAATAAGGGTTCTCATAGCAAATTTATTCAATCTATTGGTAAAGTTGGTAATCAGGTAAAAATCCTTTTAGATATTTATAAATTACTCTACGAAGAAAATGTAAATATTTTTGAATTAAATGAATAAGCATAAATGAAAAAAGATGTAGTTACCCCAGTTGAGATTATTGGACAGAATTGGATTACAATTACTGATAAGGAATTCGTTGCCCTTAGCACATTGGTATATGACAAAATCGGTATTAAACTAACTGAGCAGAAAAAAACTTTGTTAATGGGGAGATTACAAAAGCTGTTAAGAGCGTATAAATTCAAAAACTTTCAGGAATATTATGATTATTTAATTCACGAAAAATCCGGTTCTGCCATTAGTGAATTAGCAAATTATATTTCGACTAATCACACATTCTTTTACAGAGAAAACGACCATTTTGAATTTTTCTATAAAAAAGTATTGCCAGAAATTGAGCAAAAACTACTTGAATCTAAAGCAAAAGATATTAGGATTTGGAGTGCAGGATGCTCAAGCGGTGAAGAACCATATACTTTGATTATGTTAATGCTTGAGTATTTTGGTAACAGCTATTATAATTTAGATGCAGGTATTTTAGCAACGGATATATCTGAAAAAGCATTAAAATTTGCAAACGATGGTATATATCCAGACGAGAGAGTTCGTCCTTTACCAGATAATTTAAAAAAGAAGTATTTTACAAAAAACCCAGATGGGACTTGGAAAATAGTTGATAAGGTAAAAAAGGAAGTTACTTTCCGAAAATTTAATTTAATTAGTGAAAGATACCCTTTTAAAAAGCAATTTGATATTATCTTTTGCAGAAATGTAATGATATATTTTGATGATGTAACACGCGAAAAACTTGTGTCAAATTTTTACAACTTCACATTGCCAATGGGCTATTTATTTATTGGACATTCTGAAACATTAAACAGAACAAAATCTCCTTATAAGTTTATTATGCCAGCATTGTATCAAAAACAGGTTTAACAAACAATAATTATTTGAAATGAAGAAAATTAGAGTATTAATTATTGACGATTCCGCTCTTGTCAGAGATATACTAACCAAAGGATTATCGGCAGATAATGCCATTGAAGTGATTGGTGCAGCACCAGATGTATTTGCTGGAAGAGATATGATTGTTAATTTGAAACCTGATGTATTAACTTTGGATATAGAAATGCCAAGAATGGATGGTATTGAATTTTTACAAAGGTTAATGCCTCAATATCCTATTCCAGTTGTTGTTGTTAGTTCTCTTACTCAAAGAGGAAAATACATTACACTTCAGGCATTAGAAGCCGGTGCTGTTGATTTTGTTCCAAAACCAGCAACAGATGTTGCACGTGGATTAAAAGAAATGATGCTTGAACTGAGGACTAAAATTAAAATTGCTTCTACTGCCAATGTATCACACTGGAAAAACAAACGCTTTGAAAAAATTCAAAAGGCAGCATATCAAGGCACAAAAGCTCTTGCAGAATCAACTGACAAAGTAATTGCTATCGGAGCTTCAACCGGGGGAACCGAAGCATTAAGAAAAGTAATTTCTGCTCTTCCTCCAACTATGCCGGGAGTTGTTGTTGTGCAACATATGCCTTCCGGTTTTACTAAAACTTTTTCCGACAGATTAAACGAACTTTCTTTATTGCAGGTGAAGGAAGCCCAAACCGGCGACAGAATAATGAATGGACGTGTCCTGATTGCCCCCGGAGATTTTCATATGAAAGTTATTCGTTCCGGTGGTTATTACCAGGTCGTTTGTCAGGAAGGAGAAAAAGTAAATGGGCACAGGCCATCTGTAGATGTGCTTATGTATTCTGTTGCTGAGCATGTTGCTTCTAACGCTTTTGGGGTTATTCTTACAGGTATGGGAAATGACGGTGCTGCCGGTTTAAAAGCAATGAAGGAGGCCGGTGCTTCTACTTTGGGGCAGGACGAACAATCAAGCGTTGTTTACGGTATGCCTAAAGTTGCTTTCGATATCGGTGCTGTTGATAAACAGTATCCTATTGATGATATTGCCGATAATTTAATAAGAATAGTTAGCAACAAAAAATAAACATATTTTTACTTTTAAAAGATAGCTTGTAAATGGGATTTGAACAAAATATTAATGAACAAAAATCGGACATTTCAATTCTGATTGTTGAAGATGACCAACCTTCAAGGATATATATTGCAACTTTACTCAAGCAATTATCAAATAAAGTTCTTACTGCCGACGACGGAGAACAGGGATTAGAAATTTACATTCAGCATCAACCTGATATTGTCATTACCGATATTGCTATGCCATATTTAAATGGTATTGAAATGTCCCGTAAAATTAAGTCTATTAATCCAAAAGCACAGATTATTTTGACTACTGCATTCAGTGATTCTCAATTTCTTATCCAATCTATAGAAATTGGTGTTAATTATTATTTGCTGAAACCGATTCAAAAAAAGCAACTTGTTGATACTATTAAAAGAGTTATTGCTATTAGAAATTTAGAAAAGGAAATTGAAGAACAAACTTTATACATAAAAAAATTATCTCAAGCTGTTGAGCAAAGTCCTTCAATGCTATTGATTCTAAATAGAAACAGAATTATAGAATATGCAAATCCAAAATATATTGAGATATCTGGTTTTACATTCGCCGAAATAACTGCAGGCACTATTACTGATATGAGTATTGATTCTCTTTTTCCTAATGATGTCAATAAATTAGTTGCTAACGGTATTAAAATAGAGAGAAAGCAGGAAATCAAGAAAATTAAAAAGAATGGTGAGGAGTATTGGGTTTCTGCTGCTTTATCTGCTCTCCAGGACGAATCCGGAGAAATAGTAAATTATATAGTTACGTTTGAAGATATAACTGAATTAAAAAATGCACAAAATAACTTAAGAGATATTAATCTTGAATTAGAAAAAAGAGTTCACGAAAGAACTTCCGAACTGCAAACTACCAATGAACTGCTTGTTGCTGAAATAGCTGAAAGGAAAAAAGCTGAACAGGAAATGCGACAGGCAAAGGAAATTGCTGAAGCAGCAAATAAAGCGAAATCTTCTTTTTTGGCTAAAGTGAGTCACGAACTTAGAACTCCAATGAACGGCATACTTGGTATGACAAGCGTTCTGCTTGGCACTGAACTAACTGAAAAGCAAAAGAAATTTCTTAATGTAGTTAAATCTTCTGCTGATTCTTTACTTAATATTATAAATGATATTTTAGATATTTCGAAGATTGAAGCCGGAAAGATTGATATTAAGAGTCAGACTTTCGACTTGAAATCTGTAGTGCAACAAGCAATTGAGTTACATAAATATTCAGCAAAGAATAAGAATATTGATTTAATATCAAGGTTCCTTAAACCTTTGCCAGACAACGTAATTGGAGACCCTTTCCGTTTGCAGCAGGTGTTAAATAACCTTATCGGTAATGCTGTTAAATTTACAGATAAAGGTGGAGTTACTGTTACAATTAAAAAAATTGCCGAAGGAAAAGATAAAAATGAAATTCAGTTTTCTATAAATGACACTGGAATCGGAATCCCTGAAAATAAAATGCACATGCTTTTCAAAAGTTTTAGCCAGGTAGAGAATTTCCAAACAAGAAAATTTGGTGGAACTGGTCTTGGACTCGCTATTTCAAAAGAACTTATTGATTTGATGAATGGAAAAATATGGGTAGAAAGTAAGCAATTTGTTGGCTCTACTTTTCATTTTTCAATCAACTTTAAATTACCTAAATCTCAAATTGAAAATAATAAATCCGATGAGGCACAAGCCGACTTCCCAAACAGGCAATTAAAAATCTTAGTAGTTGAAGATAGCTTAATCAATCAGGAAGTAATCAAACAGGTACTCCTTTCAAAAAATTGTGATATTGTTATTACCTCCTCAGGACAGGAAGCTTTAGAAGCAAGCCAAAGCCAGGAATTTGATGTTATTCTTATGGATGTCCAACTGCCAGATATTAGCGGAATTGAAGTTACAATAAACATTAGAGAAAACAGTTCTAATTTTAATCAGAACACTCCAGTCATTGCTATAACAGGGCACTCTTCAGAAGAACATAAAAACGAATGTTTTGCCGCTGGTTTTAATTCGTTCATTACTAAACCTTATAGCTGGGATTATCTTTTTAAAGAGATAAACCGGCTTACTAATGAAAAAAATAATAATAATGTAAATAATACTAACAAAACAAATATTGTTCCTATAGTTAATTTAAAAAAACTTTTAGCTGTTTTAAATGGAAATAAAACTGTTTTAAACCATCTAATTGAATACTATAATAAAAACTACATTAAAGAAATAA
Source organism: uncultured Hyphomicrobiales bacterium (assembly GCA_964499465.1). Lineage (GTDB taxonomy): Bacteria > Bacteroidota > Ignavibacteria > Kapaibacteriales > UBA2268 > JAAYJM01. The sequence continues at coordinate 29,558 of CAZCLJ010000012.1, forward strand.
ATGATATAAAACGAGCTATGGAATCAGATGACTTAAAATTAATTGGTCATATAGCTCATCGTATAAAATCCGAAGTTGGAAACTTTGAAGCTTTAAACGCAGTGGAAATTGCAAGAAAAATAGAACTAAAGAGTAAGGAGGGAGAAAAAATTGAACTAGAATTCCTAATTCCTTCTTTAGAAAGTGAAATGATAAAAATTGCAGAAGAATTATCTGTTAATAAATTTGATTAATCAATAATTTTGGTATATATTATGAAATCCCTAATAATTGAAGACGATTATATTACTTCTCAAGTAATGCAGGAAATATTGCTGGCTTTCGGGGAAGCCGATGTTGCTGAAAACGGGTTCAAAGGATTGGAGCTCTTTACTACTGCCTTAGTAGATAATGAGAAATATGATGTTATTTTCTTAGATATTATGATGCCAGAACTCGATGGACAGCAAGTTTTAGCTCAAATCAGAAGAATTGAGGAAGATTATGAAATTTTCGGACTTGAAGGCGTGAAAATTATTATGACTACTGCTCTTGATGATTTTGACAATATTAAAACTGCTTTCAAAAACCAATGTGAGGGCTATATTGTCAAACCTATTGACAAAGATAAAATTATCGAAAAAATTGTCAATCTTGGTTTAGCTTAATCATAAATCCACGATTCTAAGTAAAGTAATTGTAAGAATATTTTGCGCAAATTACCCAGATAATGTGTCATTTCGAAACGAAGTGAGAAATCTAAAGTTCTGTGGTAGCAATTATCTGTGAGATTCTTCGCTGCGCTCCTAATGAACCACTTTGGCTTTTTTAGAACGTAACTATATGTATAGATAATACTTATAAAAGTCATACGCTCAACAAGTTTATAGTATGACTTTATTAAATACTTGGTTCCTCCTTCCCAAGTTGCACTTGGGAAGGAGTTCTGAATTTAAAAATTTCCAAGCCATACAATCAACTTGTTGAGCGTATGGCTTGCTTCTCATTTGTTCATTTTCTCAAAAGTAAACGTCTTCGTTTATATTCGCCTCGAAATGACAGATTATATTACCATTATTGTTAGCGGTTTGGTATAACTCCTTTATTTTTGCTATAGGGGCTGGGATACTGATATTTCTGAAATAGATTATTACGAGGTGAATAACAATTAAAGGTCCGAACTCCAACTGCCTGTATTTTAATTAAAAAATCTGGATTTCTATACAAACCTACTTTATAAACCTTTCCCACCAAAGAGCGAGCATAAGCAAGGAATAAATGCGTTTACCATCGTTTTGTGGCACCTCACGATGAAGATTCAGCATTTTTTCAATGTAATCTTTTCTGAACAATCCACTTTTTAACATATTAGAACTAAGGATTTTTTGCTTGGTATAATCAAACCATTCATTACGAAACCATTCATTTACAGGTGCCCAAAATCCCTGCTTCTTCCTGTAAATTATTTCTTTAGGTAACTTCGATTCAACTGCTTTCTTTAATAACGATTTTGTTTCTTTAAGGTTTGGAACTTTCACTTTTTCAGGTAAGGAAAGTGAAAGCTCTACTATTCGATGGTCAAGGAAGGGAACACGTGCTTCGATACTATGAGCCATACCGATTTTATCAACTCGCATAAGCAAAAGCTCAGCCAAACGAAATGAAATATCCATTACAAGATTTCGCTGAAGGAAATCTGCCTCAGGGTTCATCGTGTATGCTAATTTTTCCAAACTCTTAGCGTATTCTATCGGATTATTTGTTAAATGCTGATAATTACTGCTAAACAATTTTTTCAAATGCTCGACAGAAAACATTGGATTACCGGCGCTATAAAATGGTTCATCTAAACTTGCTCGCCTAATGTATTCCAAAGCATCAAGTTTCCTCGTATTTTTCAAATAAATTGAAGAAGCCCCATAAATTCCTTTTCTCAAAAATGAAGGAAGAAGCTGATATTTATTCAAATATTTAGAATAAACGTTATAATCCCTTAAACTGCTTTCGTATCCACAAAACTGCTCATCACTTCCTTCTCCAACCTGAATAACAATAGTTCCGGAATCACGGGTAAGTTTGCTTAAAAAATAGAGGGGTAGGCAAACAGGGTCGCCATTTGGCTCATCTTCATACCAAGGCAACTTTTCTAAAATGTCGAAACAATCAGCTTCAGTAATCAAAATTTCCTTATGATTTGTCTTGAAAAGTTGTGATACCTTCCGGGCATATTCCATTTCATTATATTTTTCTAATTGCTTAAAACCAACAGTGAAAGTATCAACAGGACGGGACATCATTTCTGACATAACAGCAACATTCAAGCTCGAATCAACCCCACCACTAAGGAATACGCCGAAAGGAACATCACTCATCATTCTTGCTTCAACAGAATTGCTAAACATTTGCATTAACATATCTTTTGCATCGTCAAATCCCAAATCTTTATATTCGTAATACTTGTTGAATGGGTCCCAATAACGCTTTATTTCTATTTCACCGTTTTGTTTTAATTTTAAAGAGTGTCCAGCTTGAAGTTTTTTTATATTTTTGAACAAAGTAGATTTGTGGCTGCTCATTCCTAGATTTAAGTAATTTGGTATTTCGTCAATATTCAGTTCAACTGAAATATCCGGAAATTGCAAAATAGATTTTATTTCACTGCCAAAAATAAAGTAGCCATTTTGAATTGTATAGTAAAAAGGTTTAATTCCCAGGCGGTCGCGAGCTGCAAAAAGTTCTTTTTTTTCATTGTCCCAAATAGCAATAGCGAACATTCCAAGCATTTTTTCCAAAACTTCTTCATTCCATTCGGCAAAACCATTTAGTATTGTTTCAGTATCGGTCTTAGATTTATAATTATATCCTTTTTCAATAAGCTTCTTACGAATTTCCAAATGATTATAGATTTCTCCGTTAAATATAATAGTATATCTTTCGTTGATGCTATGCATCGGCTGATGTCCGGCAGGACTTAAGTCAATTATAGAAAGACGCCGGAACGAAAATCCGCAGGTTCTGTCGTCGTTCATCCATTGGCCTTCGTCATCTGGACCTCGGTGAATGATTACATCACTCATTCTTTTAAGCACATCGCTGTTTATTTTATTTTCAGTTTGACTATATTTTACTACGCCAGCAATTCCACACATATCAAGTAAAATTGAGTTTATAAAAAAGCAAATTAATGAAAAAAATGTAATTATTGAGAGAGAAAAATGGTTATAATTAAATAAAATAACTTCAGCACTCCTTACCCCATTACGAAAATAAAGGAGTTAGGAGATTTGCCTCGTAAAGAACAATTGCGCAGTTAGCAAATATTATCTTATTAGTCATTAGTCATTAGTCATTGGTCATTGGTCATTGGTCATTAGTCATTAGTTTTAGAACTCCTGATGCCTCGTAGTTTGATATTTCGCAGTCTTGTCATTCCGAAACGAAGTGAGGAATCTCACAACTCATTGTTTCCACATAACTTGAGATTCTTCACTTCGTTCAGAAATGAAATTTTACGTTTTTCGGTCATTCTGAGGCGAATATAAACGAAGACGTTTACTTTTAGGGAAATGAACTAAATAAGAAGCAAGCCATACTATCAACAAGTTGATAGTATGGCTTAGAATTTTTTTTAGTTACAAATCCTCCTTCCCAAGTTGCACTTGGGAAGGAGAAACCAAAAATTTAATAAAGTCATACTATAAACTTGTTGAGCGTATGACTTGTATAAGTATTAGCTATACATATATTTACGCGCTATAAAAAGCCAAAGTGGTTCATTAGGAACGAAGTGAAGAATCCAGAGAGTAGTGGT
>CAZCLJ010000013.1:0-32393 GCA_964499465.1 uncultured Hyphomicrobiales bacterium
TATATAATATATATGAAATAATATTTAAATTATTGAACAGAATAAACATACCAGTATGAGACTTTTCCACTTCTTCCCAATATTTTTTTATTCAAGCACAAAGAACCCTTCAATCAAACAACCAAAATCTTCTTCAAATTATTTTTATTTTGTTTATTTTTGTATATGTATTTTTAAAATTATAATAAAAAAATATGGAAACGAATTTAAATCAAACAGCAAAAGAAACTCTAAAAGTCATTCATAATCGAAAAAGTGTTAGGCATTTTAAAACTGGTGAAGTCAGCAAAGAAAATATAGAAATTTTACTAAAAGCTGGAATGGCTGCACCAAGTGCAGTTAATTTACAACCCTGGGAATTTATTGTCGTTACAAATCGAAAAGTATTAGACGAAATGGCAGATGGACTTCCTCATGCAAAAATGCTTTTTCAGGCAACTGCTGCAATCGTTGTATGTGCTGTAAAAGAGAAGGCGCACCGTCAATCTGAAGAATTTGCCATTATTGATGCTACTCTTGCCAGTGAAAATATTTTGCTTGCTGCAGAATCGCTCGGGCTTGGTGCTATTTGGACTGCCGCTTATCCTTATGAAGACAGGCAAAACACTGTTAGAAAAGCACTAAATATCCCAAATGATATTATTCCATTGAACGTTATTCCTATTGGCTTCCCAACAGGAGAGGATTTACCCAAAGAAAAATATAATGAGAGCAAAATCCACTGGGAAAAATGGTAAGAGTATAAAATTGTTTTTATTATTATTTTTGTAAAAAAATGAAAGTTTAATAATGCTAATAAAAACGCAAGTAACAGAATTAATTCAAAAATTGCCTCATGAATTTGATTTAGAGGAAATAGTTGATAAACTTATCTTATTAAATAAAGTTCAACAAGGAATTGATGATGCAAATAATGGCAGAGTTTTTACCGAAGATGAAATAAAGAAAAAATTAAATAATAGAATTATCAAATTTACATTGGAAAAGTTTATGGAATTAAAAGAAATTGAATTTTGGGAAAAGCAATATCTTGAACAAATATCATTTATTATATTGCAAGATATTGATAAAATGATGGTTGGTTTAAAATCAAAAGACAAAATAAAAGATGATTGGATAGAGCATTTTAAAAAAAGTGCTGATAAAAATTCAGATTTTGCCCGTGGTGCAGAAAGAATATATTTTTGGCTTTTTAATCAGTTAGGCATTCCCAATTCATCACCAATTGGTGCTGACTTATTTTTTGAAACATACAATGCTTTTGTTCATATTGATATTAAAACTGCAAAAATTGACAATACATCAGATTATAAAGGTAAAATTCCACTCGGAAAAAATCAAACAAGTTATAAATCACCAGATTTGGAATATGAAGTCAGTTTACCTACTATTTATAGTTATCAAAATAAAGTTTGTTTGACTTATTTTATTAATATTATTTATGAAGAGCTTGAAGATTCCTTGGATATAAAAGGAATATTCCTGATTTGTGTTCCAAATGGCGAATTGTTTCCTATATACAAGAATGAAATTATTAATGCTTCAAAAAATAAGGGAAAAGGATTTAGATATTTATATACAAAAATCCCATTTTTTTCTCTACTTGAGAATAAACCTTTAAGAATCAAGAAAATATATTTAAGTCCGGAATTTTCAGATAATGTTGAAAGTTTATTAGGTATTAACTTAGAAAAAACGAATTTAAATGAATAATAATATTTTACATACAATTATTCATAGCGATGTTTATGCAGGTTTAACTGCTTTAGATGATAATAGCATAGATGTTGCTGTAACTTCGCCTCCATATTGGAGCCAAAGGGATTATGGATTTGATGGGCAAATTGGAAATGAAGAAAAATACCAAGATTATATAGATAAATTAATTACTATATTTAATCAGCTAAAGAATAAAATTTCAACAGAAGGTGTATTCTTCCTAAATATTGGTGATAAATACGGTTCAAAATATGGACGAACACCTCTTTTGTTAATACCATATCAATTAGCTTATTTGATGGTTCAAAATGGCTGGTATTTAAATGATATTTTAATTTGGTTTAAACCGAATCATATGCCATCAAGTGTAAAGAATAGATTTACGAATAGTTACGAACCAATTTTTGTTTTTTCAAAGTCAAAAATAAATACTTACAATACTAATCAAAGTAGCTTTTTTTCAAATTCAAAAGTAATGAAAGTAAGTTTACAATCTACACTATTTAAACACGTAGCAGTTTACCCGGAAAAACTAGTAGAAGAATTATTTAAAAAAGTAAAAATTGATGAAAATACTACCTTTTTAGACCCTTTTGCTGGAAGTGGAACTACACTAAAAGTAGCAAAACAGCTTTTTCCTCATAATAAAACATTTATGATTGAATGTAATAAGGATTACATTGAAATAATTAAAAAAAGATGTAATTTGAATGGAAATTACAAAATTCAAGATGTGAATTTTATTAATTATTCAGTAAATAAACAAAATTATAATCATTCCCAAAATTCTGATTTATTATTTAATCATAATATTGAAAAAATTTCAAATAGTTGTCTGAAAATATTTCGTAATAAAAAGGATTATTTTAATTTCATAAATAATGCTTTTAACAATTTTAATAATAATAAAGCTAATTATAAATCAATATATTTTGTTGGTATAAAAGATTATGATATTGATTTGATTAATTACACATCTAAATTAAATGACAAAGGTTGGATTATTAGAAACCTTATTGTAGTCGAAGAAGAAAATGGCTGGTTTCCTATTTTCTTTATTGTAAATGATAATAAAATGTCGAACTATACTTTTAATTATAAAAATCTAAATTTAAAATCAAAAAATGAATGTCCAAGAAACTGGAATGAAACTGACTTTGTAGGTTATGACGTTAATGATACTTTTGAACAGCGTAATGGTAAAGTTATCAAGGTTTTAGAAAAAAGAGAAAATGGTTTTCCAAGATATATTCTTGTTAGATGGAATGAAAATTTCGTTACAAAAGAATTTGTAATTTTTTCTGATGAGAAAGTTAATTCAAATTTATATTTTGATAACGGATTAATCCAAGAGATTAAAGAATTTACACATATTGACAACAGAATTGAATTTGATTTGGAAGAATTAAATATTGAATTAAATGAAAATAACGGAAAAAAAATAAATTATAATGGAAAATTTAAAGATGAGAAAAGGGTTAACTGGGGGGCATCACCGGGTGCCAGAGCTTCTGTTGATAGTGAATTCTTCTCATTACAAAGATTATACGATGTTGACCAAAATATTGTTGCTGATTATATTAATAAACAGCGCTTAAAAAAAGGGCTTACTAAAAATGATTTAACAAATTTATTTCCGAAAGAATACAAACATACTGTTGGGCATTGGTTACGAAAAGATTTAGGTGGTTCACTGCCATCAATTAAAGACTGGTTTTTACTTTCTAATTTTCTTGAAATAGAAGTTTGGATGACTAATTATGTTTGTAAGAGAACTTTAAAGTTGCAAACAGTAAAAAATGGTGAATTTAAATTACCCAGAGATTTTATTCAATATAGCTTTATTAACGAATTAAATAAATTATATGACTAATCCCCAAAAATCCGCAGTTGTTTTAATGAGCGGTGGAATGGATTCCACTCTTTGTGCGGCTATCGCTTTGTCTCAGGGATATGAAGTTGCGGGCTTGCATCTTAATTACAGGCAGCGAACCGAAGCAAGAGAAGAGCATGCTTTTAATGAAATATGCGATTTTTACAAAATATCAAGACGTCTTGTAGTCGATGTTTCCTATTTCAATCTGATTGGCGGCTCAAGTTTGACTGATGAAAAAATAGAAATTAGCAAGGCAAACCTTGACAGCAAGGAAATTCCAACGAGCTATGTTCCTTTTCGTAATGCAAACATTCTTGCTATTTCAACGAGTTGGGCTGAAGTAATCGGTGCTTCAGCTATTTTCATCGGTGCTATGCAACTTGACAGCAGTGGATATCCCGATTGCCGTCAAAACTTTTTCGATGCTTTCCAAAAAGCTATTGATTTAGGAACAAAGCCCGAAACGAAAATCGAAATAATCACTCCATTAATGAATCTCAGCAAAGCCGATATTGTGCGGGAAGGTGTTAAACTCGGTGTTCCTTTTCATTTAACCTGGAGCTGCTACCAAAACAGCGATGTGCCTTGTGGCCTTTGCGATTCCTGCGCTTTAAGGAAAAGAGGATTTGAATTGGCGGGAGTGGAAGACTGTTTTAATGATTAATGATTAATGATTAGTGATACAATTACTTTATGCGATGTCATAATGGAAATACTTTGAATTGTCATTCTGACAGATGTCAGAATCCATCTTGGTTTTCCATAAGGAGAATGGGCCAAGGAATATTTTAGTCATTAGTCGGAATGACGCTTTTATACCAAGTTGCTTTTAATGATAAAATATGTTTATTTGTCATTCCGAAACGAAGTGAGGAATCTCAATGTCTGTGGTAGCAAGGAGTTGTGAGATTTCTCACTTCGTTTCGAAATGACACTTTAATTGTATTTATGAAAGCAACTTGGTATTAATACTTTATAATGTTCTACTATGAAAACAAAATTTGCACGTTCATTCCTTTATTTGCTGCTTATTTCATTTTGTTTTTGTAATGCACAAAATGAAAACCAAATTAATGAATACAATAAACTTATTGATTCTCTTATAACGGTAAATAAATTCAACGATAAAGTATTATTAATCACTTTTGGTGCAGATGCCATTACTGCTATTAATACCAAAAATGGAATTGTTGTGATTGATGCCGGTATTTCAACTGGATTAACGACAAAATTCAGGAAAATTATTGAGAATGAATTTCAAAGTAAAAAGTTTTCATATTTGCTGAATACACATTGCCATTTAGACCACTGTGGAGGAAATAGTGTTTTCTCTGGTGCTAAAATTGTTGGTCAGGAAAATTGCATAAATGAAATAAATGAACAATTGAAAAATCCAGAATTGAAGTTATCTAAATTAAAAAAAATTACTGATGAATACGATTCTAAAATGGATAAAACTGAGCTATACTCTGAAGATTGGTATGAATATTTTACTCAGAAAATACGTTATCTTTTCGCATTAAATGACTTAGAAAACAGCACTCAAATTTCATTTCCCGATTATACTTTTAAGGATACTATGAGTATAGATATGGGAGATATTACATTCAATTTACTGTATTTTGGAAAATGTCATTCTGAAAGCGATATTCTAATTTATTCACCTGAAATTAAAACACTGTTTATTGGTGATTTGTTTTCAAATTACGGCAGACCCAGTATAATGGATAATTCTATGGCTGACAAAGAAAAATGGCAAAAGGGAGTAAGCTGGATTGAAAAACGACTTGAAAATATTGAATTAGTTATTGGTGGACATGGGCAAATTTTTGATATAAGCGATTTAAAGTCTTTTATTGCGAGTATTAGAGAAAAGTAGCTCCAGTATTCCAGTCATACTATCAACAAGTTGATAGCATGACTAATAATATGCAATTCTTTGCGTCATAATTTCATTTTGAGGATTATCTAAAGATAGGAATGTAACAAGTTTTTTTAATAGCGATAATTTAAAAATACATCAACTTACAAAGTTGAGTAAATGGTTTAGAGATTAAAATAATATTTCTTTATGCTTGTTTTTTCAGAAGAAATACTTATGTTTGTAAAAATATTTTTATAAATTAATTTTTAAATAGGAATATGCAAACAATAACAATAGATAAGGTTATGAATATTGCAGAGAAGATGTCACTTGATGACCAGCAAATATTTATAGATATATTTCAAAAACGTTTTAGTGAACGTAGGAGAGAAGAAATTGCTTTAAATAGAAAAATTACTCTCAATGCTATTAATAATAATGAAGCTAAAATTGGCTCTATCCAAGATTTCCTAATTGATGTTGAGAGCGATTAATGTATGAATTATCGTGGCATAATAGTTTTAAAATTGCTTTTAAAAAAAATACTAAGAATAATTTAGTATTAAGACAAAAAATTATTTCAACTCTTGAATTATTACAAGATAATCCATTTAATCCTAAATTAAAAACTCACAAACTTCATTGTAAATTACAAGATTGTTGGGCATCTATTGTGGAATACGATTGTCGCATTGTTTTTGAATTTACTTTACATCCAGTTTCAAGGAATAAAATAATTGCATTAATTGATATTGGAAATCATGATGAAGTTTATTAGCAACAGAATTTCAGTCCTTTCGTAGTGTTTGATTTCGCAGTTTGTTAAGCTGAAACCACTGATAAAGCAAATGCTTCATTTAAATGGAAATGACATAAATTAATTTGACGAAATCTCCTATTTGAAAACTAACGATTATACACAAATATTAGTTCTTGTTTAAAAGGGAGAAAAAAAGTATAGTGTCTTAAAAATATATTCCGTAGGAATTATATATTTGTAACAAGAATAGCCCTTGACTATGCTTATCCCGTTAGGGATTATATGTTAAAAAGCTATTAAATATTTAATTCCTACGGAATAAAAAAACACTAAATAAAAGCATTGTTACAAATATTTTATCCCTACGGGATATGTAGAATAGCAGCACGTTTTAAAGATGTGTATAATCGTTATCTTTGAAAAATGGGTAGGGCTGATACGTTCTATTATAGTCATACGAGCAACAAGTTGATAGTATGGCTGTAAGGAAATATTTCAAAGAACGTATCAGCCCTGGGTATGGGGGGATTAGTTCTGTTCTATATTTCGTAGGTTTTTAAAGAAGATGTAATTGATAAACATAGCGAATAATAACATTTTTTAGAAATTGCCATAAAATATAAATAATATATAATTAATAAAAACAAAATGATGAAATTTAAAAGTTATACCAGAACAAAAGCAATTTTTCCTTTTTTCCTTTTCCTTCTTCTTTTAACCACCATTCCTTTATCTGCTCAAAAGCAGGGAGTGGTGCGGGGGAAATGCTATGATGCTCAAACTAAGCAAGTGCTTAATGGAGTTACGATTAGAATACTAAACAGCGGTTTTGGAACTTTCACTAATAAGAAAGGTGAATTTAAAATTACCGGACTTAAAGATGGTGAATATACCTTGCTTGCCAGCATAGTCGGTTACGAATCGCAAAAGCAAGCAGTTCAGATAACAAACCAAATCAGCACCAGCATTGAATTTTATTTGAAAGTATCATCTTTAATCACAAGTGATGTTATAGTTTCTGCGAATAAAACAGTTCAGGCAGTTCAAGATGTCCCCATTTCAATTTCCGTAATTGATTCGCGGCAGCTAAAAGATAGAAGTATCAATAGAATTGACGATGCTTTGCAATACGTTCCGGGTATTGCTATGAATGACGACCAGGTTAGCATACGCGGCAGTTCTGGCGTTGCTATTGGGGTTGGCTCGCGCGTTGCGTTGCTCGTTGATGGAATTCCAATTCTCGCTGGCGACCAGGGCGATATGAAATTTGATGCAATTCCTATATTTAATATTGATAGAATTGAAGTTGTAAAAGGAGCTGGCTCTGCACTTTATGGCAGCAGTGCTTTGGGTGGTGTAATCAATATTATAACAAAGGAGCCGGAAGAAAATCTCGGCTTTTCACTTCGTGCATCAAGTGGAGTTTACACAAAACCAACTTACAAGCAGTGGGAATATCAAAATAATTTATCAACATATTCAACTGCACAAGCAGGTTTGTCTTTTAAAAACAATGGTTTTGATGGAATTTTGTCACTGGGTTACCAAAACGACCAAAGCTATCGCCAGTTCGATGAATCTGTTAAATGGAACTTTTTCTCTAAAATCGGTTTCGATTTATCTGAATGGACAAAGCTATCGTTTCTAACAAATTATGCAACAGACAACAGGAGCGACTGGGTTTACTGGAATAGCTTAGATAGTGCAACGCTTCCTCCAAGCGGCACAAATTTAAACGACAAACTGCGTTCAGACAAGTTTTTCCTTTCTGGTAATTTGAAGCATATTATTGACAATTTTCAGTTCATTGATATGAAAGTTGGTTGGTTTTTCACTTCACTTGAGCCAAAACTCGCTGATATGAGCAATCCCCGTCAAACCGAAGCAAATTCCTTTAATACTGAATTTCAGTATAATTATAATAAATATGAAAAAATGAACTGGACATTTGGACTAAATTATACTTTAAATTTAGTAGAATCAAAAATTTATGAAAACGCACAGCAATACATTGTTGCTGCTTATACTCAGTTGGAATGTTCCAAAATCAAGGATTTGATTATTACTGCCGGCTGCAGATTTGACATAGAAAAAACTTCTTTAGTAAATGGTATAAATTATTCACCTTCTGATACAGGTGCTGTAAATACTGGAAATTTAGAGTCAAATTTGCAGTTTTCTCCGAAGCTCGGCATTTCGTATAATGCTGCCGAAAATACGAAGTTGCGATTTTCCATTGGTAGTGGCTTCCGCACTCCCACAATAGGCGAACGTTTTGCCACAATTCAGTACAGCGGTTTTTCTGTAGTCCGAAATCTTAGCTTAAAACCTGAAAGAAGTTTATCAATAGAGCTTGGCTGCAATCAGAAATTCAGTTTGTTTGAAATACCGGCGGTTGTTGATTTATCGCTGTTTCACAATGAATTTTACGATTTGATTGAGCCAACTTTCGTTAATAGCAGTTCTGCCAACATACAATTTCAAAACATTGTGAGAGCAAGAGTGCGAGGTGCAGAACTTGATTTTAAGGCAATGCTTTTAGAAAATCTTGGCTTTGAAACCTCAATTACAGCCCTTGACCCAATTAACAGGGAAACAAATGAAACGCTTAAATACCGCTCCAACTGGACTTGGTACACCCGCTTTTTTTATAAACTCGGCGATTTTGAGTTGCAGGCAGATTATCGCTACTTAAGCAAAACAAAAAATCTTGATGACTTGCTCGGCTCTTACATCAAAGATTACGATGCCCGTGTTGATGTAAACGTAGTGGATTTGCACCTGATTTACAATTACGATAATCCAGCATTTCCACTAACTTTTTCACTAAATTGTATTAATCTTTTAAATTACTACTACACAAAAACACCGGGAAACCTTGCACCGACGCGATTTGTTGGTTTGCAGGTGGATTGTAGGTTCTAAGGGGCTGGGGAGTTGGAGATTGGGGGCTGGGAGTTGGGAAACAGGAATTGGGAATTGGGGGCTGAATATTGGGGACTAGGAGGTTTTATTTGAAATAATTTGGAAAATTGTTGAGATATATGTAAGTTAGGAAAGGATATTTTGGAGAATTATTAATGCAAAAGCAAATAAAATTCACAACTCATTCGTTAGATAGAATAAGTAAAAGAGGAACTTCAAAAGAAGAAATAATACAAGCTATTTTGAATGGTAAAAGAGAGCCAGCAAAAGACAATAAAATTATGTGTAGATTAAATTTTCCATATAATCAGATTTGGATTGATACAAATTACACTATAAAACAAGTAGCACCAGTCTTTGTAGAAGAAGAAAATGAAATAATTGTTATTACTGTTTATACATATTTTTTTTAAGGATTATTATGAAAATAAGTTATGACCCTGAAGCAGATGCAATGTATATAGAATTAGTATCAGATATTAGACAAGTTAAAACTCTTCAGCTATCTGATAACATAGCTTTAGATTTTGGTATAGGAGAGGTGCTCGTTGGAATTGAAATTTTAGATGCAAAAAACGTTTTAGCCAATGGAAATTTGCCAGAGCTTGTAATCGAAAATTTAGAGTGTAAGGTAGCTTAATTCAATGAAATATGTGTTATATAATATAGTTTGCCTATTTTCGTTTAAATTAATATTTGAATAATTATAGAATTAAAATGAATACAAATATACAATACGTCAGCAATTCATTAGGTAAAATAACAAGTGTTATTGTTCCTTATGAAATATGGGAAGCCATAAGTTCTGAAGTAGAAACCAAATATTTTCTTGATAATCCAGTTATGAGGAAAAGATTATTAGATGCAAGAAAAAGTAATAAAACAATACCAGCAAACGAAGTATATGAGAAACTTGGTATTTGAAAAAAGTGCTTTCGAAGATTTGGAATACTGGGTTTCGACCAATAAGAATAAAGCATTGAAAATAATTAAATTAATCAATGAGATTCAGCGTGACCCATTTTCAAAATCTTCAAAAGCAGAAAAATTAAAATATGAATTATCAGGATGTTCTTCAAAAAGAATAGATGATGAGCATCGTATCGTATATGAAATATCTGATAATGAAATAAAAATCCTATCATGCAGATATCACTATTCTCATTAATAATTTAAAATTATTTTCTCACTTTGGACTTTTTTTTTCTAGCACTCCGAATAAAAAGGAATTATAAATGCTTCAATTATTAGGCACATATTATAATGGTAAAGTAATCCTTGATGATATTATTTCAACAAATAAACCAGTCAAAGTTATCATTACATTTCAGTAAGAAGTTGAAAGTGAAGATAAAAGTTTAAAATTGTCTGACTTTTCTTTTTTTGAAACACAAGAATTTTTAAAGGAATACAAAGGTTCTTTTAGTGAAGAAGTTGTTGAAGAAAGAAGAGCAGCTTTTTAAAATTAAATTAAATATATTTTTCAGGAAATTTAAATGAGACAAATATTATTATATCCCGGTCAAGATGGATTTTGGCTTGCAGAATGTCCAACTTTAAAAGGTTGCATTTCTCAGGGAAAAACAAAAGCTGAAGCCATTGAAAATATTAAAGAAGCAATTGATTTATATATAGATTGCTTAATAGAAGACGGCAAAACATATTTTGAAGCACTGAAAAACGCTGAAGTAATAATTTCTGAGTGGCTCGAAACCGCTAAAGAATTAGGTAGAAAAATTCCAGAACCTATGGGAAAATTAGTATTTTAGAACAAATAAGAAATTTATGAAAGAGTTGTTTTATCAAAGAGCAAATGAAAATTTAGAAGCTGCTAAATTGTTATATGAAAATGATTTGATTAATGCTTCAGCAAATAGAGCATATTATGCGGCATTCCATATTTCAATAGCTGCAATTTATCATATTGGGATTATTCCAAATATTGACCATAAAATTGTGCAAACACTATTTGTTAATCATTTTTTCAATAAAAAGAAAATTCTTCCGTCAAGTTTTAAAAGATATTTAAAAGATTTACAAGATAATAGGAATCTTGCAGATTATAAAACTGGTATAAGCAAAAAAAATGCGAAACAACAGTTAAAAGATGCAGTTGAATTTGTTGAACTTATTAAAGGAGTTTTAAATGAGAAATAATATAAAACAACAACAATTAATTGACGAATTGTTTTCTAAAGTAAAAGAAAAATATCCTGAAATTGTTTTTCAAAATTTAGAGTGTTCTCCAGATGACTCAGAGCATATTTGGGTAAACGTCATAGCAAATATGGACGAAGATAAAGAAATTGAAATGCATCACTTTGCTTCTGAACTTGCAACTGATATTCTTTTGGATTATGGTTACCAAATTTCCATTATGTCTGAAAATCCAAATGCTGTTTACGCTTAATTTTAATCAATTCAAGGAGAAACAAAAGCTGAAGCCATAGAAAACCTCAAAGATGCAATGCAATTGTATATTGATTGCTTAATAGAAGATGGCAAAACATATTTAGAAGCACTGAAAAACGCTGAAGTAATAATTTCTGAATGGCTCGAAACTGCTAAAGAATTAGGAAGAGATATTCCAGAACCAATTGGAAAATATGAATACGCATAATTTTTATTTTAGAATTAACAGAATTATAATTTCAGAACTCCAGCCCCCATAACAAAAACAAAGTAATTAGAAGATTTGCATCGTAAATAATCATTCGCATATTATAGTTAAAAAGTATGTCATTTCCATTTAAATAAAGGTCTTCCTTAATAAGGGGGTTCGGAATGACACTCTAATAAATATATATTTTTGTCATTATGAAGTAAAACACAAATAATTTCCTCTATTCAAGTTCCATTACTCTTGAGAGGGGCAGGGCTGATACGTTCTTTGAAATACTCTTTCCAGCCATACTATCAACTTGTTGATCGTATGGCTATAAAGAACGTATCAGCCCTGGGGTTAGGAGTTCTGAAACTGTTCTTACCTTATCTGTTAGAAACAAAATTGGATAATTAGAACACCAATTTAGAAAGAAAAAACATTATAAATGCTTTTCAAAATTTTTGAAATTAAAAAAAAAGAGTTAAATTGTAAACTTATAAAGTTAATATGGAATAAATAGATGAAAAATAAATTCAATATAAAACAATAACAGGAGATTATGGAAAGCAATATTACACAGAGTGGATTACCAGAAAATTCATACAGGGAGCTGAAACCGGGAGAAGAGTATATTCCAGTAATGCCGGCAAATAAATTAATTCCCGAAGTGAACTACTGGTCAGTTTTTTGGGGCTTATTTATGGCTTTGATTTTTTCTGCAGCTGCTGCTTATTCCGGGCTCAAAATCGGACAGGTATTCGAAGCAGCAATTCCTATTTCAATTCTCGCAGTAGGTCTCTCAACTTTTGCCAAGAAGAAAAATTCTCTTGGTCAAAATGTCATTATTCAATCTATTGGCGCCTCTTCAGGCGTTATTGTTGCCGGTGCAATTTTCACTATTCCCGGTCTTTATATCTTAAAATTAGACGTTAGTTTTTTTCAAGTATTTATGTCATCTCTTCTCGGAGGTTTCCTCGGTATTCTTTTTCTAATACCGTTTAGGAAATACTTTGTTAAAGATATGCACGGGAAATTCCCGTTTCCTGAAGCAACTGCAACTACTGAAATTCTTATTACTGGCGAACAGGGTGGCAAGCAAGCCGGTGTCCTTATTGTTAGCGGTCTTGTTGGAGGATTTTACGATTTCATAATCACTTCACTCGGATGGTGGTCTGAAGTTGTTACAACAAGGATTTTCTCTTTTGGCGAAAGTTTATATACTGATTTAAAATTGATTTTCAAAATCAATACTCTTTCGATGATTTTTGGTCTTGGTTACATTGTCGGATTAAAGTTTGCAACTATTATCTGTGCTGGCTCTTTCCTTTCATATTTTGTAATGGTTCCACTAATTAATCAGATTGGAAGCATTGTTGCCGGAACAGATGGAGTAAACTTTTTTGCAAGTATGAGTGCCGAACAAATTTTCAGAGATTATGTCCGCCACATTGGTATAGGTGGTATTGCTATGGCTGGTATTATCGGCATTTTAAAATCATCAAAAATTATTGGCAGTGCCTTTTCTCTTGCAGTAAAAGAAATTTTCGGTAAAAAGAAAACTGCTGACTCTGATATTCCAAGAACACAAAAAGATATTAAAATTACTTATAATGTGATTTTTATTCTTTTAACAGTAATTGCAATATTCATTTTCTTATTGACTGGTGTTGAACTTACATTAACTCACGCTATCATTGCACTGCTTGTTGTAGTGATTATTTCATTTTTATTCACAACAGTTGCAGCAAATGCAATAGCAATCGTTGGAACAAACCCTGTTTCCGGAATGACTTTAATGACACTTATTTTATCATCATTTATATTGGCAAAAGTTGGATTGACCGGCGACCAGGGGATTATAAGTGCTTTAATTATAGGCGGAATAGTTTGCACGGCTCTTTCAATGGCAGGTGGTTTTATAACAGATTTAAAAATTGGTTACTGGCTCGGAACTACCCCATACAAGCAGGAATCCTGGAAATTCCTCGGAACAATAGTTTCTGCTGCCACAGTTGGAGCAGTAATTTTAATATTAAACCAAACTTACGGATTTAGTCCGGATAATGCAAATCCACTTGCCGCTCCACAGGCAAATGCAATGGCAGCAGTAATTCAACCTTTGATGTCACCAGATGCTCAAATCAATTGGATACTTTATATAGTCGGTGCTGTAATTGCATTGATTGTAAATGCCATTGGAATTTCTCCGCTTGCATTTGCATTAGGTATGTATTTACCGCTTGAACTCAATACTCCACTGCTCGCGGGTGGTCTTGTTGCATACTTTATTAAATCATCAACAAAAGACAATGCTTTAAGTCTGGCACGTTACCAACGTGGAACGCTGATTGCTTCGGGATTTATTGCAGGTGGTTCACTATTTGGAGTAATTGGAGCATTGCTAAAGTTCTTAGGACTTGATTTATTTAGTCAAAACTGGCAGGGGACTACTGGCGCTGAAGCTTTATCAATTATTATGTTTGCATTACTCATTGTTTATATTATTTGGGATTCTTTAAGAGCAAAATTAGATAAATAACGAATGAAAGAAGGTATAAAATCAACTATTCGATATACATTAGCAGTAATTTTAATTATTGTTTCCGGATATTTAGCACTAAAAGATGTTGAATTAAGTAAACTTTATGAAATAATTGTTTCAGCTAATTACTTATGGGTTATTTTGCCAATACCAGTAATTTTGCTTTCACATTGGGTTAGAGCATTGCGTTGGAAAACAATGCTTAACCCAATTCTTAAACACAGTTCCACCTGGAACTTATTTTCTGCTGTTATGATTGGCTATGCTGCAAACAATGTCATTCCGCGTGGAGGAGAACTTCTTAGACCCTACGTTGTTAGCAGAAGAGAAAAGATTTCTTTTTCCAGCACCTTTGCAACTATTGTTGTTGAAAGAATTATTGATGTGATTGCTCTTGTTCTGCTTTTTGCTGGTGTGTTTTTCTTTTTTAGAGACCAAATCATAAATGCACTGCCAGAATTAGATGCAAATAAAATCGTTCTACCAACGATTGTTATAGCTATTGGGCTTGTATTTTGTTTGTATCCGCCTTTGGTTCGGTTTTTACTAAGAATTTTCATAAAACCCTTTTCACAAAAGTTTTATGATGAACTTAATAAGATATTCGATAAATTCACTAAAGGTTTCGATATAATCCGCACCCCAAAGCAATACTTTCGTCTGGCTTTTGAATCAATACTAATTTGGCTATTTTATACAATACCACTTTATTTAATGTTCTTTGCTTTTGATTTCAAAATTGATTATAATTTGGGCTTCGACGATGCAATCCTTTTAATCGTAGTATCTGGAATAGGAACAGCGATTGCTCCAACGCCCGGCGCTGTTGGTGTTTATCATTTTTTAATTACGAATACTTTAACGCGTATTTATGGTATTGCTCCGGAAATTGCTCTTGCTTATGCAACAGTTTCGCATGGAATTAATTATTTAATTCAGGTTATTCCCGGCGCCTTTTTCTTTCTAAGAGAAAATATCAAAAAAATTCCTAAGAGAGCTGATATGAAATCGGTTGGGTAGCTTTAGTTGAGAAACTGATAGTACTTTTGCTATTTTGAATACAATGATAAAGTAAGTGCTTTATTTAAATGTTTATGGAATATTTTTACCGTAAGAAGCAAGTCATACTATCAACAAGTTGATAGCATGACAAAAATATTTTTTCTGACTTCAAAGTATAGATACTCCATATCTGCAAGATATGGAATATCTATCTACATAAAATCTGATGGTATTTCTGCTAATGACTGTTATACATATAGTTACGTGCTGTAATAGCAGATGTGGTTCATTATGAGGTAAAAAAAACGAAGACGTTTACTTTTGAGAAAATGAACTAAATAAGAAGCAAGCAATACTATCAACAAGTTATTCGTATTGCTTGGAAATATTTTAAAAGTTACAAATCCTCCTTCACAAGTTGCACTTGGGAAGGATATTTTCACAAAAGTTTTACTTTACTTCTATTAGAACATCAATTAATAAGTTTAAAGAATTTGCTTCGTGCTCCAATATTAGAATAATTTGAAAGTAAAACTTTAAAGAAAGCTTCTTTCCAAAGTCAGAACTCCTGATGCCTCGTAGTTTGCTATTTCGCAGATTTTATTATATAAAATTAAATTTCAACATAAGTATTACCAATAGGTCATTAGTTATTCGTCATTAGTAGTTACAAACTAATGACCAATGACTAATGACAAATAACTAATAAAATATTGGTTCCAACTGCGAAATCAATCTTTACGAGACAAACCTTATAACTCCTTTATTTTCGTTATGGGGTCTGGAGTTCTGAAAGTACAACTTGAGAAGGAAGATTTCTTTGAAAAAAAGGTCGATAATGGCAAGAAATGCAACAAATGAATTATTGCAAAACGCTAAAAAATCAAAAAGTGACGAGTTTTATACTCAACTTTCTGATATAGAAAGTGAATTGCAACATTATAAAAGTCATTTTAAAGATAAAGTAGTTTATTGCAATTGCGATGACCCTTGTATTAGTAATTTTTTCAATTATTTTGCCTCAAACTTTAAAGAATTAGGTCTTAAAAAATTAATATCTTCTTGTTATAGAGAACAAGTAAGAGATTTATTTAATACAAAAGAAGTTGAAAATGGTTTTTACTATGAATATACTGGTGCAGAAGGCGAAAAGGATAAACCGACCTTAACAGACATTATTTACTTCAAAGGGGACGGGGATTTTCGCAGTTCAGAAAGTATTGAACTTCTAAAGCAGTCCGATATTGTTGTTACTAATCCACCATTTTCATTATTCAGAGAGCATGTAGCCCAATTGATTAAATACAATAAAAAGTTTTTGATAATTGGAAATATTAATGCAATAACCTATAAAGAAATTTTCATACTAATTAAAGAAAACAAGGCGTGGTTAGGAATAAATCTTGGTAGAGGTATATCTGGTTTCATTGTTCCCGAACAATATGAACTTTATGGAACAGAGGCTCGGATTGATAGTTTAGGAAACAGAATAGTTTCACCAAACAATTGTCTATGGTTGACTAACTTAGATACTTCTAAACGTCACGAAGATATTGTCCTTACAAAAAGATATTTGGGAAACGAAGTAAAATATCCAAAATATGATAATTATGATGGAATTAATGTAAATAAAACACAGGACATACCGGTAGACTTCGATGGCTTTATGGGTGTACCAATAACATTTTTCATAAATTAAAACCAGACCAATTTGAAATAATTAAGTTCAGAAAAGGGAATGATGATAAAGATTTATCAATAAATGGGAAATGTCCGTATTTTAGAATACTAATCAAGAATAAACGAATACAAACCGAACTAATTGAAAATAGATGAGCACCAGTTGCCAACACGCAGTATTGTTAATAGCCCCCTGCAGAGCGTATTCGAGCGGCACAGCTCCTATCAAAAGTTGTTGTAACCCGACAGAAACTACTTCGAAATGCCAAACTTTTCATATAATGGAAACGTTAGTGTTCTTGCAAAATCCAATAATCAATTATCATAACGTAGCTAAAAGCTACAAACAAAACTAAGGGATCCAGTCTCTTCGTAGTTTCTTATTTCGCAATTAAGAAAGTTCTGATATTTAAAAATAATAATTTAATATAACTGCAAACATATAACTCCCAAATAAATTTGGGAGTTATTCTAATAATTAGAGTAACTCCATAATTTATTATGGAGATTAAAAGCGCAATTATTCGGTGCGTGGAAATTTTCCTAATTCCTTTATTTTTGCTATGGGAGGAGGATTTCTAAAGTTAGACTTAAAATTTTGCTAAAAAAACAAAGTTTTGGGGAGTAATAGTATAAATAATCCCTATTTGTAAGAACATAATTAAAAAAATAATAGTATAATTAAAAAATAATATACAAAATGAGAACAAATAAAATAATCCTTGCATTTGCGTTTCTTCTTCTGGTATTTTCTTTTACCTCATGCGAGAAAGAGACCCCCACAGGACCCGACCAGACATTTATCGCTCAGATGAAAGCTGTTACGGATTCAATCATTAATAATAGCCGGGTACCTGGTGTTGTTGCCCTGGTAGTTGATAAAAAAAAGGGAATCGACTGGCTCTATACAGCTGGATATAATGATATATTCAATAAACTGCCGATGGATGGCAGTTACAGATTCAGGATTGGCAGCAACACCAAAACTATCACATGTACCGTATTGCTTCAATTAGTAGATGAAGGTAAGGTATCGCTGAACGATAAACTTTCTAAATACTTTCACTCTTATCCTCAATCAGATAAAATTACTATAGCAATGCTCCTTGATATGAAAAGCGGTATTTTCAATTATTCAGAAGATATGCCGGTTTTTATGCAATCAATGGTTTCAAATCCTACCCGGGTATGGCAACCTCAGGAATTAATTGATTTGGGCTTCTCCCATGATTTTTATTTTGAGCCCGGAACAGACATTCATTATTCAAATACCAATACTTTCATTATTGCTAAATTGATTGAAAAACTGACAGGCAATTCCCTTGAAACTGAAATAAACAATCGAATAATTGAACCTTTGAACTTGAATAATACCAGATTTCTGACGTCTGGTGTGGATTTACCGGGCGAACATGGCAGAGGATACGAAATCCAAAATGACAGTACATACAAGGATGTCACCGAGTATTATGATATTTCTTGGGGCTGGGCTGCCGGGTCAGCATATTCAACTCCAAGAGAATTACAAAAATATGTTGAGGCATTGGTGCGAGGAGATTTTTTGTCAAAATCACTTCAGGAAAAACGACTGACTGAAAATTTTTATGGGAACCAAGATTTATGGTTTGGTAAAATTAAATATGGATTAGGAATTATGCGTTGCGGAAGAAGTTTTTTCGGACATGGCGGCGATTTACCCGGCTTTTCCTCTACAATGTATCATAGCGAAGAAAAGGATTGTACTATCATTCTTTATTTCAACACACAGGATGATTGCCCTTCAGGTATTCTGTTTCTTCGATACCTTGATATTTTATTTGGTTCAGATTATTAATAAAAGAATTAGTTGAAAAGTTTAAAAGTAATCGGATGAACAGTTTTTTTTAGTCATGCTATCAACAAGTTGATAGTATGACTTTATTAAGTTATTATAAAACTATAATATATCAAAAAAAAAGAATTATGATTCTTGAAACGAAAAATTTAATCATACGGGACTATCAGGATGATGACAGAAATGATTTATCTCGTATTTGCGCTGATAATGAAGTAATGAAACTTGTTTTTAATGGTCCAGTACCTGTTAGCAAATTTGACGATTTTGTTGCCGAAAATTTTTGTAGTTCAAAAATTGATATTGGTTTGGAAGTGGTATGTAACAAGATAAATAATGAAATAATGGGATTTGCCGGTTTTCACAGGTTTCTTTATTATTTAACAGAAGAATATGAAATTGAATTTGGGTTTGTTTTAGGAAAGAAATGGCACAATAAAGGATTTGCTACCGAGATTGGAAAGAAACAAATACATTATGCTTTAAATAATTTAAAATGCAGGAAAGTATTTGCTAGGGCACATCCAGAGAATTTAGCTTCTATTTATGTGATTACTGAAAAGTTAGGTTTAAAACAGGTTTCAGACGAAGTAGTCGAAAACAGATTTACGTTTATTAGCACCAAAATTCACTTAACAGAAGAATTCTATAATTTCAACTCCTGACCCCATAACGAAAATAAAGGAGTTAGGAGATTTTTCTCGTAAAGAACAATTTCGCAGTTAGCAAATATCATTCTATTAGTTATTGGTCATTAGTTTGTAACTACGAATGACGAATGACGAATAACGAATGACCTATTGGAAATATTTACATTCAAATTAACTTCATATTGTAAAATATGCGAAATAGCAAACTACGTGGCATCAGGATCTCTGAACCCAATAACCCAATAAACCAGGGCTGATACGTTCTTTGAAATACTCTTTCCAGCCATACTATCAACAAGTTGATAGTATGGCTTTTGGCAATTTCTTACTGCTTTTTAAAAAATAATTTAAATTTTGATGCTACTTGTATAATAATTTCACTTATTTAAACATTCTATTAATCGAACATCATATAATTATTTCTTTAAAAATAAAGCACTTAAGACTTAAAGCCATACTATCAACTTGTTTATCGTATGGCTATAAAGAACGTATCAGCCCTACCTAATAACCTAATAACCTAATAACCTAATAACTCAATAACCCAATAGCCCAAATAATCATTAATCACTAATCATTAATCACTAATCATTAACAATTATTCCTTATTTACTGCATTCTGTGATTGTTTCATAAAAGGAGTGAGTAAATCAATTGGAATTGGGAAAATAGTTGTTGAATTCTTTTCCGTTGCAATGTCGGCAAGTGTTTGCAAATAACGAAGTTGCAATGCAACTGGGTAATCCTGTATTGTCTGGGCTGCTTCTTTTAGCTTTTGAGCTGCCTGGAATTCACCTTCTGCATTGATTACCTTTGAGCGGCGTTCACGTTCTGCTTCAGCTTGCTTTGCCATTGCACGTTGCATTTCTGGTGGTAAGTCAATTTGCTTGACTTCAACTGAAGATACTTTAATTCCCCAGGGTTCAGTGTGGTCATCAATAATTTCCTGTAATTTTTTATTGATTTTGTCGCGTTCTGCAAGCAGTTCATCTAAATCGGATTGCCCCAAAATACTACGCAATGTAGTTTGAGAAACCTGATTAGTTGCAAACAAATAGTTTTCTACATCAACTATTGCCTTATCTGGAAACATTACGCGGAAATAAAGCACAGCATTGACTTTTATAGAAACGTTATCTTTTGTGATAATGTCCTGTGGCTGAATGTCCATTGTAATTGTGCGTAAGCTTACTCTTTCCATTTTATCAATAAACGGAATGAGAATGATGAGACCGGGACCTTTAACTCCAACAAGCCGTCCGAGGCGGAAAATTACTGCTCTTTCGTATTCTTTTAGAATTTTAATCGATGATGAAATAATAAGAATAAGCAAAACTATGATTACAATAGTTGTTGATGGGAATTCCATAAAACCTCCTTAAATAGAATGAAAAATTTATTTTTTTGAGACAGTTAAAGTCAAACTATCAATTGATTGGACGATTACCTCATCGCCTTTATTTATAATGTCATCGGATTTAGCTTTCCAGATTTCGCCGTGAACCTTGACTTTCCCAAATTCATTTGGAGAAATATCAGTCAGAGCAATACCGTTTTCAGTTTTTATGCCTTCTATTCCAGATGCACGTTTATGATACTGGGCTTTTATTCCAATTGAAATTATTACCAAAAAGAAAATCGTAGTAAACACAACAGTAGTAATGATTAAAGAAGTAGATATTTCCATAAATTCTCCCGGTGAATCAATTAACATTATTGAACCAAAAAACAAACTGAGAACGCCACCTACTGTGAGCATTCCGTAGCTTTGCACCTTAATTTCCAAAATAAACAGAATGATTGCAAGTAAAATCAGCGCCAGTCCTGCATAATTTATAGGCAGCATTTGCAGGGAATAGCCGGCAAGGATTATTGAAATACCACCAAGGACACCGGGAAAAATAGCGCCGGGGCTGTATAGTTCAAAGAGTATTCCGTAAATGCCAGCCATAAGCAGAAGGTAAGCAACATTTGGGTCAGAAATAATTCCAAGAAGTTCATCTTTCCAACTCATTTCAATGTATTCGTATTTGCTGTTTTTTGTATTCAAAACTTTTATTCCTGCTTCTGTTTCGACTGTATCAGAATGGACGGCAATTAGAAGAGAATCAATATTCGGGCAGATGTAATTAATAACTCCAATTTCTAATGCTTCCTTTTCGCTTGAAGAAATGCTTTCGCGAACAGATAGTTCTGCCCATTCTACGTTTCTACCTCTTTTTTGTGCAATGGAACGGACAAAAGCAGCAGCATCGTTTGTTATTTTGTCATACATTACGTTAGTATCGCTTTCGCCTCCAAGCCCAACAGGATGAGCAGCACCTATGTTTGTGCCCGGAGCCATTACAGCAATATTTGCAGCAAGCGTTATGAAAACGCCGGCTGAACCCGCTCTTGCTCCTGATGGACCGACATAAACAATTATAGGTATTTTGCTTGACATAATTGATTGAACAATATCCCGCGTGGATTCGAGCAAACCGCCGGGAGTATTTAGTTCAATAATGAGTGCTTCGGCTCTTTCTTTTTCTGCCAGTTCAATACCACCCGAAATAAATGAACTCGTTGCAGGGCTTATTCCGCCTTTTACTGTGATTACATACACTTTGGAGAATAAATCTGCCGATATTCCAAGAAAGATTATAAGTAGTATTATTAATTTCTTCATTTTTTTATAATTTTGAATTTTTATTAATTTAAAAATATAATATACATATTTTTTATTTAATTTAATAAATAAATGGAAAAAAAGCAATTATTAGAAAAACTCTTTTCACTTCATAGATTTGGAATAAAACCCGGATTGGAACGAATTTCGCTTTTACTCAACGAATTCGGCAATCCACAAAATAAATATAAAAAAATCCACGTAGCAGGAACAAACGGAAAAGGCACCGTTTCTTCTTGTATTGCTTCAATACTTCAGGAAAGCGGATTGAAAGTCGGTTTATACACTTCACCTCACTTTTTTTCATTCAACGAAAGAATAAAAGTAAATGGAAAAGATATTGACGACGACAGCGTTTGCTATCTGATTGAAAAAATGTTTGAATTTTCAACAGATTTTACTTTCTTCGATTTCACAACTGCACTTGCTTTTATTTATTTTGCTGAGCAGCGGGTGGACTATGCGGTTATTGAAGCTGGAATGGGCGGTAGATTCGATTCTACAAATATAATTGTTCCGGAAGTTTCAGTTATTACTCAAATTGATTTAGACCATCAGGAATATTTGGGAAATACGATTGAAGAAATTGCTTTGGAAAAAGCTGGAATAATCAAGCAGGGCGCAAAATGTGTTGTTGCCGAACAAAAGCACAACATTAAAGAAATTTTTAGGGAAACAGCTATTGAAAAGCAAAGCGAACTCATGTTCGTTGATGAGCATTATTTTGCAAAGGTCATTAAATTCAATCCGGATTTAACCACAGAATTTACAGCAATAACACCAAAAGGAGAATACAAAATCAAATCACCGCTTGCGGGAAAGCACCAGATTAGGAATGTATTAACGGCAATAGCGGCGGTGGAGGTGGAATTTTGAATTATAACGCTGTTTTTTTCCTTAATTCTTCTTTTAAAATATTTAAAAATGTTGAATTTCTACTTTCAGCATCTTGTATGAATGCTTCATAATTAATTATAAAAAGACCATAAGGAATTCTTATATCTTTATCTTCATCAATAATAGTATCATGTTCTTTGTAAAAAACAGTTCCTTTAGAAAAAATTTCAATAAATTTTTCTTCTTTTAGTGAAATTCTTAATTCTTTATCAATATCAACAATTCCATAGAACCAAATTCTCTGAATTTTATTAGGATATAGATTAGATATTTTTCTTGCTCTTTGTTTTAATTGGCTAATTACTTCTTCTTTTCTTGCTAATGGTAAACCTAATTTTTTTAATTCAACAATAACTGCATCTACTTTTATATTTTTTTCAGGGTCATTAGAAAAAATTATTGCAATATCTGGTCTTGAGTTGTCTTTTTCCTCTTCAAAAGATATTTCATTTATTATTTCAGACATTTTTTGGTCACTTAATGTTGTTAAATATGACATATATTTATCATCAAGTAACCAAGCATTATTTGAATAAATATCGTTCATCAAATTTGAATTTTTTAAAATTTTTCCTTTGGGAACAATTATATTGTGAATATCTGCTTCAGAGCTCTTGATGTCAATTTGTTTAAGTTTATTAATGATTTTATTTCTATATAATACATATTCAGTTAATGAACGAGAAGACATTTCCAATGATTTATTATATTGTTCATCTGTTAAATCAGTTGATTCAAGAATTTCTTGTTGTGCTTTTATAAATCTCTTATGAGCTGTTTCAAGAGTAATACTTCTGTCAATTAAACCAACAGATTTTTCATCAAAAAAACCTTGTAAATGAGGATATTTATCAATTAAATTAGTATTAATTTTCTTATTTCTTTCTACAATCTCTGGAATTTTATCGTTTAAAATATCTGAAACTTTTTCAGTAAAAATTTTCTCAATCATTCTGCGTTCAAAAGTATCTAATGTCAATTCTTGCCTTGAACAATCAACTTTTCCAATAAAATAATTAGAAAATAATATAAAAATTATTTTGTATCCATTAGGTATATTATCTTTTTTTATTATATCAAAAGGTATTGTTCTTTCATCGACACAAATAGCTGTTATTATTGACTTTTCTAATGAATTGTCATTGACAATTAAATATTTTAAAGTTAAATTGTCAAACATCAAGTCATCAAGGGGAAATTCGATAGATTCTAATTCAGGTAATTGGGTTATATCAATTATTTGGGTATCATTAAAAAAATCATAATCATTATTAGGTGAATTTGTTTCTAATGATATTGTAATCTTTAATTCTTTTTTTTGTTCTTTTAAAGAATAGAGATGAGGGTAAAACTTTTCTATTATTTTTTCTTTAATATAACTAGGTTTTAAGTAATCGTATTGATTAACTTTTTCAAGTTTATAACCTGAAAAATTTAATACTGTTTTATTATCAGTTATTTCATTGAGTTCAATAAAATCGGATATTCCTTTAAAATCATTATCAAAAATAAAATCTCTTTTGATATTATCATAAATACTTGATATTTGAATTTTATCAAAATATTTCAAAAACACTAATCTTCCTAATCCTTTATGATTTTTACTTTCTTTTTTTAATAAATGTTTAAATTTATCAAAATTCCTGTCATTAAAACCTTCGCCATTATCTTCAATACTAATTAATAATGAACAAGGATTATTGTATGAATCAATACTTATTTTAATAAAAATATCATTAGCACCTGCATATATAGAATTTGAAACAGCTTCAAAATAAACCATTTCTAATGAAGGTTTCTTATAAAATTCTTCAACAGCATTTTCTAAAATAATTTCCATAAAAATCTCAAATTTCTATTATATATAAATCTAAATTACAAAAACATTTTCATTTTATAAATATAATTTTTTAATTTTATTCTGATTTAGATTTGATTTATTAAAAAATCTTTGTTTGACTTTTTGTTCTTTTCATTTTTTTTCTTATCTTTGAAATAAAACAAAGGAATATAAGATTTTCACTATGAACCACAAAGACATAACCCACGCTATCCAACAGGAAAAAGATTTCTTGAAAAGGAAATATAATATTTCTGGAATTGGTTTGTTTGGCTCTTTTGCCAGAGAAGAAAATACTAAAAACAGTGATATTGACTTATTGGTTGAATTTAGCACAAATCCAGACTTATTTACTTATATTGAAATTATTAATTATCTAAAGAAAAAGTTAAAAAGAAAAGTCGATTTAGTTACTGAAGATGCTTTAAGGCCAGAAATCAAAAAACAAATAATGTCAGAGGTAATATATTTATGAAAAGGGATTTGTTATTGAAAATAAGCTTCCTTACTTATTAATATTGAAAAAGTTATTTCAGAATACAAAAAAGAAAATCCTAATCTTTTTGGTAAATAACAATATTTATACCAAGTTGCTTTTAATAATTAATTATATTTATCTTGTCATTAAGATACGAAGTGAAGAATCTCAAACCTCGTGGTTGCAATGACTTGTGAGATTTCTCGCTGCGCTTCGAAATGACACTTTAATTTTATCAATGAATGCAACTTAGCATAATTCCCTTATATTTCAAAATAAATTACTATATTGCATTAGTTTATTAATTGGTAAATTGTAAAATAAATATAGAAAAATATGAAAAATCAAATACTAATAATACTAAGCATTTTTATATTAAGTGCTGCTTCTGCTCTTGCTTCAGAAGATACAATAAAAGTTCGCACTCACGATAAAGAACATTTAAATTGGAATGGGCATTTTGTTCGGGATACTTATTTCCCTACTGCCGGCGAAACTTTCCGCCGAATCTGGCTTGATTTGACTATTGGCTGTCCTGAAGGCGGCTGCAGTCCCTGGGATTACACGGTTTGTCTGCTTTTGGAAAAGAAAGTTGCCGATACTTCAATTAATTACGAACTTGCCCGATATATCACAGCGTATAGCGGCAATCTTAATTCAACCTGGTCACGCACTTATCGCTATGATGTTACCGATTATGCACCTCTTCTAACTGATTCAGCTAAACTAGATATTTTCTATGACGGCTGGACTGATGGTTTTACTGCTACTGTTGATTTTACTTTTATTAAAGGAACGCCAGCAAGAAAGCCATTTAACGTAGAAAAATTAGTTTATGGAAGTTTTGCTTATGGCGATGAAAATAATCCCATTGGAACTTTAATAGGCGAAAGATTTGCAAGCATTGATGAAAAAACGAAAAGTGCTGCTCTCAGAACGATTATTACAGGACACGGATTTGGTGGAAATGAGGACTGCGCTGAATTTTGTGAAAAGGATAATTTTGTTTATGTCAATGATAATTTAGCAGCAACAAATCACGTTTGGAAAGGCGATTGCGGAATGAACCCACATTATCCTCAGCCGGAACCTGGCTTTATGACAGAGCAAACTGGTGTCCCGGATTACCTGTTGTGCCATTTGTTAATGACATAAGTGAATTTATTAAGCCCGGATATGAACATTTATTCTCATTTGATTTTACTCATTTTATAAATCAGGGGAATAACAACTGTGCCTATTATTTCTCTTCAAATTTAATTTTATACGAAGATTTTAATTTCACAAATAATGCAGCACTTGAAGATGTCGTTTCACCAAGTATTAAATGGGAACATAACAGAAAAAATCCAAGTTGCTTGAGTCCTGAAATCATTATTTCAAATCTGGGAACTGCTCCACTTACTTATTTGGAAATTGAATATGGCGTTCCAAATAAGGAAATGCAAAAATTTGTCTGGAATGGTAACTTAAAATTTAACGAAAAAATCAATGTAGTTTTACCAAATTATCCATTGACTCAAGATGATTTCAGTTTTCAGGTTCAAATTTCTAAACCAAATAATGCCGAAGATGAAAATCCAGTAGATGATATTATTTTAAGCGATATAAAACCAGTGAAATTTTTCCCCAACAAATTAATTTTTGAATTGCTTACAAATAACTATGCTTACGAAAATTACTACGAAATAAAAGATGCAAATTCAAACATAGTTCATCAGCGTAATAATTTGCAAAACAATACATACTACCGCGATACTCTTAATCTGCCTAATGGACGCTATGAATTTAAACTATACGATTTAGCAAAGAATGGACTATACTGGCAGTATTTTCCAGAAGCAGGAAGCGGTGCTATGAACATTTTTGACGAAAAAAGCAATACACTTGCAAGATTTAATTCAGATTTCGGAACAGAACTATTTTTGCAATTTCAAACCGGTCCTACTCCCAAAATTCTAATTAGCTTTGATACATTAAGTTTTGGTGATGTGAATCTTAACGAGGAAAAACAATTAATGTTGGAAATTGAACCTGCAAACAGCTTAGGAACAATGATTTATGAAGTTAAACTTAATATGATTGGGAAAAAAGGATTTTCGCTTATTAAAACAATTCCTGAATTTACGGACAGCATTTATTTGAAGCAGAATGAGAAAATGCAGGTTTTTCTTTCATTTTTACCAACTAAAACAGGTTATGTCGAATCAACTCTTAACATTTCAACAAATGACCCTGTTACACTAACAAATCAAATAAAATTAACAGGAAAAGGAATTGACCCACAATCTGTTTATGAAAACCTCCCATTGCCAATCAGCTTTATTCATTTACAGGAAAATCCAGTTACCAAACCAATTCAAATCGAATTTGGAATTGAATCAAACCGGATTGAACAGGGAAAATTGCTTTTATACAATCCGATGGGCGAACTTATTGATATTTTGTTTGACGGATTATTAAATACTTATTCAAATTCTATTGAGTTTAATCCAAATAATTACCCAGTAGGAGCATATATTTTAGTATTTCAGTCAAATAGTACAAAGGCAGTGAAGCAGGTTATTGTAACGAGGTGATTTATAAATACAGAACTCCTGATGCCTCGTAGTTTGTTGTTTCGCATTTTTTATTATAAGAAATTAAATTTGAATGTAAATATTTCCAATAGGTCATTCGTTATTCGTCATTTGTTATTAGTAGTTACAAACTAATGACCAATGACTAATGACAAATAACTAATAAGATAATATTTGCTAACTGCGAAATCATTCTTTACGGGACAAATCTCCTAACTCCTTTATTTTCGTTATGGGGGCTGGAGTTCTGAAATAAGTAGAAAAAAAGAAGTCATGCTATCAACTTCGTTGATAGCATGACTTTTGTTTTTAAAATCAATAATTTCTTTTCCTGAAAAACAAAAATTTTCCTTTGAAGTGTTATCATTTACTTTTAAAATTCATTTTTTTCCTTTGGAACGGAAAATTATTTCGAATAAATAAGAATCATTTCAATTAAAAGATTTATTCCTTTCTTCATATTCACTTTAATCATTAATAAAAAATGTAATTTCATCATTAGAATTATATTTCATTTGTATTTTTGATGTTATATTTGTTTTTATTAATATTCTTTTCTATTTAATTATTATTTTATTAAGTATTTATAAAATCAATTTATATTTTATTAGTATTATAATTATATTATTAATTATATTTTTCTTCTTTTTTTTAATTATATTTATATTTTTTATTCCTTTCATTATATTTATTATAATCAATATTCATTTTTTTGCTTTAAATTTAATTAAGGAAGGAATAATTAAATAAAAGATAACTATAATAAAAAGAAAGAAAATTATAAAAAAACAAAAGGAAATAGCAATAAACAGAGTATTAATAACAAAAAAACAAAAGGAAATAGCAATAAACAGAGTATTAATAACAAAAAAACAAAAGGAAATAGCAATAAACAGAATATTAATAACAAAAAAACAAAAGATAATAGTAATTAAATAAAACTATAATCATTTTATCAAGAATTTTCATTTTTCTTAATTCAATTTTAGGAAGTTTTTTCTGGGAAAAGTAAAATCGAAAAGGAATTATTTGATTTCAGATGCTGGATTTTGTAATTTTATTTTTAATTTTCATTCTTCATTGCTTAGCGACCGAACTTATTTGCTTGGATTTGGAATTTCCTCAGCAAGAAATGCAGATTTGAAAGAAGTAAGAGATGAATTTGAAAGGTTTCCAACGAGTTTTAAAAACTCACCTTACGCATTCCCCCCCCTTTTTCATTTCTTAAAAGAGAAATTGTGTAAGGTGAGTTATTAACCTAAAAGTTCTGATATTTTATGTTAATTTTGTATTCAATGATTTATTATAACCAATAAAGTTTTGGTGAACAAATGGAATGTAATTCATTTTTTAAAATATTAATAATCGATGACGAACTTAATCAATTAACGAATTATTCCTGGTTTCTTGAAGTAATAAAGCTACCGATAATAATTGAAGGTATTGATGACATAAAAACGCTTGAAAATAAAAGTATTTCAATGCTCAAAACAAAGGTTTTTAACAGGGCTGAAATGAGTTTTGTTCCGTTAAAGTGTGCTTTTGAAACATTTATTGAATATGATATAATTATTTTAGATTATCATCTTAGCTCAGAAACCACCGGAATCGAAATTATAAAAAATTTGGCAAACCATTACAAATCAAGAATTCCAAATATATTGCTGATTGCTAATTATATTCCTACTGAAAGAAATGGTTGTGAAATAACTGAAAACCTCACAAATGACC
The DNA here is from genome assembly GCA_964499465.1 of uncultured Hyphomicrobiales bacterium. Classification (GTDB taxonomy): domain Bacteria; phylum Bacteroidota; class Ignavibacteria; order Kapaibacteriales; family UBA2268; genus JAAYJM01. The sequence continues at coordinate 29,651 of CAZCLJ010000013.1, forward strand.
TGATTGATTGCTTTATGAATTTAACCAACAGGTTCGATTATTTCTTTAAAAAAGATGATTCGCCTTACAAATACTTAGATTATATCTATAGAATTGCCAAAGATAAATATAATATCGAAGAATTTATCTGCTTTTATAAATATACTCCTTTTGAGTTCGAAAGCAAAGAAAATAATGAAAGAATCGACAAATTTGAAATTGAACAGGTTGAGTCTATAAAGAGTAAAACAATAAATTCTTCAACCCAAAGAAAACTTCCATTTAATAAGGAATCAAGCACAAATAAAATTAACTGCCTGAATTTCCGCTCTATTCCAAAAGTATCTTCAAGGATTTGGATTTCAAAGGAAAAGGAACAAATTGCTTTTATTACATATAGCAATAATGAATTACATCATTTTATCAGTAAAGATTATTATCAGAAAATCTCGAAAAGTGATAAATATAAAATTGATATTTTTGATGAAATTCATAATAATATAAAAGTAAAAGTGATTTCAAACGCATTTCCATTCAGAAAAGCAGAAATTCAGAGCTATTTTTCCAAAGAAGACGAACAGCTTACAGAAGAAAATCTGAATAAGGACAATCAACGTAGAGAATACACAATTTCTTTGTCATCTGTGAAGCCAGCAGGAAGTGGATTAGAAATTGAATTTGAATTGGACATTGTAATGAAATCGCCGGAAATTATTGATTTTGGGACTTTGATTTATAAGAAAGGGTTTGAAAATCTCGCTAACATTTTGATTAATGACAGGTATTCTATTGACGGCGAAATTTCTGAATATCAGTTTTGGGGAATTAAGGTTGCAAAAGATTACGAATATTACCATCTCACCATAAGATATAAAAAGAATGAAAAAAGAATTTTCGATAAAGCAAGCACTTTAAGTGATGTCGGTAAAATCATTTATCATATTTTCAGCTATACCAAATCATATATAAGATATAATTTAGATAGAAATATAAGCATATTTGATTTAATTGGTCCAGATATGGTCGGTCCATCAAGCTCACATACCTGCGGAGCAAATCGGATTGGAAGAGTAGCAAACAGAATAATTAAATTATTTTTGAAGAATAAAAAAACAGAAAAAATTCATTTGTCATCCTGGCTTCTTGGTTCATTCAAAGCAACAGGCGAAGGGCATAGAACTGTTAATGCCTTAGCAGCAGGGCTTTTGGAGGACAGAAACCAAACTGATGAAGATATAGCCCATTTTAACTATTTTCCTCAGGATAAAAAATTTAATTATAATGCTATTAAAGTGAATTGGCTGGGTTACAGAAATATGTATCCCAATAATGAAAATGATGATACGGTAAATATTAAAATATCTGAATATGAAAGCATTTTCGGGGAGAACAAGTTAAAACTACATTCAAACACTGCAATTATTTTTGCAGATTCTGAAATAAATTATAATTTTAATAAAAGTAGCCATGAACTTATTATAGTTGGTGAATCTCTTGGTGGTGGAAAAATCCAGATTAAAGCCATTGGAACTAACAATGAGAGAATGCAAAACATTATCATTAATGACTGGAAATGGGAATTAAAATTTAAAATTGACGGCACAAATATCTTCCTTAGAAAATCAAATTCAGAAATTCCACTATTAGACGGAAATAATAATTTTCACTACAATGCTATTCCGAATATTTCTACTTATAGAACAGAAATAAAGAGTATAAAGGACAAAATTGGGTTACAAAAAAAGCCGGTTGCTGAAACACTTTCATTTTTTGGATTTGACGATTTAAAAGAATTTTTAGATAAAAACCCACACTGGGATTTATTAGACGCTGTTTTTATGTATGAGAACTGGCATTTGAATGTGCCAATACACTCAAGCGAGTTTAAGCAGTTGATTAGGATTGAAGCTCAGCGACTGCACAATACTATGGTTCGTAGTGCTAAAGAAACCATTAAGTTTACTACAAGCGAAAATCTTGAAAAAAGGAATATTATCAATACATATCAAACCATTTTAAAAATCAAACCCAAAAATATATTTGAAGCTGCATCAAATGGTGCAATTACCGCAATGACCGGCAATGCTCTTTCAAGATTGATTCTTGCTGCACCAACTGGCGGAGCAAGTGGAATACTGCCCGGAGTTCACGAAGGATTGAAGTTCTATTTGAACAGCGATTTGAAATCCGAGGAGGAAATAAAGATTTGTATTGATGCTTTTTTAATAGCAGGGCTTTTCGGTGCTATTTCTTCAAAATGGGTTGCCCCATCGGGTGCAAGATTTGGCTGCCAGGCAGAAACAGGAACAGGTGCCGGTATGGGAGCAGTTTATGCCTGTAAAATACTCGGTGGAACTGACGAGCAATTATTTCACGCTTTTATTTTAGCTATAAAAAATTCTTTAGGGCTGGTTTGCGACCCATTGGCTGGTGGCGTAAATATCCCCTGCATTAAAAGAAATGCTTTTAAGGCAGTTGAGGCACTTAATTCGGCTTTCATTAGCTTAATGGGGGTCCAATCTCTTATTCCTTTAGATGAAGTTATGTCGGCAATGAGAGAAATTGGAAATAATATGCAGGGAAAATATAAAGAAACATCAAAAGGTGGGCTTGCCACAACTCCAATCGGTTTGGAGCATATTTATTGTAATAAGTGCAATGCAGCTTCCTGCGGATAATTATTAATTATTAATTATTAATTGTTAATTGTTAATTGTTTGTCTTGTCCTAAATAACGTTTACTTTTTTTTAACAAAAATAGGTA
>CAZCLJ010000014.1:0-4655 GCA_964499465.1 uncultured Hyphomicrobiales bacterium
AGATTCTTCACTTCGTTCAGAATGACAACTTTTCAGGGTAATTTGCGAAATTATTCTTTACGAGGCAACCTTTCTAACTCCTTTATTTTAGTTATGGGGGCTGGAGTTCTGACTTTACGAAAGCCCAAGAAACTTTCGCAAAGTAGTTTTATTAAATTATAATTGTAAATATAATAAAAATATATAACTATCGTTTTAAAACTATGACATTAGAAGAACATATAAACTATTGGCTTGAAAGTGCTGAATATGATTTGAAAGCTGCTGAAAGTATGTATCAAACTGGTTATTTCGTTTGGTGTTTATTTATAGGGCATTTAGTATGAGAAAAAGCATTAAAAGCGATTTTTGTGCAATTTTCAAATAATAAAGTACCTCCGAAAATACATAATTTAGTAAAATTAGCATCTTTATCAAATATTGAACTAAATTCAGAACAAATTGATATATATGAAGATATAAATGATTTTTATATTGAAGGACGTTACGCTGAGTTTAAAAATGAACTTTATAAAACTGCCACGAAAGATTATACTATAAATAATTTAGACAAAATTAAGGAACAATATAAATGGCTCAAGTCTCTAATAAAATAATTGATATTATTAAAAAATTTGTTGCAAATGCAACAGAAGATAAAATCAATATATCTGAGATAATACTATTCGGAAGCTATGCAAAAGGAACGAATAATGATTGGAGCGATATTGATATTGCAGTTATTTCTTCTGATTTTGAAGGCATTAGACTTTTAGATAATAAGAAAATAAGAAAAGCGAAACTATCTGCCAGTTTAGACCTTGAAACTCATCCCTACCGACCAGAAGAGTTTACTCCAAATAATCCATTTGTTAAGGAAATTTTGCAATATGGTATAAAGATTATTTAAGAACAATACTCTTTTTAAAAGAAATATCTGTAAACTATAAAGTTTTATGAAAAGTTATAGATTGAAGTCTTATGATGACTGCCAGTCATCATTTGACTGAAGCACCCTTACATACTTTACGAAAGCCCAAAAAAACTTTTGCAAAGTGAGAAGAAAATGCAACGTAGTTGTTTAAAGAAGATATCCAACATCTTTAAGATGTTGGATATCTAATTTTTTATAAACCGTAGAGACAAGGCATAACTTGTCTCTACATAATATTATTACAGACCGGGTCCTAACATTTTTTCTGGACGCACTAATTCATCAAATTGCTCTGCTGTTAAAATCCCAAGTTCTATAGCTGCTTCTTTAAGTCGTTTATGATAGCGGTGAGCATATTTGGCAATCCTTGCAGCGTTGTCATATCCAATATGGGGATTGAGAGCTGTAACAAGCATTAAAGTATTATGCAAATAATATTCAATCCTATGCTCAATTGGCTTGATTCCAACAGCACAATGTTCATTGAACATAATTGCAGTGTCTGAAAGCAGTCGCACACTTTGAAGAAAATTATAAATTAAAACTGGTTTAAATACATTCAGCTCAAAATTACCAGAGGCGCCTGCGATATTTATAGTAACATCATTTCCGAGGACTTGAGCTGCTACCATTGTCATTGCTTCTGATTGAGTAGGATTAACCTTTCCGGGCATAATAGAGGAGCCGGGTTCATTTTCCGGAATATAAAGTTCACCAATACCGCAGCGTGGACCTGAAGCAAGCCAACGTATATCATTTGCAATTTTCATATAAGCAGTGGCAACTGATTTCAAAGCTCCGTGAGCAAAGACAAGGGAATCGTGAGAAGCCAATGCTTCAAATTTATTTGGAGCGCCTTTGAAAGGAAGCCCGGTGATTTCAGAAATGATTTTTATTGCTTTTTCTGCAAATTCCGGATGGGTATTTAATCCCGTGCCTACAGCAGTTCCTCCGAGAGCTAAATCATAAAGACCAGACAAAACCTGTTTTATCCTTATTATGCAATTGTCGAGTTGCTGGACGTATCCGGAAAATTCCTGTCCAAGAGTAAGTGGGACAGCGTCCATAAGATGAGTTCTTCCAACTTTTATAATACTTTGAAATTCTTCAGATTTTTCAAACAAAGTATTTCTCAGAGTAGTTAATGCAGGCAGCAAGCGATGGTTAAGTTCTTCTGCAGCAGCGATGTGCATTGCTGTTGGAAAAGTATCATTTGAACTTTGCGATTTATTTACATCATCATTTGGATGGATAGGCCGTTTTGTTCCTATTTCTCCTCCAGCAATTTCTATAGCACGGTTTGAAATAACTTCATTTGCATTCATATTGGATTGAGTGCCAGAACCGGTTTGCCAGATAGAAAGTGGAAAATGCTCATCAAGTTTTCCTTCTATTACCTCTTCAGTTGCTTTAACAATCAACTCGCATTTTTCTTTTGCTAAAACACCAAGTTCAGTGTTAGCAAGAGCAGCAGCTTTTTTGAGTATTCCCATAGCACGAATAATTTCACGAGGCATTTTTTCCACTCCAATATTGAAATGGAGAAGAGACCTTTCGGATTGAGCGCCCCAATATACATTAACTGGAACTTCAATCTCGCCCATTGTATCACGTTCTATCCTTGTTTGCATTTTTTTCCTTTCTATTAATTGGGTTTATAATTTTTTGTTGACTCAACCAAAGCATCAATAAATCGTTTGAATTGTTCTGCCTGTGAAGCAGAAAATTTTGCTCTGTCTAAGAAGTTAGCGATGCTTTGTGCTGTAGTTAGTGGTATTTCGCAATGAATAGTATCTTTTACAGCTTTATTGCGTTTTTGAGCAGATTGTATATATGAAATTAATGTGTTTTTACAATTTAAAAACACTTCAACTTCTGTTCCGGCAATTTCAATTGAATTCATTGCATTTACAGCAAAATTTATATCTTCTAATACGAAAACCGGTTTTAAAATTACTGCTTGTTGTTGGTTTTGTTGTGACCATAAATTTAAAGTCAACGAGAGTAACAATGCAATACAAAAAAGCATCTTTTTCATTCTAACTCCTTCAATAATATATTTTTTTATAATTCTATCCTATTTAACTTATATTTTGTTTTTTTTATAAACTCAAATATAATAAAATTTTCGGTTCTTTTTGCAGTTTAACCAAAATGAATATTGGAAAAATTTTTGGAGGGTACTTTTAAAAAGAATCAAGCAATAAGCAATAAATGAAATATATTCACGTTTGCTTAAATATGTTTTTAATTCTAAATTTTCAGAATAAATTGATAATAAATGTTGTTACATAAAATATATTAGAACTATGAAAAAATTTTTACTACTTATTTTTCTATGCTTTACTGCAGAATTATCATCGCAAACAGCGCTTCCAAATCCAGAGCATATAGTAGTGCTAATTCTTGAGAATCATTCTTATTCACAAATAATGGATTCCTCTGCTGCTCCATATATAAAGAGTTTAGCAGAAGATTCCTGCTCTGCATTATTTACAAATTTCTATGCGATTGAGCATCCAAGCCAGCCGAATTATCTTGATTTGTTTTCCGGAAATAACCAGGGAGTAACCGATGACGACCTACCTGCAATATTTCCATTTACTACTGAAAATCTTGCGAGCCAATTAATAAATGCTGGAAAATCATTTATTTCTTATTCAGAAGATTTGCCAAGTGTAGGATTTAATGGAGCTTATTCCGGAGCGTATGTAAGAAAACACAATCCAGCTGCTAATTGGATGGGAACAGGTGAAAACCAGCTACCAGAAACAGTTAATCAACCTCTCACTGCTTTCCCTTTTGATGATTTTAATTTGCTTCCTACTGTTTGCTTTGTTGTTCCGAATCAGTCAAACAATATGCACGACGGCACTGACCCTGAACGCATTACTAATTCAGATAATTGGATAAAGAATAACCTGGATAGCTTTATTAAGTGGGCAAAAAATCATAATAGTTTATTTATTCTTACTTTCGATGAAGATAATTATGAATCGTCAAATCATATTTTAACAATTTTCACTGGAAAAATGGTTAAAGGTGGAATTTATTCAGAAACACACAATCTTTACAGCATTCTTCGCACTATTGAGGATATGTATGGATTGACTAATATTAGCAATGCTGCTACTGCTACACAGATTTCTAATTGTTGGAAGGAAATTACAGACGTTAAGCAAAACTTAGTTCCAGATAATTATTTTAGTATTTACCCAAATCCAGCAAAAGATAATTTGTCCATAAAATCATTCGGCAGTTATTTGAATAATTATAAATTTCAATTATTCAATATTTTTGGAAATCAAGAATTAGAAGCAAATATTGAAAAGAATACCACAAATATTAAATTTAATGAATTATCAACAGGGATTTATTTTTATAAAATTATTGATGGATATAATTTAGTAAAAAGTGGAACTATTATTGTTGAGTAATCAATTTTCAATTCAGGGCTGATACGTTTTTTCTTTAAAGTCATACTATCAACAAGTTGATAGCATGACATCTTGTAGCTTGTCATGCTATCAGCTTGCTGATAGTATGACTTTGGTTTTTCTATTTTTACTTTCGCACGAGTTTCCCGGTTCTTTGCGAAAGTTTGAAACACATCAAACTCCTTCTCAAATTGCACTTGAGAAAGTTATTTTAAATACAGAAAAACTTGATTAATCATTTATATTCTTACGATAAACTGTTATATTCTTTGAAGATACTTTTTTATTCTTTGAAGATACTTTTT
>CAZCLJ010000014.1:4755-13867 GCA_964499465.1 uncultured Hyphomicrobiales bacterium
TATTCTTTGAATACACTTTTTTATTCTTTGAATACACTTTTTTATTCTTTGAATACACTTTTTTATTCTTTGAATATGCTTTTTTATTCTTTGAATACACTTTTTTACTCTTTGAATACGCTTTTTTATTCTTTGAAGATACTTATCAACAAAATTCTTTCAGCAGCGAAAGGGTATAGAAGCTAATTAGAGAAATATAAAAGCATTTTTATTAAATAATTATCTTTATTTAAAGTATATGAAAGTTCATTTAAAAAGAACATTTCGATATTGAAAAAATACAGCTATATGAAAACCGAATCAAAATTTTCAATACTTGAATACAAAAGTAAGATGAAATAGTATATTTTTGCAATTAAACTGTATTTTTTTTAATAGATGGACTCCACTTGGGAAAGTGGATTATGGGGCAATTCTCCTCACTCCTTTATTTTCGTTATGGGGTTAGGAGTTTTGAAACTATAAACCATAAACCGACAGCCGACAACTTAGTGATTTGGTATAAATCGTCAGTTTTACTTTTTAATTTTACTCATTACTTTGTTAATAATATCTAATAGCTTATCATACTCAATTGGTTTAGTAATATAATCATTAAAGCCAGCTTCAAGAATTCTTTCCTTTTCAGAACTAAAAGCATAAGCAGTCTGAGCAATTATTGGTATTTCTGGTTTTAAATCTTTTATTTGTTTAGTTGCTTCGAAACCATCTAAAACTGGCATTCTAATATCCATAAGAATTAAATCAATGTCTGGAGTAGTTTTAACAATTTCAATAGCTTCCAAACCATTAACTGCTTGAAGAATAGTAATTCTGTCATTTTTTAAAATTCTGATTAAATATTTGTAACTTGTTAAATCATCTTCAGCAATTAGAATCTTCAGCCCATGAAATTTGAAATTAGTATAATTATCTAAATTATTAAAATCATTATTGATTTGATATTGAGTTAAAGGAAGAGTAAAATAGAAAATCGTTCCTTTGCCAATTTCAGAATCAAGCCAGATTTTTCCATTAAGAATTTCAATAAGTCCTTTGCAAATTGCCAGCCCCAAGCCAGCGCCTTCAAAACCTCTTGTAATAGACAAATCTACCTGAGCAAATCTTTCAAAGATTTTACTTTGATGCTCTTTGCCAATTCCAATACCAGTATCTCTAACGAAGAATTGAATTTGATTGTCAACTATCTCGTAACCAAACACTACACTACCAACTTGAGTAAATTTAATTGAATTATTAATCAGATTAGATAAAATTTGTGTTAATTTTGCTTTATCAGTTAAAAGAATTAAATTTTCTGAGTTAAAGGGAACAGAATAGCTTAAATTAATTCCTTTACCTTTTGCCATAGCAGAGAAGAAATTATATAAATCTTTAAGAACAGTCATAACAGGAAAAGAAACATTGTTGACAACAAATTGACCTGTTTCAATTTTAGCAATGTCCAGAACGTTATTCACAATTTCGAGCAAACGATTTCCACTTTGATTTATAATACCAGTATATTCAGATATTTCTTCTGTTGTTACATCTGGGTCAGACAGTAATTTAGAAAAACCGAGAATACCATTGAGAGGTGTGCGAATTTCGTGAGACATATTTTGCAGGAAAGCAGTTTTTAAATTATCACTTTCTTCTGCTTTTTGTTTAGCAATTTCAAGGTCGAAGTTTGTTTGCCTGAGAACCTCATTAAGCTGCATATATTCTTCGTATTGAGCTTCTAATTCTATGTTCTTTTGTTGAAGTTCTTCCTGAGTAGCTTTCAAATCTGTAATATCAACTATAATGCCATACCAAAGAGTGCTTCCATCTTCAAGTAAAGTCGGTTTAGCATTGCTTGAACGCCAGCGAAGACCTTGTTTTGGCAAAATCACTCTAAATTCAGCTTGGAAGAAAGATTGATTTTTTGCAGATTCATTAATTGATTTTGCAACAAAGTCATAATCATCAGGATGGATACGCGTAAAGACAAGAGAAGCATCTTCAAGAACTTCTTCTGAAGTAACTTCATAAATATCATACATTCCCTGACTTGAATAAGGAAAGGCAGAGTGTCCATCGGGCCATAGGCGATACTGATAAACAACACCGGGAACTCTTTCTGTAAGATTGTAAAGCAATTCATAGCTTTCTATTAAAGCTTTTTCAGCTTTCTTTCTTTCTGTTATAACTTCAGTGTATAATATAATTCCTGCAATAGACCTATCAATATCGAACCAGGGGCGACATTCCCAACGAATCCATTCAATAGCCCCATCAGCTCGGTAATATGCTTCTTCTTCGCTCCCGGTAATTTCTCCGTTAAGAGCTTTTTTGTGGGCTTCAATCCATTTTTCAGGTAAATCAGTGAATATATCATAATGATATTTGCCAATAAGATTTTGTTCTGATAAATTATAATCTTTTAAATATCTTTCACTTACATATACATATTTCATTTCTTTGTCAAGAATTGCAATTGCGCTCGAAGCGTGTGAAATAATATATTGCATTAAATCATTAAAATGCTTTAGTTTTACTTCTGAGAGTTTTCGTTCAGTAATATCTTCAAAAGTAACAATTACTTCCTGAAGTTCATCGGTATTTTTATTATATTTAGGGAATGAATTTATATTTATCCAGTTATAATCATTCTTTTGGGGATTAAATACTCCCATAATTTGATTAAAAACCGGCTTACCTGTTTTAATAGTTATTGAACTTGGATGAGAATCTCCGGGATAATCAGAGCCATCTTCATTAATCGATTTCCATCTTGAATCAATCGAAGTTAAGCCGTTCATTTGTTCAATGGTAAGTCCTAAAATTTCTGCTGCTGCTTTATTTGCATATATGATTTTTCCAGTATTTGAATGATAAACAACACCTTGTATTGTATTTTCAAATAGGAACCGATGCTTTTCTTCGTTTTCTTCAGCAATTTGTTTAGCTATTTCAAGGTCATAGTTAGTTTGGCGAAGAACTTCACTCAATTGATAATACTCTTCATATTGAACTTCAAGTTCTTGATTTTGTAGGATAAGAGATTCTTCGGCTTTTTTTCGTTCGATGATTTCACCGATAAATTGAGCCATAAATTTACATCGTTTTTTTCCTAATTCAACAATGAAATCCGGACGGGGTTTATATTCGTTTGCCTTTTTTCTAAGAAGTTCAATATCAATTTTAAATTCGTCTGAAAGTTTTTTCAATGTCTTTTCATCTTTAGGTGGATTACCATATCCAATATTAACAACACCAACTGCTTTTTTATTGACAAGAATTGGAACAGCAAATAAATGGATTCCTCCAACACACTCAATATCAGTTGGCTCAACAGTTTCAATTGTTTTTTTAGCAGAGTCGTTCCAGCAGTTTTCATGACAAAGCCATTTACCGCAAGATAATGCTTCTTTTGTATCTTTTAAATTACATAATTTGAAAGAAGCTTCATCCATAAGCTGGCACCAGGAAGACTGAAAAACACCAAAAGCATAATCTCCGTTTTCTTCATATACAGCTATTGAAGTATCAAGAAGTATCATAATATCTTCAGCCATAGAAGCTAATGCTTCTTTTCCAAGAGTATTAAGAATTAATCCATTGCTGTTATAATTTGTTGGGTCGGCATAAACTGGTTGATAATTATCAATTATCGGCATTTGCTGTGCTAATTTTTTTTCTATAATCCATTCATATTGCCTAAGTTCAGTTTCTGCTTTTATTCTTTCAGTAACATCCCAAACAGTTGAAATCATTAGAGATTTACCCGTAACAGGAGTGTTCCTTGCGCTGATATAACTCGTCTCTTCACCTTTTCGTGTTATAGGAATATCTTTCCAATACATTCGTTCTACATCACCGGTGGCGACATCATCAAGAATTTGATTCCTGATTTTTTCACGAAATTCTTCATCTTCATAAACAGTTTCCCAAAAAATATCATTTTTAGACAATTCTTCTTTTGTTGTTCTGTATATTTTAGAAAAGTTTTCGTTCATATATAAAAAATTAACTTCAGGGTCAACAGAATTTACAGCTACTCCAATAGGTAAATTATCCATAACAGCCCTAATAAACGCTTCACTTTCGCGTAGAGCTTCTTCTGCTTTCTTTCGTTCAGTAATATCCTCAACTGTTCCTTCGTAAAACTTTATTGAACCATCTTCATTTCTGTAAATTTTTGAACTTTCTCTAACAAAAACAATTTTTCCATCTCTACTTTTCCAAGAAGATTCAAAACCATATACTTCATCATTTTGTTCAATTAACTCTTTAAATTTAACTCTATCTTTCGGATTAGCATAACCTTGCTCATCTAGATCAAGACTAATTAGTTCATCTAATGAATTGTATCCAAGAAGTTTGATAATCATCTGATTAGCTAAAATAATTTTTCCGTCTGGCGTTGTTCTATAAAGACCAATAGTAGCATTTTCAAAAATAGTTCTAAAACGCTCTTCGCTTTCCTTTAATTCTTGCTGATATTTACTTTTTTCAGTAATATCCTGTGCGGCAGAAAGAACTCCAGTAATATTTCCATCTTTATCTTTCAGTGTTTTACACCACCAAGCTAACAGGCGCTTTTCACCATCAACGCGTCTTTGCCAGCTTTCTACGTAAATAATATCATCAGTAGAACCATTAAACAAAGGATTTACAATACTATAAGTTTCCTGTTCGCCTTCAAAATAAAAAACAGCTTCTTTACCCAGCACATCTTCGCCAAAAAATGCTTTTCCAGAATTATTAGCCCAAGTGTATTTTTTATTATTATCAACTTCCATAATTATATCTGGAACAGATTCTAATATTGCCTGATTCCTTGAAGAAATTAAACTCAATGCTTCTTCAACTTTCTTTTGTTCGGTTATATCCCACCAGTTTAAAACTACGTTTGTGATCTCCCCTTTTGAATTGAAAATAGGGAACATAGTAGCATCAATATATACTTCATTTGAACCTTTTAAATCCATAGTAGGAATGTCGTTTCCATCCCAACGGCAGTTGAAGTTAATCGTTTCACCATTTTCGTAAACAGTGCGAATAAGAGGAAGAAGACCTTGCCTTTCAACTAAATCATCTTTAAGAACATTATACTTGCCAACCAATTGCTCATCAGTAAGGTTCAAAAACTTCTTTAAAGCTGGATTTGCCCGCTGTAAAGTTCCTTCAGCGTCAGAAATCCAAGTTGCAAATGGACTTTGCTCAATAATTCTGTTTAAAAAAGCTTCACTTTCTTTAAGTTTTTCTTCAGCTAATTTTTGTTCTGTAATATCTCTAAATTCAACGCATCGGACCATTTTTCCTTTGTATGGAATATTTCGGGCTTCTAAGCGTATGGGATATTCTGTGCCATTTTTATGCAAACCAACAGATTCATAAGGTTTTTCATAACCGGACAAAATATTACTCATAACAGAATCACGGCTATTTTCTGCAATAAGCAACAAACCATCCATACCAATTAATTCTTGGTAGGAATACCCTGTAATGTCAGATAATCCTTGATTACAATCTAAAATCAAACCTTTATCATGAATAGTTATACCTCCAAAAGATGCATTGTGTAATGATTTATATCTTGTTTCACTTTCTAAAAGCTTCTTTTGTAATTTATATTCTTCTGTTTGGTCCCGAAAAACAAGAACAACTCCAATAATCTCATTATTCTGATTTTTTATTGGAGCGCCACTATCTGCGATTGGAAATTCCCGCCCATCTTTTGATATAAGAATTGTATGATTTGCTAATCCAACAATATTTCCATTTTTTAGAACTAATTCAACTGGATTAGTTACTTTAATTCGAGTTTCTTCATTTACAATATTAAAAACTTCTTCAATATTTTTTTGCTTAGCTTTTTCTTCTATCCAACCAGTAAGTTGCTCTGCAATTGGATTCATCATTTTAATTCTACCTGTTGTATCAGTAGTAATTACTGCATCGCCAATACTATATAAAGTAGTTTGAAATTCTTTCTGTACTTCTAGTAACTCTTTTTCATTATGATAAAGCTGATAATATATATTTCTTTGCCTAAAATGATATATCCAAAATAATCCAACGCTAACCAGAATTATTAAGAAGAAAACAAATGTAAAGATAATGAATGAACGGAAATATAGTTCTGAATATAATTCTTCTTTATCTATTTTAGTTATCATAAACCAGCTAGTCTTGGGAACTGCTTTGATGACTGATAGCACTTCTATACCTCTATAATCAATTCCTTCAAAGGAACCTTCAAATCCTTTAGCAGCTTGAACGGCTGGAATGTTTTTATCTGATAATGGAAGTTGAAATTTAAGTGCAGTATTTTTTTTAAAGCGAAGTTCATTTAAAAATATTACACTATCTCCATCACGTCTTAATAAGAGAGTTTCTGCGCTTTTACTAATTGCAGGCCAGGATTGAATAAGTGGGAAAAGGTATTTATCTGGAGCGATTCTTAATACAATAGCAGCAAATATTTTTCTGTTTTCATCATAAACTGGAGTTACTATATCAAAGTGAATATCTTTGAGGTTGCTACAGAAATAAAAATCAGTAAAAATTACTTTGTTGCTATCAATTGCTTCCTGAATTTTTAATTTTGTTATTAAATGCAAACTGATATCATTATTGGTAGAAATTAAAATTTCTTTATTTAAATTGCATAAAAAAATCTCTTCATAATTATAAGCATTCTTATATTGATAAAGTCTCTTGATAATATCGCTTTTTAAAATGCTATTTTCAGTATTTTTAACCCAGACATTTATACTCTTAGCAAAAAAGGGAGAATTTGAAAGTATTTTGGCATCGCTGGTTCTTTCTTCTATCCATTGAATCAATTGATTGATTTTTAAATTGGATATTGCTTCTAAATCATTAATTTTTTCTATTCTAATAGATTGTTCTTCATTTTTGTAAAATGAATATCCTCCAATTATAAAAAGAATACTAATTATTAAAATTAGAGTAAAAATATACTGCTTTTTAAGAACTTTTGTCGTAATTAATTTTTTCATAATTTATCAAATTAGTTAGATTAGCAAATTAAAGGAATTACCGAATTCAATATTGGAAAAATGAATAAGAACGTATCAGCCCTGCCCATTTCAAGAAGGGAATGAGTATGGTGAAATAAAAAAATCACAAACACACTTGCTATGTAATTATGATAGTGCCAACAAGAACGTTATCAACATTTTACTTAACAACAACAATAAAAAAGCTATTCATATATTAACAACATATATTTTTCACTATCTTTGCAAATATAATAAATGAAATATAATTTGTAAAATATTTTTTGTAATTTTAAAAATTTAAATTTATTTAATAAAATTAACTATTTTATTTTCTAGAGTATTATATAATATAGATGTTATTAACTAATTAATTATAAATAATATATTTTCATTATTTGGAGTTCAATAAATGTATATTAAAAGCATTAAATGTTTTATTGTTATTTTTATAATCAGTTTTTGTTCGGCTTTTTCTGAAGAAAATACTTCTAAACTGAGCGTAGGAGCCGATTTAGTTAGTCGCTATGTGTTCCGTGGAGTTGATTATGGTAATTCTCCCAGTATTAAACCATTTATTTCATATAAAATTAGTGGCTTTGAAATAGGGTATTGGGGTGCTATTTCAATGACAAACTATTACAAAGAAGTTGATTTATATTTAAAGTATTCTATTGCCGGGTTTACTATTAGTATAAGTGATTACTACGTGCCTTCTGTTACCGGAGAACCTGCTTCTAAAGATACACGATATTTCGTATTCGACAACAAAAAAACAGCACATACTTTAGAAGCTGGATTAGAATATCAATTTCCAGAATCTTTCCCTTTAAAAATATTTGGTGCTGTATATTTTTTTGGAAATGACAAGTATTTTGGATATGATATTAAAAAAGATGAGATAGGGGAGAACTACTATTCTTCTTATTTTGAATTAGGTTATCCTTTAAATATTGCAGAAAATAAATTAGATTTCTTTCTTGGTTTAACTCCAAGTGCTGGAGCTTTTGGAAATAGTTTTGGTGTAGTCAATTTAGGAATTACTGGAACAAAAAAAATTAAATTATCAAGTGAATTTGAATTACCAGTAAAATCTTCTTTAATTTTTAATCCACAAGAATCAATAGTTCATTTTGTATTTGGAATAAACTTATAATAATTGTTAATTATTAATTGTTAATTGTTAATTTTGTCTAGTGTAATAATTCATAGAATAACAAATTATCATTTCTAGATATTCTGAACGAATCGAAGAATATCACGAAGTAAATTTTCGTAAAGTTAAGGAACTCGTGCTAAAGTGGAGAGATTTAGTGTCATACTATCAACTTGTTGATAGTATGACTGGGAAGATTAAGTGAATTGCTATATGCACTTATTTGATAATAAGTTATTAAGTATTTAAATATATTATAAAAAATATACTAAACAATAGGAAAGTAAAATACTTTCCTATTGTTATTTAAAACTTCCAAAAGAATAATTAATAATTAACAATTAATAATTAACAATTATCAAGTGCTTTTTTACTATATACAAGTTTACCTGCAAGAGCGTAACTGCCAAATATTACAAGTGAAAAGCCCATATCACTTAACAGAGCATTTCTAAAAAATGGAATTGCCATTTCATAGCAAAGAATTAGTCCGCTCATATCACGGGTATAATCATTAAACATTAGCCAGTATGCGAAATTGGTTACTATGAAAAATATGATTGAACCAGCTAAAGAGCTAAAGAATACTTTAATAAACGATACTTTCTTGCTAATTAAATATCCAATAAATACTGCAATAACAAAACTAAGATAAACTGCCCAAATCATTGAGTGGAAACCAAGAATCACATCGCTTAAAAGCATAGCTGCGATTGGAATTACTATAGCAAATTTTTTATTTAAAAAATATGCACCGGCAAAAAGTGATAGTGCCATTATTGGGCTTACATTAGGAATATCAATTATTAATCTTGAAAAAGCTGCAATTATTACTAAAACAGTTGCAATAATTAAATTTTGATTATTTTTTAAATTCATTTTATTACCTTTCAATTTTTTCTTAAATAGGGGACACAATCTTCAAAAGAAGATAAAAAAGAAAAACACAATATTTTAGTTTACA
>CAZCLJ010000014.1:13967-32162 GCA_964499465.1 uncultured Hyphomicrobiales bacterium
TAAGAAGATAAATACATATTAATATATTTAAAACACAATATTTTAGTTTACATAAGAAGATATATACATATTAATATATTTTAAAACACAATATTTTAGTTTACATAAGAAGATAAATACATATTAATATATTTAAAACACAATATTTTAGTTTACATAATGTAAATTATATTACATTGATTATTTATTCTTTGATTCTGATGATGAGTCAGAAATCATTGATTTTAAAGTAGTAGCAACGACTGGGTCGTCATTTTCAATTCTTGATGCAATACGTTTTTTTATTTCTTTAATCATCATCTCTTTATAAAGTCGTTCTGAATCTGACATATTTGCATAAGTGTCATCGGAAGTTTGAATATTTGCTTTCATAATAATTCTAATTATAAAACTGATTTAAAAATTAAATTATTGTTTATTGCATATTTGGGTTTGCCTTTAAACTTATATCCAATATACGGAGTATTTTTTGATTTTGACTTAATATTGGATTTTTCAAAAATCCATTCTTCTGTTGGATTAAAAATTGTTAAATTTGCTTTTTCACCTACTTTAATTTTAACAGTAGGTAAATAAAGAATCTTTCTAGGATTAATTGACATAAGTTCAATTATTTTATCTAATCCTATATGTCCTTCATTGTATAAATAAGTTAAAGCAATGGCTATTGAAGTTTCTAATCCGATAATACCATTTGGAGCTCTTTCAAATTCAACTTCTTTTTCATTTAATGTATGCGGAGCATGGTCTGATGCAATGCAGTCAATAGTTCCATCTTTTATTCCTTCAATTAGTGCTATTACATCATCTTTACTTCTAAGTGGTGGATTCATTTTAAAATTAGTATCGTAAGTAGTTAAACTGTCTTCAGTTAAAGAAATATGATGTGGAGTTACCTCACAACTTACATTTAATCCTTTTTCCTTAGCATTTCTTATTAAATCTACTGAACCTTTAGTGCTGATGTGACTGGCATGATAGCGATGATTTCCGCAATATTCTGCAAGCATTATATCTCGGTTGAGCATAATTTCTTCTGCAACTGTTGGATAACCTTTTAGACCAAGTTTAAAAGAAACCTTACTTTCATTCATTGAAAAATTTTTGGTTAATGAATGGTCTTCGCAATGCTGAGAAACTAAAAGATTATCAATAGAAGTGTAATCAAAAGCAAGTTTCATTGTAGTTGAATCTGTAACACAAGAACCATCGTCAGTAAAGAAAGCTGCTCCGTATTCCGTAAGTTCTTTAATTGGAGCAAGCTGCTTACCCTGTCGTCCCAGAGTTATCGCTGCTGCTATATGAACATTTGTTAAAAAACCTTTTGATTTATTCTTTATAAATTCAATTACAGAAGCGTTATCAATAGTAGGTTCTGTGTTCGGCATACAGCAAATTTCAGTGAAACCACCATTAGCTGCTGCTTCGCACCCAGTTTTAATAGTTTCTTTTTGCTCAAATCCCGGCTCCCTTAAATGCACATGCATATCGAAGAAGCCCGGTGCTGCAACTAAGTCTTTTGCTTCAATAACTTCTGTTTCTGAATCTATTGTTGCGTCTTCCGATGAGCAATGCTTTATAACGCCATCTTTTACCCAAAGGTTTACCACAGCGTTTAATTGTTCCTCTGGGTTTATTAATCTGATATTTTTAAAAAAATGATTCAAATTCCTCTCCACATTTATTTAATAATTTAATAAATTCTAGTTAAAAATAAAAATTTTATTGCATAATGTTACTTAAAACATTATACGCTTTTACTAATTCTTCTTTCGTTGTTCTTAGAACATTTTTTATTTCAAATATTTCTGGCTGAACTTTACCAATCATTACACAACTCATTGAATATTTGTTACATAAATCATTCAACCTAATACTATTTTTTTCTGAAGTTGTTACTACTATTTTTGTCTGAAATTCACCGAATAATAATAAGTTATTGTATTTATTATTATTTAAATCAATTTCATTAATATCAATATAAGCTGCTAAGTTATTGTCAGATAATATAGTTTTCTCAGCTAAGTTAATAGCCAGACCACCTTCGCTAATATCGTGAGCAGAGTTGATAAAACCATTTGTTATTAAATCTAACATAAGTTCTTGTAATATAAGTTCTTTTGATATATCAACTGATGGTAATTTACCTACATTATCTTTATGAATTAATTTGAGATATTGCGAACCACCTAATTTAAATTGTGTTAAATCATCTTTATAAGTATTTCCGATTAAACAAATTAAGTCATCTTCTTTAACAAAGCCGGTTGGAACAATTTTGTCTAAATCTTCAATAAAACCGAGCATTCCAATTGTTGGAGTTGGGTAAATTGCTCTGTTTTGAGATTCATTATGAAAACTAACATTTCCACCGGTTACTGGTGTATCGAACAAACGGCAGGTCTCCCCCATTCCCTTAATTGCTTCTTTAAACGTCCAATAAACTTCCGGGTCGTAAGGGTTACCAAAGTTTAAGCAATTTGTTATTGCTAATGGCTTTGCTCCAACGCAAACTAAATTTCGGGCTGCTTCGGCTACTGCCATTTTAGTTCCGTTGTATGGGTCTAAGTAAACATATCTGCTATTGCAATCTGTTGTTAAAGCAATTCCTTTACCCGGCAATTCCTTTATTCTTAAAATAGCAGCATCGGATTTAATAGCAATAGTATTTGTTCTAACCTGAGAATCGTATTGCTCATACACCCATTTTTTTGAGGCAATCGTTGGTGTTTGCAAAAGTTTCCAAAAGATTTCTTCTGTTGTTAAATTAGGAGTAATTTTTGAAACATCAAATTCTTTTGCTTCCTTTATGTAAGCTGGTTCTTTTGCTTCTCTGTCATATTGTGGTGCGCCGCCACCAAGAGCTAAAGAATCAGCTGGAATGAAGCAGACTTGCTTGCTATTTCTAGAAATATCAAGCATACCGCCAGAAGTAACTTCACCAATTTGAGTTACAGGCACATCCCATTTATTGCATATTTCTATTGCTTTTTCAACTTTATTTTTATCAAAAACGAAGAGCATACGTTCCTGAGATTCAGAAAGCATAATTTCATAGGCGCTCATATCAATTTCGCGCAAAGGAACTTTATCCAAATCTACTTTCATTCCGACGCCGGTTCTTTGGCTCATTTCAGAAGTAGAACAGGAAATTCCGGCTGCTCCCATATCCTGAACTCCGACCACAACACCAGATTTAATTAATTCTAATGTTGCCTCAACCAAAAGTTTTTCTGCAAAAGGGTCGCCAACTTGGACAGTAGGACGCATTCCTTCTGTTTTTTCATCGAATTCGCGAGAAGCAAGAAGCGAAGCGCCGTGAATTCCATCGCGTCCTGTGCTGCTTCCAACAATGAAAACCGGATTGCCAACTCCACTTGCGGCAGCAGTTGCAATTCTATCTGTTCTTACTATACCGGCTGCCATTACATTGATTAATGGATTATCGAAATAGCAATCATCAAAATAAATTTCGCCACCAACCGTAGGCACGCCAAAGCAATTACCATAATGAGAAATACCGTTAACGACACCGCTTAATAAAAATTTAGTTCTTGCAGAATCTAATTCTCCGAAGCGAAGTGAATTGAAAGAAGCAATAGGACGCGCTCCCATAGAAAATATATCTCTTAAAATACCACCGACTCCTGTGGCTGCACCTTGGAATGGCTCTATTGCTGATGGGTGGTTATGACTTTCCACTTTAAAACATACAGCGTAACGATTTCCTTTAGCATCAGTTCCAATATCAACTAAACCAGCATTTTCTTCGCCAGCTTCTACAAGAAGACGACCGCCAGAACGTGGCAATGTTTTAAGTTGCTTTATTGAATTTTTATATGAGCAATGCTCGCTCCACATAACTCCATAAACACCAATTTCTGTGTATGTAGGAGTTCTTCCGAGAAATTCGCAGACTCTATAGTATTCATCTTCAGTTAAACCTACTGATATTGCTGTATCTAAATTGACTTCTATTTCTGAATATAAGCTATTTGAATTATCCATTTTCAAAGTATTTTTATAAATTAATAAAAATTAACTAACAAAATTAATGTTTTTTCGTCATAATTCATTAACTAAAAATTTTTATATAGATTTTTTTGGGGTTTATTTGTTAATGATATTTTATTACTATTGCTTGACTACAATAATTGTATACTTTTATGTGTCATTCTGAAGCGTTGTGAAGAATCTCACAAGTCATTGATACCACAGATATTGAGATTCTTCACTTCGTTCAGAATGACAAGGATATTATATATAATTTATGTGGACAAGCACTACTATGATTGAAAAGATTTCTCAGAAAATACAAGACCTGTTCTTTAATAATAAAGAGTATAATGAAATACCAGAAATTAAAGAAGTTATGTTTGAGGTTCTTTTAGAAAGAGTAGAGGACTATTGTATGCTTTTTCTTTCCCGAATCAAAGATAATCCTAAAAAAAGATATATTGATTTATTAGAAAATCAACCAGAGATTATCAAGAGAATACTACAGCAATATATTGCTTCTTATATCGGTATTACTCCAATTTCTCTAAGTCGAATAAAAAAGAAAATTCATTTTTCTTAACTATTGTTAATTTTTTTTATTTATTTTCCTTGTAATTTTGAAATTCAATAATATTTAACCTGAATTATTCATAAATTCAATGCTATTTTTTATTAATATCTAATATTAAATGATTTACTTGAAATTTTGAAAAAAACTTAGTTTTGCACTACTTCCCAAGTTGCACTTGGGAAGTAAGATTTCTTTAAAGCTGTGCTTTGCATTTTTTACTTTATAAATCAAGAGTTAAAGCATAGCTTTTGTGAAAATTTCCTTCCCAAGTGCAACTTGGGAAGGAGAAAATTGAAATGCAAATTGTGTATAAATGTGTAATTATTTAAATAAAAAACAAAAAAACATATAAGTAAAACAGAAATCCGTTATTAGCTGTTTTTGATTTTTTATTGAAAATGTTAATTAAGTCTATGATATTTAATATTTTAATAAAAATTTAAATTGTTTTAAAAATCAGCAAATCAGGAACAATTTTATAAATTTTACAAATTATTTATAATTTCTTTATTAAATTTGAATTAATAGAATTAACAAAAAAGAAAAATCTTATAATAAATAAATGAAATGTGAAGTATGAAAAAATCAAAATTCAATTTATTATTGTTTCTTTTAATCATCTCAGTCCTCTTCCCAATTAGAGCTATTTCAGAAGAAACCAAGCTTACACTGGAAGATGCTATAAAAATTGGACTGAATAATAACAAAGATGTGAAGATAGCTTTCATGAACATCAGGAAAGCCGAAGCTGCAGTTGACCAAGCATTTGGTTACGCATTGCCGTCAGTAGATTTTTCTGCATCTTTTTCTCATTATATTGAAACGCCAAAGATGCCGTTCATTGATTTTGAAGCAATGCTAACAAATGCTTCTTATGCCCTTTTATTCAAGGAGCACGTTATTCAGGAAGACCCATCAAAGTATGTGCCGGTTAATACTGCGCTTATGTCTTTCACTCAGGCAAATAATTATCAAGCTGGCTTTGAAGTTACTCAAATTCTTTTCAATTCTGCGGTATTTAGAGGTATTGGAGCTTCTAAGATATACTTGGATTTATCTAAAAAGCAATTTCATTCGTCAATTACAAAATCTGTGCTTGATATTAAAAAAGCGTTCTATGGTGTTTTGCTTGCTAAAGAGTTATCCAAAATTTTAAATGAAGCATATAGTAATGCTCAATTAAATTTTAAAAATGTAAAGGCATTGCATACACAAGGTTTGGTTTCAGATTTTGATTTACTGCAAACTGAAGTAAATGTTGAAAATATTAAACCTTCATTAGTTGAAATAGAAAATATGTATAAAAATGCAATTGAAGGTTTAAAAGTTACAATGGGCATTGAACAAAGCAGAGAAATTGAAGTTATTGGTGAAATAACTTTTTCTGACCAAACAATCCCAGATGCAACTCAAACGATTGAAACTGTAATGAATAATAATCTGGATTTAAAATCACTTAGTTTAAAAAGAGAAGTTGATGATGCTTATATTGATTTAGACAGGTCTGAATGGTGGCCCTCGGTTGCAGCATTCGGCAATTATACCTTTGCCGGCTCTTCAGATAATTTTAAATTTTTAAATTATCGTTCTTCTATGGTCGGAATTAATTTGTCAATAAATTTATTTAAAGGCAATCAAACATACAACAAAGTGCAGCAGTCCACAATTACTGCATTGCAAACTGATGAGCAAATCAATCAACTGAAATCATTCTTATCAATGCAGGTTAAGTCCACTATTTTAGAAATGGAACGCACTAAATCTTTGATTGAATCGCAAAACAGAAATGTAAATTTAGCCCAGCGTGCTTATGATTTGTCTTTGCTTAGATACAAAGAAGGAACAGGAAGCCAACTTGAAATTCAAAATTCTGAATTAGCTCTTCGTCAGGCAAAGACTAACCGCTTGCAAACTGTATATAGCTATATCGTTACCCAGTTCCAATTAGATTATCTTTTAGGAACTATGAAAGATGAATATATTGAATATGTTCAACCTAAATAAGTATATAATTATAAATATATAGGAATAAATATATGAAAAAAGAAGTGTTATTAGGTAAAATAGTTTTAATACTAATTTTTTTAGCATCTGGTATATTGTTCACAAGTTGCCAGAAAGAAGAGAAAAAAGAAGCAGCGTTAAGTATTGAGCAAATACGTGAAAAAGAAGGTGTGCCTGTATCTACTATAGAACTTCAGCCACAGGAATTTGAAAAGAAACTCAACTTTTTTGCTTACTTATCTGGTATTCAGGAATATAAAGAGTTTTCGAAAGTTGCTGATAGAATTCAAAATATTAACGTTCAGGTAGGTAACGCGGTTTCTACTGGAAAAACAATTATTGAATTTCCAACAAACAATCCAGCTTTGCAATACAATCAGGCAAAAGTTGCACTTGAAAATTCTGAAAAAACATACAAACGCTTAAAAAATCTTTTAGAAGCCGGCGAAACTTCACAAGCAAATTTCGATGGAGCAGAAGCTCAGTATTTAGTGAATAAAAGAAATTTTGAATCGTTAAAGCAGCTTTTATTTGTTGAAGCTCCAATAAGCGGCGTTGTTACTGAATTATTTGTCAAAGAAGGTGATAATGTTGATTTTGGAAAACACCTTTTTACTATTGCTCAAATTAACAGAATGAAAGCAAAAATCTGGGCAAGTGATGAAGAAGTAGTTCAATTAAAAGTAGGAATGCCGGCAGTTATAAAAATCAATGATAAAGAAATAACTGGCAGAATATCTGAAATTGCTCTTGCCAAAAATATGGATAAGAGAGCATTTGGAGTTGAAGTTCAATTCGATAATCCAAACAGAATACTGAAAAGTGGTATGACTTCCGATTTAAGTATTACTGTTTATACTAAACCAAACACAATAATTGTCCCAAGAAATTTCGTTCAAACGGAATTAGGCAAGCAATTTGTTTTTCTTGATAATAATGGAATTGCTCAAAGGCGCGAAATTGTTATTGGTGAAAATACCGGTATTTATACTGAAGTAATAAGCGGTTTGCAAGCCGGCGACAAATTGATTACTGATGGAATTGCTCTTGTTAAAGATGGAGCAAAAATTAATGTGACTATAACCGAAGGGAAATAATATGTTTATAGCCAAAATGTCCATTGAGCGTCCAGTTCTGACGACAATGATTATTTTGTTGTTCGTCATCTTTGGTATTATTGGGTATTTCGCATTAAACATTAATTTGCAGCCAGATGTCGAAATACCTTATGTTACTATTTCTACTATTTATCCCGGCGCCGGACCAAAAGAAATAGAAACTCTTATTAGTAAAAGAATTGAAGATGCGGTTTCTACTATTACTCAAATTGAAATGATGCAGTCCTATTCTCTTGATGGAGTATCAATTGTGGTTATTCAGTTCAAAATGGGTAAAAGTATTGACGTAGCTAATCAGGAAGTTAAAGATAAAATTGATGCTATCGTTAACGATTTACCAACCGATGCTAAGCTTCCAGTCGTTCAAAAAGTTGACTTTAGAGCTTTTGCTATTGTTGACTTAGTGCTAAGCGGTGATATGAATCCACGTGAACTATTTGAAATTGCTGATAAGCAACTTAAAGATAGATTTTCACAAATTGATGGTGTTGCCAATGTGAATATTACCGGTGGTCAGGAAAGAGAAATTTGGACTGTCCTCGACAATAAGGTAACTTATGAAAATTCAATTTCACTTGCTCAGTTACTTCAAATCCTTGCTGCAAACAATATGAATATGCCCGGTGGCTATTTCCAAATTGGTAATCAGGAGTTTTCGGTGCGTTTGCAAGGTGAATTTAATGATGTGAAAAAAATGGAAGAACTGCAAATTCCAACTCCTTTTTCTAATAAAAAATTAAAACAGTTTGCAACTGTTTTGGATACTGGAAAAAGAATCAGACAAAAAGCAGTTTATTTCGATAATGAAAAAAATGTAAAAGACTCGAATATTGTTCGCTTCGGAATAGTAAAAAGTCCAGATGGAAATGTAGTAAAGGTGGCAGATGCAATTCGGAATACTTTGCCGGAAATACAAGCATCTCTTCCACCCGGAGTCCATTTGGATATTGTCAATGATGATTCTCAATACGTTAGAAGCAGTATTAGCGATACTATTGGAAATATTATTCTTGGTGTTATTTTTACATCAATTGTGCTTTTAATCTTTCTTGCAAATATTCGCTCTACATTTATAGTTGCACTTTCAATGCCGACTTCAATCATTGCAACGTTTATGCTTTTAAACGCTTTCGGTTTAACTCTTAATATGATGACACTGATGGGGCTTTCTGTCTCAGTTGGTGTGCTAGTGGCAAATTCGGTGGTTGTGCTTGAAAACATTTTCCGGCATAAAGATATGGGTAAAACCAACAAACAAGCTGCTCTTGTTGGAACTTCTGAAGTTACTGTGGCTGTTATGGCTTCTACTTTAACTAATCTCGTTGTGTTTTTACCTATTGCAAGTATGACTTCAATTGTAGGACAGTTTTTAAGAGAACTTGCTCTTGCAGCTACTTTTGCTACAATTTTTTCACTTATATTTTCATTTACTCTTACTCCGATGCTTAGCTCTCTGATTTTACCCAAATCAAGCAAAGAAGGTAGAATTGGCGGCGCAATGAAAAGATTTTTTGCTCTTTGGGACGATGCTTATCGAGCTATGTTAAAAATTGTTTTAAAAAATAAATGGATTTCTTCTATCGTTGCATTTAGTTCAATTTTAATGTTAGTAATTGTAATTATGGTTTATGGTGGAAGTCTTGGTGGCGAGTTTTTACCTTCAATGGACGATGGAAAAATTAAAATTGACGTTGAATTACCTGAAGGATATAATTTATCCGCTACTTCTAAGATTTTGCAAGATATTGAAAGTATAGTCGAAAAAGAAGACGTCGTTAAACACATTATTACAAACTTGGGAAAAATTGATGAGTTGAATACCGGAACTAATATGGCTCGTATGGAAGTTCAGCTTGTTGATGTGAAACTCAGAGACAAGAAAATTGAACAGGTTATTTCTGAATTAACAAAAAAATTATATAGTGTTCCAGCCCGTTTAATCGTTGATAAACTTTCTTCGCAGGGTGCAGGTGGTTCTCCCGTTGACTTTTTCTTACTTGGACAAGACGTAGATAAATTAGAAGAGTTAAAAATTGGAATTATGGAGAAAGTTAAAAGCGTTCCCGGTCTTATTAACTTTGACCAAAGTTCCCGAGCTGGAAAACCGGAAATTACAATTTTTCCAGATAGAGACAAATTAGCCGAAGCTGGGATTACTCTTCAAGAAGTTGCCTTAACATTAAGGGCTTCTATTGAAGGGCTTGAGTCCTCTAAATTCCGCGAGCTGGGTAACGAATACAATATTATGGTTACTTTGAATAATGAATCAGTCAATACTCCAGAGAAAATCAATAATATTCCAGTAGTTTCTCAATTTGGTGGAGTTTTTCGTTTATCTGAATTAGCTGATATTCGTTTTACATCTGGTTATTCAAAAATCTTGCACCGTGATAAATATACATCTATTCAATTTACAGGTTCAAACGCAGAGGGCTATCCGATTGCAAATGTAACAAACGAAATTGACAGAAGACTACAGGAAATTAAACTTCCTCCCGGATATTCTTTCAAATGGGGTGGCGATACCAAGATGATGAATGAGATGTTTGCTGATATGGCTTTTGCATTTATTATTGCTATTATGCTTACTTATATGCTACTTGCTGCAATTTTAGAAAGTTTTATTCAGCCGATATTTATTTTGCTCACAATACCACTTGCATTAATCGGTGTTATTATAGCACTTTATTACACAAATACATCGCTCGGTATTACTTCACTTATGGGTATAATTATGCTTATTGGTATTGTGGTGAATAATGCTATTTTAATGTTAGACTTTACAAATCAATTAAGGCGTGAAGAAGGAATGTCTCCAAAAGACGCTTTAATTATGGCTTGCCCGGTGAAATTAAAACCAGTATTAATGTCAACTCTTGCTTTGATTCTCGGTATGCTTCCTATGGCAATGGGTATTGGCGATGCAGGTGCTGAAATGCGAACTCCACTCGGTATTGTTAGTATTGGTGGTTTGGTGGCATCAACAGTTTTAACATTATTTGTGATTCCAGCTTTTTATTATATTACTTCTCGTTCTAAGAAAAGAGAAATTCGCGAAGATTTAGTTTAATTTGGAGTATTTATGAAAAAGAAAACAATATTTGAATTTGAGAATGATGACGTAAGGTTTTATATTCACGAGAATACAGCCGTTATAAATATTCATTCAAATGCCTTTGAATGTCTTGCTGACCCTGAAAAAAGCGGGCAGCTACTTTCTCTTTTCGACTGGGTGGAAAGCGACCCAGTCGTTAAGTCGCTAATGCTTATTAATGAGCCAAATGTTTTTAATAAAGAAAATATTCTTAAATTTTTAAAAACTGTTTTTAAAACTGATGAGCAAGGGAACGTAACAAATGTAATCCCAAGTGATAAGAAAGTCATTCGTGCAAGGCAGCTTAATAGCTTCAGAAATATAGTTATGAAAATGATAGATTATAAAAAACTATTATTTTCTGCTCTTCGTGGAGATTGCGTTACTCCTATTTTCGGGATGTCGCTTGCCGCTGATTTCCGCTTTGCGAGTGAAAATATGAAATTCGTTCTATTCCATAATGAAACCGGAACACACCCTGCAGGTGCTTTGCCGTTCTTTCTTCCTCTCTACACAGCAAGAGGCAAAGCAATGGAAATTCTAATCAAATGCAGCGATATTCCAGCTCACGAAGCTAAACAAATTGGTGTTATAAACGAAATTCTTCCAAACGCCGATTTTGAACAGCACTGTTTAGAAAAAATTAATCAATATGCACAAATTCACCCTGCAACATTGGTTTTAACTAAACGGCTTTCTTTCAGTTTTAAAATGGAATTAGAACAGTATTTTGAAGCAGAATCCAAAATGCTCGGCTATTAAGTTTTTATATTAGCTCTCCCCTATTTTTTAATGGACTTCATCTGAAGATGGAGTCCATTTTTTTTTTAAATATTTGGATTTTAATAAAAAAATTATTACGTTTGCAATGTCTCAAAAATATTTGAATAAATATATAAAAATAATGGAAATAGAAAATCCATACAGAAAAATAGCATTGCATTTGAAGAAGCACCCTGGAGGTGTGCGGATTTGGTATATAAAAATTAGGAAAGAAATTCTTTCTTACTAAAAAATTGAAAAGTTAGAATGAATGTATGATTTTATGAAAATAAATTTTGGGAATACAGGAAATTTGTATTAGAGAAAAGAATTATATTTTAAAAATGTATAAATAATAGAGAAAAAAAATGAAAAATTTTAGTGAATTTGTGAAAGAAAAGGAAAGCATGATTGTTGCAACCATAAATTGGAAAAAAGTTGAAACCTCTGAACCAAAAGAATTATCAAATAAATATGATTTATATCTTTTTTATAGAGGTAAGAATACTTTATATATTGGAAAATCATTTGAGCAACAAGTTTTAGTAGAAATCAATAAAACTATTAAAAGGCTAGAAGAGAATTATCAATTCAACAAAATCGGAGTTGGTGTATTTGTAGGAATGCTTAACCTTGATAAATCTGATGCACAAAGAAGATCAAATCAACTTATTACAGATATAGAATGCTTATTAATTTATAACCAAAAACCAACTTACAATACCCAATGCCAACAGAATTATACAGGCAGAAAAAAACTTCAAATTATAAATAAAAATTGTGATTTACTTTCTTCAAGGATAAAATATGAAAATTAAAACAGTTGAAATTAGCAATTGGAGATCAATTAAATTTATCAAATTGGATTTACAAAATCTGATGATATTTATTGGTCAAAATAATCATGGTAAGTCAAATATTCTATCTTCTTTGCTTTTCTTCTTTGGTTCTTTGACTAGTAATGATTTAGATTACAAATACGGAACTGAAGAGTTATATGTTGAAATCGAATTTGAAAATTTAGATGAAAATGACAAGTCAACTTTTAAAAAGTATCTGACAACAGATAATCATATCAAAGTCAGAAAATCTTCTATCAAAGGGAATAAAGCTGAATATCATGGGTATTTGGAAATAGCAACAGAAGAATGGCTTAAAGATGGAGCAGAAAAACAATATACTGATTTAAAAAGTGCCAAGGAATTACCATTAGGACAATATTTACCTGACTCTGGCAAATTAACACAAAAAGCATATAAGGAAGCAAGGGATAGATATATTGAAGAAAATAGAAATGAAATAAATTTTCAATATCAAATTGAAACCGATCCATTCCTTGGTTCAACAAATGTAGCTTCCGGTATATTTGGTGAGGTGTTTTATATTCCTTCTGTAAAGGATGCGATTTCGGAATTAAAATTGGGCACAAGTAGTAGTTCAATATTCAATCAGCTTTATTCAAGGGTTATTAATAAAATTTCTGAATCAAACCCTGAATATAAAGTTGCAAAAGATAAAATGTCTGAACTAATGAAAATCTTAAATAAAGAAACAGCTGAAGGAACGAAAAATGAACAAAGACCTGAAGAACTTAATGTTCTTGAATCAAGTATTGCTGAAGAATTGAAAAGTTGGCAAACAACAATTGATATTGAAATAACACCACCAAATATTGATGATATATTTAAAGTAGGGGCTTCTGTTTGGATTAATGACGGTATTAAAACTGATATTACTAGAAAAGGACATGGGCTTCAAAGGGCAGTAATCTTTGCTTTAGTAAAATCTTGGGCAAAATTGTTAATGAATGAAAAACAAAAACAAGAAGAATCAACGGAAAAGAGCAAGAGAAAATCTTCCAGTTCTGTTTATTTTATCTTTGAAGAACCAGAACTATATTTACATCCACAGGCGCAACGTGAACTATTTTCTACTCTTGTTGATTTGTCAACTACTGATAATCAAGTTTTACTTTGTACTCATTCAAGTTATTTTATTAATTTAGAAAATTATAAATCAATATGCATAATTAAAAAAGATAATCAAGTGGAAGGAACGAAAGTCTTTCAATATCTTGATGAATTATTTGATAATGATGATGATAAAAAGAATTTTGATATAATTTATTGGCTAAATCCCGATAGAAGTGAATTATTTTTTGCTAAAAAAGTAATTTTGGTTGAAGGTCCAACAGATAAAACTATTATACCATTTTTGGCAAAAAAAATAAAAGTTTTCAAGTATGATTATTCATTTATAGATTGCGGTGGAAAAACTTGTATTAAAAATTATATTCAACTATTGAATTGTTTCAATATTCCTTATGTCGCTGTATATGATAAAGATCATCAGATTTTGACATCCAAAGGAAATGAAAAAACTGAATCTGACAAACAAACTGCAGATAAACATAGCAAAGAAATTGAAGATAAAATTAATAAAGAGATTGGCTCATCAGTTATTTTTGAAAATGACATTGAAGAAGAAATTGGAATAACTGAACACAATGATAAAAAGAAACCGTACATGGCATTAACAACAGTTAGTGATGAATCATTTGAATTGAGTGATAGTTTTAAAAAGAAAATCATAAAGATTTTCGAATAATGAAAAAAAGTATAATATGAAATTATACTTTTAGCATATAAATCTTTCTTTCTCCTCGTTCTTTGTAATATCCTGAACTATGATTTATATGATTTTTTTGATTATGAGATGATTTCTTTTCTTAATCATCTTCATCAAATAAATCACAAAAATCACAGTTCAAAGACAAAAGAAGAACTATCCCGCAAGGGATTGTATTATTGTAGAAGGAATTACATCGTTACCAATAATATCCCGCCAGGGATTAAATTATACCAACACATAATATAATCCCTTGCGGGATAAATCAGTTTCGGTTTGTGATTTTTCTACAATAATATAATCCCTTGTGGGTTAAATGGGAAAATGAAATAAAATTAAATATCCTGAACTATGATTTATCTGATTTTTATGATTAAGAGATGATTTTCTTTCTCATCATCTACATCAAATAAATCATAAAAATCACAGTTCAAAGACAAAAAATCCAAACAATCCCTGGCGGGATAGAAGAAAATTCTTAATTCCCCTCTCAAGAAGGGAATGCGTAATGTGAGTTAATATTCAGATTTTGATGCAAAAAAATAAGGTTATTTTAACGATTGTGAAAAGGAGCCAATATGTCAAAAGTTACACAGATAAAAGTAAAAGAGGTATCGGTCAGCACTTTAAAAGTGAATGGTTCTGATTATATAAGTATTACCGATATTGCAAGAATCAAAAATCCGTTTGAGCCGAAAGATGTAGTTAAGAATTGGATGCGTCTCAAGAATACTTTAGAATATCTGGGGCTTTGGGAACGATTAAATAACCCTGATTTTAAAGGGTTCGAATTCGACCCCCTTTTGAAAGCTGCAGGAAGTAATTCTTTTACAATGAGTCCTTCGAGGTGGGTTGAGATTACCGGAGCTATTGGAATAATAACAAAAAACGGTGCAGGTGGTGGAACTTATGCTCAAAGAGATATCGCTTTTAAGTTTGCCAGTTGGGTGTCGGTTGAGTTTGAGTTGTATCTTGTAAAAGAGTTCCAGCGTCTCAAAGAAGAAGAACAAAAGCAATTTGGTTGGAGTGCAAAACGTGAACTGGCAAAACTTAATTATCATATCCATACTGATGCGATTAAGCAAAATCTTATTCCTGCCGAGCTCACTTCTGCTCAAACCTCAATTATTTATGCAAATGAGGCAGATGTATTGAATGTAGCATTGTTTGGAATAACAGCAAAACAATGGCGTGATGCAAATCCGGAAGCAAAAGGGAATATTAGAGACTATGCTACTATTAACGAACTTATTTGCTTGTCTAATATGGAAAATCTGAATGCAGTATTTATTATTGAAGGGCTACAACAAAAAGAACGACTTATAAAATTAAATAAGATAGCTATTCAGCAAATGAAAATATTGCAAGATGTTGAAAACCGAAAATTATTGAAATAATATGAAATAATATGAGCAAGAAAATAAAAGAAGCAACTTCTTGAAATTGAAAAGAAAATATAAGAAGAATATTTTTGTAGAAACGCAGCATGCTGAGTCTCTACAAAACAATCAATGCAAACTATACCGCCAGGGATTGAATTATTGTATCGTGTTTTGAACTATGATTTATTTGATTTTTTTGATTAAGAGATGATTTCCTTTCCTAATCATCTTCATCAAATAAATCACAAAAATCACAGTTCAAAGATAAAAGAAATAAACTTCATTTCGTTCTTGAAAAGGTGTAAAACGAAGAAGATGTGCCACACTTTGAAAGTGTAGAACATCAATACGATTTATTGATTTTCAAAAGAAGAAAGATGTCCAACACTTTCCCAAGTGTTGGACATGTGGAAGAAACTATCATGATTAAATGCAAAAAAATACATTTTCTTCTTGCTTTTGTAATATTGTTTTAGTAATTTTGGCTTGGTTTTCATATAGTTGTAGTTTTTAAATGTCGGGAAGTTCTTTTTAAATGAACTTTCAAAAGCCGTAAAAATTGAAATTTTCTTGTTGAATTTGCTTTTGTATTTCTTAAATTAGCTTCTAATCTATATTATTAAAAATCAATATTAGTTCAAGAGCGTAATAAGAAAGTTCAAAAGCACGACCTGAAGGAAATTGCTGATGCTTTTGAAATATGGGCTAAAGAACAGAATTTAAGTTTTTGGATTGTTTAATTTATAAAAAATTTTCTATGAAAAATCAAACCTCCGAAATATTCATTTTCAAAACAGCAGACGAAAAAGTCTCTGTTCAAGTGGTGATGGAAGATGAAACCGTTTGGCTTACTCAAGAGCAAATGGCAGAACTTTTTGGAAAAGCTCGTCGAACTATTGGCGAACATATCCAAAACATATTTAAGGAAGGAGAATTAGATGAAAAACTGGTTCGGCGGAATTTCCGCCATACCACTCAACATGGGGCAATAGAGGGGAAAACGCAAGAAGTTTCGGTGAACTACTACAATCTTGATGTCATTATTTCCGTAGGATATAGAGTAAAATCACTCCGTGGAACAGAGTTTCGTAAATGGGCAACCGCTCGGCTCAAAGAATATATCATCAAAGGTTTTACTATGGACGATGAAAGGCTGAAAGGCACAGGCGGAGGAAATTATTGGAAAGAATTACTTGATAGAATACGAGATATTAGAAGCAGTGAAAAAGTTTTGTATCGTCAGGTTTTGGATTTGTATGCAACAAGTACAGACTATGACCCCAAAAGCGAAGAATCAAAGATATTTTTTGCTACTGTGCAAAACAAACTACACTATGCAGTCAACAAGCAAACCGCAGCAGAACTGATTTATGACCGTGCAGATTCAGAAAAAGAATTTATGGGACTTACCGCTTTTTCTGGAGAAATCCCAATTAAAAAAGATATTATTATTGCTAAAAATTACCTTGAGAAAGAAGAACTCCAAAGACTCAATCGTTTGGTATCCGCTTTTTTTGATATTGCAGAACTTAAAGCAATGGAACACAAAGCAATGAAAATGCAAGATTGGATAAAAGAACTTGATGTATTTACGACAAGTTATGGCAAAGGCACTTTACAAGATGCAGGGAAAATCAGTCACGAACAAGCACTAGAAAAGGCAGATAAAGAATATAAAAAGTATCAGGTAAAAACACTTTCACCTGTAGAAAAAGAGTATTTGGAAAGTATAAAAAGTCTGGAAAAAGATATTTTAAAAAAATCTAAAAAATAACTATGCCCCAAATAAGCTACATAAAATATAAAGATATTCTCGAAGCTCACAGGTTCGATGCGGGGTTTTTTAAACCGGAATGAGAATAAAAGATGTGCCACACTTAAGAAAGTGTGGCACATCTACTACCTAACTTTTGCAAATTGTGTGCTTTTTTAAGTCATCCGATGACTCGCAGTCATCGGATGACTGCTTCTTAAAGATTGAAAACTATCCCGCCAGGGATTAAATTATAAAAACAAATAATCTAATCCCTGACGGTGGGGTGAAATAAATCGAATTATTTTAAAAAAAATATTCGTTCCAAATATGAATAGTGGTGGGTTGTTCTGTATTTTATCATTATTGTCTGAACTTTCCTTGTTATATTTAGCGTGTGTAATAAAAAATTAATTTAAAATGTAGAAAAGCGGTAAAAAGAAAAAAGATACACCTCCCCTTCCCCTCCTTTTTAGGAGGGGAAACCTAAAACTCAGAACAGTTCTTATTCCCCTCCTAATAAGGAGGGGCAGGGGAGGTGTTAAAAGGTTCTATTAACAAATATAGTATTTCTTAAGCATAAAACACATTATAAACTCTCTTGTTTTTAGAAAGGAAAAGAATAAAAACTCTGTTGTCTAAGAAGAAAAAGCTAAAATAAGTAAAAATGTCTTTAATCATTATTTATCAATAATATAAAAAGGTATTTTTACTATTAAAAGATGTTATTTTATTTTTTGGAGTGAAGTTTTTTTTTGATAAATACGAGATTTATTTCACCCCACCCTGACGGGATAAAAGAAAATTCTTAATTCCCCTCTCAAGAAGTGAATGCGTAATGTGAGTTAATATTCAGATTTTGATGCAAAAAAATAAGGTTATTT
>CAZCLJ010000015.1:0-22367 GCA_964499465.1 uncultured Hyphomicrobiales bacterium
GTTATTGGGTTATTGGGTTATTGGGTTATTGGGTTATTGGGTTATTGGGTTATTGAGTTATTGAGTTATTGGGTTATTGGGTTATTGAGTTATTGAGTTATTGAGTTATTGGGTTATTGGGTTATTAAGTTATTAAGTTATTAAATTATTAAGTCATTCGTCATTCGTAAAGAAAAAAATACTAATGACTAATGAGCAATAACCAATGACTATAAACCATAAACCGAAAACTGATAACCTATTTTTAAAACACTCTTAAAATCTAAAAACAATTATCAATTATCAATTATCAATTATCAATTATCAATTATCAATTATCTCAACTTCTTTACTGCTAATCCAACTGAAATCCTTCTGCTTTTATTAGGATTATAATTGTTAATTATATTTAAACCATTTATCACCATAGTAGTAGAGCCACCACCATCAAGATTCATAGCATTATAACAACCGATTTTAGCCATAATTTTTGATAGTTGGGATAGTGATGCACCAACAGTTTTTTTAGTTCTGTTATTTCCTTCAACAGAAACAAGATAAATCTTATTATTATCTTTATTTGCACCAATCGCAGAACGAGGCAACGCTTTGTTAATGAATCGTCTTCCACGCGAACCTTCTTTACGGGCTTCGTTTACAGCTTTTCCATTACGGACAAGGCGTGGAGTAGCAGAAAGTCCGTTGCAAAAATAGTTGTTTTTCAAAACGTTTGATGAAACCTTAAAAATGATAGTATCGTTGATTTTAATATTTTCAGAATTTAAAAAGTGATTTATCCCATAAGATATTATAAAACCATTTTCCGGAATTTCGACAACTCCCGTATCAATTTGGTTAATTAAGCATTTTAATTCTTTGTTGATTTGAGGTTTTTCCAAATATAAGCAGGATACTTTCTTTAAAGGAAATTCAATTGAATTAGTCCTCTCAAGTTCTAAAGTTTCAGCAATATACGTTTCTAAATCATATTCACCTTCAGTAGAATCATTGAATATTGTATTGTCATTATAAAGTTCAAGGAATGAATTAACAGCTTTATCTATATGACTTTGGCTTAAATAAGGAATCTGATTTCCTGCAAAACGGTTGTATATTACAATTGAATTGCTGTCGCGCCTTTGATTGAATCTATCAACAACTATTTCCTGTTTTTGTAACTTTATTTTACATTCTAAATCGAAATTATCAAAATATGGTTTGCCAAGAGAATCAAAAAAAACAGAACTCCAGCTTTTATATCTTTTTAATTCAACAACTTCACCATTTACTATTGTAGGACCAATCGGTTTATTTGAATATGCCCGCCAAAAACTACCATTTATTCCACCAAAATAATTTGATTTTTCGTTGTTATCTTGAATTATTTCAGAAAGTTGTTTCAAATCATTTACATAATTATTTGCTTTGAGAACTTCAACAGCATTATTGTTTTCAGAAATATCGGCCTCAAGTACATGAACCG
Organism: uncultured Hyphomicrobiales bacterium; assembly: GCA_964499465.1. GTDB lineage: Bacteria > Bacteroidota > Ignavibacteria > Kapaibacteriales > UBA2268 > JAAYJM01. The sequence goes on from CAZCLJ010000015.1 coordinate 1,463, forward strand.
AATGATTGCTTTTGCCTACTTTTAATAGTACATTCTTATAATAGATACCTTCTTCAAGCAAACTATCTTTAATTATTTTAAGTGAAGGAGCCGTGGACTTTTTGCTGTTGCTTCTTTTTGATTTTGTTTTTTTGCTGACTGTATTTTTTTTATTAGAACTTTTTTTAGCTGTACTTTTCTTAGCTGTGTTTTTTTTAGCTACGGTATTTTGTTTTGGATTATTTTTTGATGGTTTCGCTGTTGTATCGTTGTAAATCAGGAAAGAAATGCTTAATAAAAAAAACAGAAAATATTTAATGTAATTTGATTTTATACTCATAATAATAATTTGATTTTTTCTCTTAATAATAAAAATATTCTTTAGCTGTCAGCTTGTCGGCTGTCGGCTTGACAGCTATCGGCTTGACAGCTATCGGCTGTCAGCTATCGGCTTGACAGCTATCGGCTGTCAGCTGTAAGTTTATTAAGTCATTGGTCATTAGTTGTTAGTTGTTAGTTGTTAGTTGTTATACCAAGTTGCATTCAAAGATGTCATTTCGAACGAAGTGAGAAATCTCACAAGTCATTGCTACCACAGAGTTTGAGATTCCTCACTTCGTTTCGGAATGACAGACAATCATATTTTATCTTTAAAAGCAACTTGGTATCAGTTGTCAGTTGTCAGTTGTCGGCTGTCGGCTATCGGCTATCGGCTATCGGCTGTCAGATGTCAATTTATTAAGTCAATTAATGATTAATCATTAATCATTATTTCCCTGCTTTAGCATCATCATAAAGCATTGTATTGCTTGGGTCGACGTATTTTAAATTAGTGAAAACTTCATCTTTGGGATATTTTTTTAAAGTATAAGCAATTTCATCGGCTTTGGAATCGAAAAATGCCTGAAGAAGCACACTCGGACCAACCATTTTATCCTTTTTAAAACTTGCGAGGTCCGCAATAACATATTCCAAGCTTAACATTGCTTTTTCTTTGTCGAAAGCCATTTGGTCTAAAACATCGTAGTAATAACTAAAGAAAATTTTCCTTAAATCGTGATAGCGCATATCAGTTAATTCAGATACGAGGTTAAATCGTGTAAATTCGCCGGGCTGTGAAAATGTGCTATAACCATCGGCGTTATTGGATGCACCAAGTTGAATAATTGATTTTGCTTGTTCAAACACTTCGGAGCCACTTAGTTCATTATAAGAATCAAGGTCAAAACCAATTACAAGCAGCAAATAATAGTCAATTAAACTTGTAAAAGAATCGAAGCGCATTGGATTATAAGTTAAATTAGCACCAAGACCATACTCAAATGACCACTTGTCATCAAGCATTTTAAGTGCAACAGACTCGCCGGCAATTTCTTCGGGACCATCTAATTTCCTTTTTGAAACAACTAAAAGCCGCGCGCCATACCTGTTGTTGGAGCCGCCACTTAGAACAATTGTAATTTCTACCGGAATCGGGTCGCCTTCCCATTCAATACGGGTAAATTTCTGATTGTTTATATACCTTTCAACATCATTTTCCATTTGAGCAACACTTGTTCTGTTCTCAAAGGTTAGTTGGTCTAATATTACCGTTACATTTGCCTGTATTTCCTGTGATGATGCAGAAAACGGTATTACCATTAATACGATTAAAGCTAGTGTTTTTATTATATTTTTCATTTTTTTAATTAAATTATTTTTTATTATTATTATATTTTCATAAATTATAAAAAAAATTCAAGAAAATCAAATATGTTATAAATATAAACTTTTTTCTTATGAATTTATTGTTTTTTAAATATTTATTATTTTTTCTGATTTTTCTGGTCAATTTGAGTTTTGCCCAAACTGGCTTTAGTTTGTTTATAAATTCTATAAACAATTCTGTTGGGAAAACAGCAATTACAGAAAGTTCATACTTACAAAACCCAGCACAATTTAAGTATGCCGATGAAACCATAATCTCTTTTTCAATAAGTCCGTCAAAATTCGGAATCAATGATTTAACCCCATTTCTTGCTATGGCAGGTAATCGCTTTAGTGATAAAATCACTGCCGGTGCATCATTTTTCAGTATAGGAAATAAGCTGTGGAATGAATTTGCATTTTCCGCTTTTTCTGTATATCAATTTGGAGATAAAATAGCAATAGCAGCAGATGTTCAGTACTCACGTGTTCACATTCAGGATTACTCAGAAGAAAACCTGTTGTTCGTCAACGTTGGCTCTGTAATTGACATATCAAGCGAACTATCAGCTGGATTTTATCTTAGTAATGTCTTGAGAAACAATTATTCACTCAGCGAAAACAATGTTCCTCAGTATGGCATTTTTGGGATTGGCTACGAACCAATAGAAAATCTGACATTCGATTTAGATGCAATAATAAGAATAAACGAAAAGAGCGGGTTCAATTTTGCAGGTAGTTATGATTTTGAAAATATAGTAAAGGCGCGATTAGCATATCAAACCAATCCATCTGCAATTGAATTTGCGGTTTCTTCTTTACTCTGGGATTTCATAAGAATTTACGCCGGAATTTACCACCACAATACGCTTGGAATATCACAAAATTTTTCAGTTTCGGTTTTTTTGTGATTTCAGAACTACTTACCCCATAACGAAAATAAGGGAGTTAGGAGATTTTACTCGTAAAGAATAATTTCGCATATTATAGCAAAAAGTATGTCATTCTGAAGCGCAGTGAAGAATCTCAAACTCTGTGGTAGTAATGACTTGTGAGATTCTTCGCTGCGCTTCAGAATGACAAGACTGCGAAAAAAGAAACTACGAGGAGTCAGGTGCTCTGAAGTTAAGAAACTTTACAAAATTAAGAATAAAAGTCATACTATCAACTTGTTGATAGTTTGACTTGTTTCTTAAAAGTAAATATCTTCATCTCTTTTCCATAACTGGAAATCTATTTTGCCATTGCGATGCTTTTTAAATCAGGAGGCATTTTCTCAATAGCATACCGAAGAGCAGTTCTCGGCATAACTGCTTTGTTTTTTATGACGTATTCAAATACAGCTTTTTGATTTGCCTGACTTGCTACTTTCAACAGCCAGCCATAGCCCTTTTGAACTAAATCATCTTTATCTAAAAGTAAAATTTCGGCAATTTCAAATACATCATTTAAAAATTTACCTTTTTTTGCCGGAACGATAAGAGAGACAGCAGCAGCACGTCTTACCCACCTGTTCTCTGATTTTGCAAATTCCTTAAGTTTCTCTATATATTCTGGATACATTTCAATAAACTCTCCTACTGTATGATTGCAAAAAGTATCGCAGGACGCCCAGTTATCAATATAATTTTTTATCCATTTTTCAAATATCTCAAAATCAGCAGGCAAAAATTCTTTATGAATACTATAAGACCAATTGCAGGCAATAAAGGATTCTTCAAGATAGCCGCTTTGCCATAATTTTTCACATAAATCAAAAATATGGGCTTTTTCATTTAACTTGAAAATTTTAAATACGTCTTTACTGATTTTTTGGACGTCTGACGCCTTCACACCAATTACCTTTACTTTCTCTTTGAAAAAGTGCTGGCTGCCAGCTTTTGTTTTTTCATCAAATTTCTTTTCAAGTTCTTCCCGAACTTTTAATAATATTTCTTTCATAATTTTCTATTTTTTAAAAAATTTATCGAAATGATTGTCTAAACAAATACTTAAATCTGTTGTGATAAAATCTCCGTTATAAAACAAACTGAAAATTGTTGCTGGACTTGGAGCCGCTTGTGCTTTTTCCATCGTGTCCAGTTTAATAATTTCCAAAGGTAAATTTCTTTTTTTAGCAGTTTCTTTTAAAACTGTCTGAACATAAAACTCGGTAAAAGGGCAGCGATTGGAATAGTAAACAATCAAACCGTTCTTATTCTGAATTTCGCTCACTTTTACGCTGTTTTTGAATATTGGATTTGGAGATTTAGAGTCAAATTTTTTTACTAATAAACTAAAGCCGTTGGAGGTTTTGTCTGAAGTTTCAAATCCTTGCCTTAAAAACCAATTTGTATCGCTCATAAAATGGAATTTCTTTGTGCCAACGACAGTTACTAAACCAAACTTGCCTTGACTTTCTGCTTCTTCAATAGCAAATTTCAATAGCTCTTTGGCATATCCTTTTCCTTTGTATTTTCCGGAAACCCAGAAGCAGTTAATTACTAAATAATTCGGCGCTTCAATGGGCGCCCAGGCAAATTCTGACGGACAGTATTCCATAAAAACCTTAGCCCGTTCATCTAATCTTCGGAATACATACCCTTTTTCAAATTCGCATTTTAACCAATCTTTTTTTAACTCATAACCTTCTTTGCATTTCTTATCCGAAAAGCCACAACAAATATGTTCATTTTCAATATTTGACTGATTAAGAACTATGAAATTTTCCATTTTTTCTAATAAAGTTCTTTAAATAATTATTGCTTTCACTTTTTTACAAATTTAAAAAACAATTTAATAATTACAAATAAAATTGTGGGTACTTAATGAAAAGGGAAATCCAATTCTACACTTGAGATGTGTATGGATATGTTCTTGGTTTGTAGCTATAAGAGCAGCAAGTTGTTCGCATGACAAGAAAAAAATGAAATAATAAAAGTCATTCTATCAACTTGATGATAGTATGACTGAAAAAATAGCAACTTATTGCTTCTATTTCTGAAACTGAAATATTTTATTTTTGCAATATAGAAATTATTTTGTAATTTAATCATTATTAAAAAATTTTTCGGAGAGTTCTTATGAAAAATACAGCAGTATTACTTTTATTAGCAATTTCAATTATTTTAGTAAGTTGTAATGATAATACCACTAATGATGTTGATTGTTGCAAACCTCATATTGACTCTATTGTTCCTAATTCGGCTAAGGTAGGTGAAAAAATTAGAATTTACGGTTCTTACTTTGGCAATGAACATCATTCAAACATTATTTCATTCGGAGATTTTGATTTTACTACAGGGAAGATGTGGTGGAGTGGCGATTATGTTGCAATTGAAGTGCCTGATGGTGCCTTATCCGGAAAACTGTCAATAACTTATAATGGCAAGAAAAGCAATGAATTAGATTTTGTTGTTGAAGGAGAAAAAATTACTGAAAATATTCAAACTGTATTAATTCCGGCAGGTACTTTTCAGATGGGAAATACTGGCAAATATTTAACTTATTATGAAGACGTTGAAGATGAGTTTCCAGTCCATACTGTAACAATTACTAAACCGTTTTACATTGGAAAATATGAAGTAACTAATAAACAATGGGAGGCAGTTATGGGTCCCCAAAATTATCATTATCAAACAAATTATAGCGTTCGCCCTGTTGAATTGCAATGGATTAGATCTATTGAGTTTTGCAATAAATTGTCTGAAAAAGATGGTTTAACAAAATGCTACACTATTGATAACGATACTGTAATATGCGATTGGAATGCAAATGGCTGGCGTTTACCTACTGAAGCAGAATGGGAATATGCCTGCAAAGCTGGAACTACAACTGATTTTTACAATGGCGATTTAGAAGAACTTTGGACAGGAGATAAAAATCTTAATAAAATTGCTTGGTATTCATATAACACTGTTCATTTTGAAGCTGTTGGTTTAAAAGAACCTAATGCTTTCGGTTTATATGATATGCTTGGCAATTTATCTGAATGGTGTTGGGATTATTATGGTGAATATAATGAAGACCCAATAATTGACCCAAAAGGTGCAATTTATTACCCAGGCCATGTGTATAGAGGTGGAGCATGTCACTCAATGGCTGTAGAAGCACGTTCTTCAAAACGTTATCATACTTCACAAATTTTTAATACTTCTGTTGGCTTTAGAGTTGTAAGAAATTTTTAATTGCGGGGAAATTATTGAAAAGGTCATTTCGACAAGCTCAATGACCGGTGTAACAAGAAGAAATTCTTTGAACTATTTTTTTCTCTCTATTTTCTTCAAATATTTAATTCCTAGTTTGGAATAAATTTTGATATGAAAATCAACTAAATATTAGAAATAATATAAATTCCAATATAATATGTCATAAATAACATGAAGATATGAAATGTCATTCTGACGGATGTCAGAATCCATCTTGCTCTTTTAGATATTAAAGATAGATTCTGACATCCGTCAGAATGACACTATGCCAATTAATACTGAAATTGTATAAGTGCAAATTATTCAAGCAATAAGAATAAAATGGAAAATAAAAAAACATCTGAAATAATTATCTATCGCACACCTGAAGGCAAAGTAAGTGTAGATGTAATATACAATGCGGAAACCTTTTGGCTTACTCAGAAAGCAATGGCTGAACTGTTTGGTGTTGGTGTGCCTGCTATCAGCAAACACATAAAAAATATTTTTGAAGAAGGCGAACTTCAGGAATATTCGACTGTTTCCAAAATGGAAACTGTCGTAAGCCGTGGTTTTAGAGGAGAGGTTAAAGAAGAAATTGATTTTTACAATCTGGATATGATAATTGCTGTCGGCTATAGAGTTAACAGTTACAATGCAACACAATTCAGAATTTGGGCAACTCAGACTTTAAAAGAATATATAATCAAAGGTTTTGTCCTTGATGACGAAAGATTGAAGCAAGGAAATAAATTCGGAAAAGATTATTTTGATGAATTATTAGAGCGTATTCGGGAAATACGAGCAAGCGAACGCAGATTTTATCAAAAGATTACCGACATTTATGCTTTGTCCGCTGATTATGATAAAGATGCTCAAATCACAAAAGATTTCTTTGCACAAGTTCAAAATAAACTGCATTGGGCAATAACTGGAGAAACTGCAGCAGAAATTATCTACAAAAATGCTGATGCCACCAAATTATTCATTGGATTAACAAACTGGAAAAATGCACCGGAAGGTAAGATTTTAAAGTCAGATGTTACAGTTGCTAAGAATTATTTGAACGAACAGCATATTCGTGAACTAAACAGAATTGTCTCTGCTTTTTTAGACCTTGCTGAAAACCGGGCAGAAAGAAATATAATAATGAAAATGAAAGATTGGATTTCTTTTTTGAACCAATTTCTCGAATTGTCGAATTATCCGATATTAGAAAACAAAGGAAAAATCAGTAACCTCGAAGCTAAATTTAAAGCAGAGACAGAATTTGAAAAGTATAGAGTAATCCAAGATAAAAACTATATTTCTGATTTTGATAAAGAAATAAGAATGCTTGAGCGTAAGAAGTAGGAGATAAAGCAACAAGTTGTTCGCATAACAAGAGAAAGAATAAAAGTCATGCGAACATTTCCCAATGTTCGTATGACTGAAATAAAAATATTAGCTAATAAGGTTAATAATTTTTTTATGACTTTTTTCTACTAATGCTAATAAAATAATAAGATTTCTTGTTTAATAATTATTCTTTTAATAAAAGCCATAAAACCTTATTTCAATAATAAACCTTAGTAGAAAAATAAAAAACCGATTTCAAGACCTTATTAGCTTATTGAAAGAGATATTCTTGTCATACGAGTGTAATATCCCTTTGAAAACCTTACTATAAAATCTTGTCATTCCGAAACGAAGTGAGGAATCTCAAGATTAGTGTTAGCAATGACTTGTGAGATTTCTCACTTCGTTTACCAATGACATCTTTGTTTTAAACTTTACAAAAGTTAAGAAACTTTTGCAAAGTAAGAAGATTTCTTCTACTTTTGTAAAGTTTCTTAACTTTGCAAAAGTTTAGAATTATGTCATCTCTATTTAAATAAAGCACTTCCTTTATCTGGGGGTTCGAAATGACACAATATAATAAGTCTTTTAACGAATTACAACACTAGCAGCAAGCTGTTCGCATGACAAGAAAAAGAATGAAATAATAAAAGTTATGCTATCAACTTGTTGTTCGTATGACTAAAAAAATAGCAACATAGTTACGTCATCTTAATAGAAATGAAAACATAAAAAAGAAAAATTCTAGTAGAGATGATATCGCTCCTACGGAGTTCATTCGTTCTTTGTTTTGACTTGCTATTTTTCAGTTAGAAAAAACTTCTGTCCGCAGAAAAAAAACTGCGATATAAAGAATTTCATAAAGTCAAGGTTTCTTAAAATTTATTATTTTTGCAATAATAACTCTGTAGAAGTTAAATGTTTAATACAACATAAATTTTTACAAATGTGAAATTATTTTCAACGAAAGAAATGTATTTTCAGACAAATACTTATAAAAAATAAGAATATTATTTACTAATTTCGAGTTGATATGAAAAGAAATATTGCTTTATTAATAATTGTATTTTCTTTGATTTTGTCTTGCGATAATTCATCAAGCACGAGTAACGATAACGATTTTGGAATGAAGAACATAATTAAAGTTCCGCTTGCAAGACAAGGAAAAAATTATACCTGCGGAGTTGCTTCACTCCAAAGCATTTTGTATTACTATGGAGATGAATGGCGTCAGGATAACCTTGAAAGAGAATTGGCTTCAGATTCAACAAACGGAACGAATTACAGAAATATTGTCAGTTTTAGCAAAAATTTAGGTTATAATGTCAATGTTTATAAAGATTTGAGTTTAGATTCTTTAAAATTGTTTGTTAGCAAAGGTTTTCCGATGTTATTGGTAATTCAGGCATGGGCAGACTTGCCGGTAGATTATAAAAATGAATGGGAAAGCGGACATTATGTTGTCTGTATCGGCTTTGACCAACAAAAAATGTATTTTATGGACCCATCAACTTTGGGGAACTATACTTATATTGAAACAAATGAGTTTCTTGATAGGTGGCACGACAAAGACCAGGAAGGAAATGTTCTAAATAATTTTGCAATTTTAATTGAAAAAGGCAATAAAAAGTATAACCCGGAAAATATTTTAAAAATGGAATAAACAAAAAATGCTTAAATTGTAATTCTAAAAGGAGTAAATAAAATTAAAATACTTTACTACCTTAAAAATTATAAAAGATTTATTAAAAATTATAGGTTTGGAATATATGATTAATAGTATGACTGCATTTAGCAAGCAGGAAGCAAAAGAACAAGGGACAACAGTAACCGCCGAAATAAAAACATTGAATGGCAGATACCTTGAAATTACCTGTAAATTACCAAAAACGCTTTCAGATAAAGAGTTTGAGATTAGGGAAATGCTCAAAAGCAATCTGACGCGTGGTTCAGTTCAGATTTTTGTAAATATTGAGCGAAACGTTCCTGAAGCTGAATTAACAATTGATAAGGAACTTGCTGCTATTTGCAAAAAATCACTAACAGAATTAAAGACAAAACTCGCAATAAAACAAGCTGTAAATCTCGACCACCTTTTAACTTTGTCATCGCTTTTTTTGAAAAAAGTTGAAAACAATAGCTCTAATTTAGATTGGAAATTAACTAAAATTGCAGTTCAGGAAGCAATTAAATCTATTAAAAAGATGAGAGGAGCCGAAGGACAGCAAATTCTTAAAGATTTTAAGAACAGAATAAAAAATATAACCGACAATTTAGATAAAATCGAAAATATTGCGATTAGTAGAATCAAAGATGAACGCGAGCGCCTTCGTCAAAAAATTTATCAGCTTTTTGAAAATGATGAAATTGATGAAAGCAGAATTCAGCAGGAAATTGTTATTCAGGCAAATAAATTAGATATTTCAGAAGAGTGCGTCCGTCTTCGTTCGCATATCAAATTCTTCAATGAATGTCTGAAACAAAAAGACCCGGCAGGGCAAAAAATTAATTTCTTACTTCAGGAAATGAACAGAGAAGTAAATACAATCGGTTCGAAAGCAGAAAATGCTGAACTTTCACATATCGTTGTTTTCCTTAAAGAAGAAATAGAAAAAATCAGAGAGCAAGTTCAAAATATTGAGTAAAAATTATGGAACCGAAAACCATATTAATTACGGGTGGTTCAAGCATTATAGCAGAAACTCTTATTGAAATTCTACTTAATGAAACTGACCATAAATTATCAATTATCTCCTCAAATGCCGATTCTTTCAGGACAAATGAAAGATTAACAGCAAATAAGGTAGATTTGGTTGATATAAAAAATTTAAAAAGTTTCTGCTATAATGAAAAGCCAGATGTAATAGTCAATACAGCATCAGTAAACGATTTAGAGCTATGCGAGAAAAACCACAAACTCGCATGGGACATCAACGTTATTGCTGTAGAAAACCTTGCTTCTATTGCAAGGGTGCTTGATATTCATTTGATTACAATTTCTTCTGACTACGTTTTTGACGGAAGAAAAGGTCCTTACGACGAAGAAGCAAAGCCAGACCCACTAAACTATTTCGGGAAAACAAAGCATGCTGCCGAAAATATTTGTCTGACTGCTGTTAATAAGGGAACTATTGTGAGAACAAGCAACGTATATGGTTTTTCTTCATTCTTTAAAAAAGACTTCACTGCAAATATATTTGAACAAGTGTTCGAGGATAAGTCAATTGAGGTTACTGATAGCTTTTTCTCCACTCCTACCCTTGCCGATGATATAGCTTTAACAATCTTTAGAATTATAGAAAAAGAACGGTTCGGAATTTACAACGCAGCTGGTTGCAGTTTTATTAACTACGCTGCTATGGTAGAGCAGATTTTCAATGCATTCCAGCAGGAAAATAAATTCATCAAATTTATTCCCAAAAAGGATTTTAAACAAATGATTAGAATACCGGAAAAAGCCGGTTTAATCAATTTAAAAGCTGAAACAGATTTGTCTGTAAAATTTTCAAACTTTGAAGATGGTTTGGCAACTTATCGCTATAAAATCAATAATTTCAATAAAGCTGGCTTTTTGGGGTAAAATTGAATGACAGAGTTTTTTAACTTTCGTAAAGTATCTTAACTTTGCGAAAGTTAATAAAAAGCCAGATGACCTACATCTCCGAGATGTAGGTCATCTTTGTTTTTATTAATAAGTTCTGTGTTATAACAAGTTGCTTTTAGAAATAAAATATGTTTATTTGTCATTTCGAACCCCCAGATAAAGGAAGTGCTTTATTTAAATAGAGATGACATCACTTAACCCTGTCATTCTGAAGCGAATATAAACGAAGACGTTTACTTTTAGGGAAATGAACTTTTTAGTCATCGGATGACTGCCAGTCATCCGATGACTTCCTCTTACACATTAATTCATTATAATTATATGCTATACATATAGTTACGTGTTAAAAAATCCGAAGTGGTTCATTAGGAACGAAGTGAAGAATCCAGAAAATTTTTTTAACCACTACTCTCTGGATTCTTCACTTCGTTCAGAATGACCGAAAAAAGTAAAGATGTCATTGGCAAACGAAGTGAGAAATCTCAATGCCTGTGGTAGCAAGGAGTTGTGAGATTCTTCGCTGCGCTTCAGAATGACACAAAATAGTAAGTCTTTTAACGAATTACTACACTAATGACCAATAACCCAATAACCAATGACCTAATAACTCAATAACCCAATAACCAATAACCATAAACCATAAACCATAAACTATAAACCATAAACCGATAATAATTAACAATTAACAATTACCTAATTCCCCGGATAAACCAATACAGCATTGCTATTCATATAAAGCCAGTAGCCCTGACCTTGCTGCATATTGCCGAGTGTGTTTAATCCGTAAGCTGGGTAATAAAGTTTTCCAAGATTATTTTTTACCAGAATAATTGAACTGCTTATTCCAGCTAATGCAGTGGTTATTGCCATTGGTGAATTTCGTAAATAAGAAATAAGATTCCAGCCGCTTACTAAATTAATTTCTGTTTCGGTTGGGTTTACTTCAGTTCCAGTGATTTGCAAAGTAGCAGGAGCCGTTACATACACCATATAACCGTGAGCAATATTCCAGTCGCCAATTTGATTAATATTTTGTGCTGGGTTGAAAATTTGACCATCTCCATTTTTGAGGATAACTAAATCTTCAATTTCAGCAAACATATCTTCCATATTAGGTTCATCGGGAAAATAGTTAGCCGAAATAGTATTCCAACCTGCATTAAGGTTAATATATTGCTTGTTATTGGAATAAAGAGGTGGTGTAATAAAGGTTGTATTGTTAACTAAATTAAAATTACTGCCATTGGAACTACCGCCAGTAATGAAAATACGCCCATCGCTTAAAACAGAAGCAGTGCCGTAATGATATGTAAAATTATATGAGTTTGAAGAAATTGTTAAATTGCCTGTTGCTAAATCCACGCTAATTACCTTGCACACAGGGAAACCACTTCCCGGAACAACAGCCAGAATATGTGCAGTATTTCTTAAATAATCAACTAATGGTTGGCTTAAACTGTAAATCGTGCTATTTGGCAATGCGGGATAAGTAACAAACTCGGCGGTAGTCTTTGTTTCAGGGTCGAAAGTGAATAATCTTCTATAACCAACATTATTAATTGACTTACCAGCCATCCATAAGTAGCAACCGTCTTGCATTAATTGCTCTTTACAGTAATTAGTTCTTGTGGAAATATGCCAGCCATCTTCATCTGCAAATAATGAACTTTGTAGAGTAGAGATACTCGAATTTTCCGGATTAAAGAGTTCGATTGGCATATTAGTTGGAAGATTCGCACCTGTTGGGGTACTTCCACCTAACACCACAGCTTGACCGTCGTTAGTAGGCATAACGATAGCTAAACTACGTGCAATTGAAAATGGACCAACAGCAGAAAATGTTTGTGTTTGCTGATTTAGTAGTTCGCCGTAAGTATGGGCTGTGTTGTGTGTCCACCAGGCACTTGCAATTAAAACATTGCCGTTGCTTAATTCTGCACCGCCGCCACTTGCACGGAAACGCACCATACTGCCGACAGGTGAAAATGTATTATTGGCTGGATTAAATATTTCACTTGTTGCATAAGCCGGAACACCTAAATTTGAGCAGCCACCAGCGATTAAATATCTACCATCATTAAGTTCAACAAAAGTCGGCATATCGTGAGTATAATTCATATTAAGTGTTGTAAATGAATTTGGATTCGCAGGATCCCAAACTTCTGCTGAACCAAGTGAAACAAAATTATTTCCATGCCCACCAAAAACAACTAATCTTCCATCTTCAAGCGAGGCACTATGATGGCCGTATCTTGCAGTATTTAGATTAGGACCTGCAGCAAAAATTGCCTCTGCTTCGTTTGCACCCCAAATTGTGGTGAAGTTCCAAACTTCACTCCAAGGGCTTTCTACTAAATTATTAGCAGCTTTTACCCGCCAGAAATAAGTGGTGTAAATTATTAAATCATTTACCTGATTTGAAGTATCAATGATTTCAGTATCATCAACAATAATATTTTCAAAATCAGCATCAGTTGCTATTTGCAATGTGTATGAAGAAGCATTTTCCACAGAAGACCATTCTAATACTGGATTTGTTGGGATACTGCTGGAATTGTTCAACGGAGCTAATAAAGTTGGAGGATTAAGGGAGATTTGCAGTTGTGTATATTTTGCAATAAAACCATCTCCCGAACCAATATTAGTAAGTGAAATACTATTATTGAATGAAATTGTGCTGCTAAAATAATTACCGCAAACCAAAATATTTTCCGTTTCATCGACAAAAATACTATAAGCATAATCTGACCCGTTCCCAGCTATGTTTTCAGCCCATTGACATAAACCGTTTGTATTATATTTTGTAAAAAAGGCATCATATTCTCCATTATTTGCGATTGATATTCCATTGTTAAAATTCAGAACAGATGATAAGTAATATCCTGAAATATAAATATTATTATTTGTGTCAAGTGCAAGTCCATAAGGAAAATCATCTATTGTGCCTGCAATTTTTTCTGCCCACTGACAAACACCATTTGAGTTGTATTTTGCTAAATACGCATCTTTACTTCCACTATTATTCAAGGAAATACCGTTGTTGAAAATTAGAGAAGGTGAGTTAAAACTACCTGAAACATAAATGTTATTTAAATCGTCAATAACGACTCTGTAGGCAAGCCAGTAATCAAATGTATTGCCATCAATTTTTTCAGCCCATTGACAAACGCCATTTGTGTTATATTTTGCTAAAAAAGCATTTACATCATCCATAATCCCATTACCTTGTATAGTTATTCCATTGTTAAAGTAAACAATGGGAGCCCATGAATCGCCAACAATAAAGGGATTTCCATCATTGTCAACATTTATACAATGAACATTTGTATGTCCTGTCCACTGACCTGCAATTTGCTCTGCCCATTGACAAATTCCGTTTTCGTTATATTTAGCTATAAATCCACCGGCAGAGCCACTAGGATTAATAACTATTCCATTGTTAAAATTAATTGTATATTGACCGGTATAATTACCAGAAATAAAAAAATTCCCAAGATTATCAACTGCTATGCTTGAACTAAATTCATTCCATTCACTTGAAATTTTTTCAGCCCATTGACAAACGCCTGAAGAGTTATATTTTGAAATAAAAATATCGTTGTTTCCACCGTTAGAAAGTGTAATATCGTTGTTAAAATATAATGTAGTCGAATTAAAATCACCGATAATATAGATAGAACCCATATTATCCAAAACTATACCTATTCCGTTATCAGCGTTTATTCCGGCAATTTTTTCAGCCCATTGGCAAATACCTGCTGAATTATACTTTGCAATATAAGCATCGGATTCGCCTGAATTGGTTAAAGAAATTCCATTGTTAAAATTTATTGTTGGTGAATCAAACTGGCCTGTTACATAAATATTGCCAACATTATCAATGACTGAAGATTTAGCTCCATCGTTGCCAGTTCCGGAAATTCTTTCTGCCCACTGGCAGGTTTGCGAAAATGCGTTAACCGAAAAACATAGCACAAAAGCTATGATAAGTGAAATAAGATTTTTTTTCATTAATTTGTCCTAAAAATTGAAAAATATTTTTTTTAAAATGTGTCGCTGTTGGCTATCAGCTATTAGCTAACAGCTATCGGTTTATGGTTAATTATTAATTGTTAATGGTTTATGGTTTATGGTTTACGGTTCCTTGGTTTTTTAGTCATTAGTTATTGGTCATTAGTCATTAGTATTTTTACGAACATCCAATAACCAATGACTAATGACCTAATAACTCAATCACCTAATAACCTAATAACTTAATAACCCAATAACCTAATAATCCAATAACTCAATAATCCAATAACTCAATAACTCAATAACTCAATAACCCAATAACCAATAACCCAATAACCCAATAACCCAATAACCCAATAACCCAATAACCCAATAACCATAAACCATAAACCATAAACCATAAACCAATAACAACAATTAACAATTATTTAAATTTCTTTCCAAATCGGCTCGCTGGGCAACGCATACTGCGTTTGGTTCTTCGTATTGACGCGAAAATAATTTCTCTTTCCACTTTCAACACTAATAACGAAATTTGATTCTGCGGTTTTGCCCTGAAGAGAAAAGTCGCCTGCTGGCTGTCCGTTTTCTACTACTGAACGGTAAATGCTGTATTCCGTTGCAGTGGGAACGGCATTCCATGTTAAATTGTATTTGCCCGGCTCAATTTCGGTGTCACTGATTTGCAAATTGGAAGCCGGAGGAAGCACGGCATAATACCACTGCTCAAGGTCTTCGGTCGCTGGACCAAACCCGTTCATATTACGGGCTCTAACGCGATAAAATCCCTGTCCATCAGCTGGGACATAATGGAAACTCGTTTCGCTTCCAGCATAAATCTCCGTATATCCCTCGCCTTCTTTCTTTTCCAACTGGTAACTTGTGGCGTGATTTACAACATCCCACCAGAAAGTTTTGCCGATAAAATCATATCTGAAGTTGGCAGGGACAGACAAACCACCAGCTTCTTTTTGATAGATGATATAATCGTTGTAGCGGGCAGAATCGGTTTTCGTAAAAGCACGCTTTCCTATATCACTGTAAGCTGCATAAAGTTTGTAAAGTTCGTTGCCTTTCATAATACGCTCGCGGGTTTTCCTGTCTCTGTCAGTAATTTTATATTTTACATCGTTTAATGCATCTTCAAACTCTTCGTTCAAATCTCTGAAATCGTCAAGTATTTGTTCAGTAAGTCCAGTATCGGCAAGGTCTGTAAGATACTCGTTCATTTGAGTTTGCACTCTGCGAGACAGAACCAAAAGCAAATCATCAGATAAGTTGTTCATTCCTGCAACGCCAAGAGACTTTTCCTGCCAGGAACTATTGCCCCATTTTGTTTCACAACGAATTACCATATTGCGTATAGTTTCCTTCACCTCCTCAACTTTTTGATTTTTAGCTTCAACGGCGCCAGTAACATAAGCAGTAAGAACAACATCGGAAGGAAATACTTCAAAAGCATCGCCAAGAGTTTTAAGAGAGGTGATTTTGGCTTCAGAAATACCAAAAGGACCTAAATCAGCAACATCTCTGGTCAAAGTATTGCAAAGATTTGATACAGCCATACAAAGTTCTGCATCAGTAAGAGTATAATTTCTCTTTTCTTGATTAGTAGCCATAGGTTTTAGCTCCAATTATTATTTAAACAACATTAATTAATAAGAATTTATGTAAGTAATATGATAAAAATAATCAGTTTTTTGTATTTCTAACAATATAGATGATGATTTCTCTCTGCCAGAAGCTCATTTCTCTCCGCCAGAAACTCATTTCTCTCCGCCAGAAACTCATTTCTTTCTGCCAGAAACTCATTTCTCTCTGCCAGAAGCTCATTTCTCTCCGCCAGAAGCTCATTTCTTTCTGCCAGAAACTCATTTCTCTCCGCCAGAAGCTCATTTCTCTCCGCCAGAAGCTCATTTCTCTCCGCCAGAAGCTCATTTCTCTCCGCCAGAAACTCATTTCTCTCTGCCAGTTGAACTTTCCTCTCATCTTATTGCTCATTTTTCATATTAAAAAGCTAATATTTCGACTTCAAAAGCACTATTACAGTAACACGCAAAAGGGATAATCCCTTTATTTTATATATAATTAAACTAATAATGTCAAAATGCGATGTTAAATTAAGAAATTTTACAATTCAAAGCAAGAAATTTTAATTTTTTGGAAATTTTTTGTCCTTGAACTGTGATTTTTGTGATTTATATGATGAAGATGATTAAGAAAGAAAATAACATCGCAGATGTGTTATCTTAATAGCAAATAAAAACAAAGAACGAATGAACTCCGTAGGAGTGATATCATCTCTACGAGATTCTTTCAATTGTGCGTTTTCGTTTCTATTACGATAACGCAACTACGTTGCTATTTCTTTCTGTCATATGAACATTGGGAAATGATAGCATGACTTCTTCTTGTCATACTATCAGCTTGCTTGTTGCTCATAAGACTGGAAAATCTCTTTTAATAAGCTAATAAGGTTTTAAAATCGGTTTTTCTTTTTTCTACTAAGGTTTATTATTGAAATAAGGTTTTATGGTTTTTAAAAGAAACCTTATTTTTCTTTTTAACCTTAGTAGAAAATAAGTAACAAAGAATAATTAACCTTATTAGCTTATTTCTCTTCTTTTAGTCATACTATCTTCTATAAATGCTCGCATAACATCTTATTGTCATGCTATCAACTTGTTGATAGTATGACTTAAAGAATTGCATTTGGGAAGGTAAATTTTTTCTTCTATTCCGCCAGGGATTAGATTATTGTAGAAAAATCAAACAGCGAAACCGATTTATCCAGACAGGGATTTGATTATTTGTTAGCAAAATTTAATCCCTGGCGGGATAATATTGGGAACAGGAAACATTTTCTACAATAATGCAATCCCTTGCGGGATAGTTCTTCAGATGGACTCCACGCTTTGGAGGTGGAGTCCATCTTTTTTCTTTTGAAAATCAAACAATCGCATAGATGTGCCACACTTAGAAAGTGTGGCACATCTTTTATTCTTTTCTTCTATCCCGCAAGGGATTAGATTATTGTAGAAAATTCAAACAGCGAAACCGATTTATCCCGAATTGAAAGAAACAGTCATCCGATGACTGCGAGTCATCGGATAACTTGAAAAGGGATTATATTATAAGTTTGCAAAATTTAATCGCTTTGGAGGTGGAGTCCATCTTTTTCCTTACTTCTCAATCACCATCAACGTCATTGCACGCTGATTCCCTAAACGCAATACAACATTATAAACGCCGCTTGCTAAATTGCTAACATCAAAATTTACTCTGTGTATTCCTGTAGTGTAGCTGCTATTTGGAATGTTAGCAACTAATTCTCCTGTCAAAGTGTAAATTTCAATGACTGCTTCACCTTCGTTTGCAATGCAATATTCAAAGGTAGCAAATGTGGAAGCAGGATTTGGCAAGCTGCTTATACTGAATGTAAGCTCAGCATTGTTTTGCACCGTTGCTTTTGCTAAATATATTGTGTTTGTGGTGAAAAATAAAATATCCTGTTCTGTATTTTTTGTTATTTCTTTTATACTATAGAGTGATACATTTTGTAAATTGTTGTTATTCAATAGTTTCACTGTCAATATTTCATTGTCTGTTGCGCCGTCAATATTAGCAGTTGCATCATCATTTCCCCAGATTGTAACAGCAGCAACCCCATTATGAACCGCACCGGAACCTATTAATTCGTCTTTCATATTATACACACCAACTTCGCATCCATTTTCGATTTTATCTAATTGAAGTATCAAAGTAGCATTATTTCCAGTGTTTTTGAATTGAGGAATAAGCTGTTTTGCAAGGGGAGTAATTATATCGCCTGCTATTGCTTTCTGCGAATTGTTGGCTGGATAAAGAAGCTCAGCAATATCATTCATATATAGCCAGTAGCCCTGACCGGGAAGCATATTGCCAAGAGTATTTATACCAAAAGAAGGATAATAAATACCACCTTCATTATTTTTGCAAAGAAGTATGGAGTTTTCAACACTTCCGAGTGCAACAGCCGGATTCATAGCACTTTTTCGCAAATATGAAATTAGATTCCAGCTATTACCAAGATTTATTGGGGTTTCTTCAGGAATAATTTCATTACCTGAAATAGTCAGGATATTGCTGTTAATCATATTAGTTTGATAGCCCTGATCAATATTCCAGCTTCCAATTGAATTAATATTAAAAGCAGGGTCATACATTTCGCCGGCACCATTTTTCACAATTTTCACATCATTTGAGATGTTTGAAAATAAAGTAGGCATAAATGGTTCGCCCGGATTAATATAACTTGAAATTATATTCCAGCCCTGATTTAAACTTATTTGCTGTTCATTATTTTCAAAAAGTGGAGGAGTAATAAATAAAGTATTATTTACCAAACTGAAATTAGTATTGTTAGCACTGCCTCCAGTAAGGAACAGTCGTCCATCAGCAAGAACTACTATAGTCTGGAATGGTTCGTAATAATTGAACTCATAAGAGTTTGAAGATAATACAAGTTCAGCTGTTTCAAGATTTAAACTTAACACTTTAATTGTAGGTGGTTCATTTGAATTTGTTGAAGTTCTTACAATAAAATGTGCTGTGTTTCTAATTCTATCAATAACCGGTTGGGCAGAAACAGCTAATACTGAATGCACCGGAAGCGGTGGGTTTGTAATAAATTCTTCTATTTCCTTCGTTTCAGGATTAAATGTAAATAATCTACGATAAGTAACATTGTTAACCGTTTTACCAGCCAGCCATAAATATCTTCCATCTGGCATAAGCTGTTCAAAATTACTTCTGTTCCCGTAACTACTTGTTGACCATCCTGTTTCATCTTCAAACAAGCTGTTCCTGATTGTTGTAAATGTTCCTGTATTAGAATTATATTCTTCAACAGTAGGATTTTCTAATGCACCGCCATTAACACCACTTCCACCAAACACCATTGCATTTCCGTCGTTAGTGGGCATAACAACAGGATATGACCTGCCGGAAGATAAAGGTCCTACAGAAGAATATGTCTGGTTGGAAATATCAAATAAATCTCCATAGATTGCTGAGTTACTTTGATACCAGGCACCAGCAATCAGGACATTATCATTTGTTAAAGCAATGCCACTTGAAGTCATCCTTGTTCTAGTCATATTTCCAACAGTAGTAAATGTATTGTTTTCGGGATTATAAATCTCTGAATGTGAATAAGCCGGAACACCAGAACTGTAAGCACTGCCTGCCAACAAATAGCGTCCATCGTTAAGTTTTACTAAAGCTGAAAAATCTCTTGTGTTGTTCATCACAATAGAAGAAAAGATGTTCGGATTCGAGGGCGTCCATATTTCAGCAGTATTTAATGGAATGAAACCATTTCCATGACCACCAAATAAGATGAATCTGCCATCTGGTAATCCAATTGCTTTATGGCCTACTCTTGCTACATTTAGGTTTGGTCCTGCTGAATAATAAGCAGGCGCCTGAGCTACAAACCAACCTGTTGCAAAACTCCAAACTTCACTCCAGGAACTTTCATCTTCGTTATTCACAGCTTTTACCCGCCAGTAATATGTAGTGTTCATTATTAAATCGGTTGCCTGATTTGAAGTGTCTGTTATTTCAGTATCATCAACTATAATATTTTCAAAATCAGCATCAGTTGCTATTTGCATATTGTATGTTGTTGCGTTTTGGACTAGATTCCAAACAAATTGAACCGGTAATTGCAAATTAACAGCATTGTTGAATGGAGTTACTAAAACAGGAGCAGTCAATGGATTTTCTTCATCTATAGTTGTGAAGTTCCAAACTTCAGACCAGTCGCTTTCTTCTTCGTTGCGTAATGCTTTTACTCGCCAGAAATATTGTGTATTGTATGTTAAATTGAATATTTGCTGAAATAGCAAATCTGTAGTTGTTGTAAAGAATATTGTTTCAAAATCCTGATTTGTTGAAACTTCCAATTCGTAACCTGTAGCGGTTTGGACTGCATTCCAACTGACCGCAGTAATCGGAACCTGTATATTTTCGGCATTATTTTCCGGAGCTGCAAGCACTGGAGCTACGAGTGGCATCTGCTCTGTTGTGAAGTTCCAAACTTCAGACCAGTCGCTTTCTTCTTCGTTGCGTAATGCTT
>CAZCLJ010000015.1:22467-32112 GCA_964499465.1 uncultured Hyphomicrobiales bacterium
TGCAAGCACTGGAGCTACGAGTGGCATCTGCTCTGTTGTGAAGTTCCAAACTTCACTCCAGTCGCTTTCCACTAAAATATTATTTGCTTTAACACGCCAAAAATATTGAGTGAAGTATTCAAGCTCTGTTTCGTTAAAAGTAGTATCGCTTAACTCAAGGTCGTATATCAATGTTTCAAAATCAATGTCAGTTGAAATCTGCAAAGTGTAAGAACTTGCAAAATTGACAGGTTCCCAAACAAAGAGAGGAGTCAAAAGAATGTCGTAAGTGTTATTTTCAGGAGAAACAAGCAACGGTGCAGAAAGTGGTTTGGGCTGCTGCCATGCAAGGTAAGGATAGCCGTTGTTCATATAATAAATTTCGTCTGCTTTCCAAATTGAATCCATATTGAAAGTAACATAAGTATTTGCATCGTAAGGATAAGTCATTTGTTCTGTGTTTCTGCCCATTACACCTGTACCTCCGGCGCTTGTAGTTCTACCGGAACTTGTTGTGTCCCAGTAGCAGTAGTTAACAGTGCCGTAATAATGTGTACCTATAAAACCACCAATACTGCTTCCTGTCCCGATTACTGATCCTGTGCTGTAAGAACGAACAGCCCAGCCACAACTGTTGTTTCCAACAAATCCGCCTAAATAGTTTGTTCCATTTACTTGTGAGTGGCTATAACTATCATAAATATAACCATAAGAATAGATACCGTAATAAGAATCTCTATAACCAGACTGACCAACTAAACCACCGATATTACTTGTTCCTGTTACAGTACCGTTAGAATATGTAGTTCTAATTTCAGCACTTTCCCTAATATATCCTGCTATGCCACCTGTTCTGTCAGCACCATATACATAACCATCAATTGAGCAATAATGCAATGTGCCGCCATACATATAACCTGCAATACCACCAATATCACTGCTTGTTGAGACAACTTTTCCAGTAATGTTAATTTTTTCAATATTGCTATTGTTTGAATATCCTGTAACTACACCAGTATATTGACCTGCTGCAATATGTGCATTTTCCAAATTGAAATTACGGATTATAGCATTTTGCGCATAACCGAACAAACCTTGATATGTGTTAGTTGGTCTGTTAATATGTAAACCGATTATTTTATAACCATCACCATCAAATGAACCTCGGAACTTTAACGAATCAACTGTTGATGAACCAATTGGCCAAAAACCACGCCCCCAACTTTTTACGATTGAACTAGTAAAGTCAATATCACAACCTAATTTATAATGAGCAGTCAAATTATTCTTAATTGAATGCAACTCATTAATATTAGTAATAATGTATGGATTATCTGCTGTTCCTTCTCCTTCCAAAGTTGATAGATCAACTAACTGAAAAGGTGTAAAATCATATATTGATAAATCCTGAAATTCTGGGTAATCATCTCCATCAATCTTCCACAAATAATCAAAATTTAATTGAGGGTAATTAGCTATTGATTTCATCTGTGCTGTATTTCTACCCATTACACCTGTACCTCCGGCGCTTGTAGTTCTACCGGAACTTGTTGTGTCCCAGTAGCAGTAGTTAACAGTGCCGTAATAATGTGTACCTATAAAACCACCAATACTGCTTCCTGTCCCGATTACTGATCCTGTGCTGTAAGAACGAACAGCCCAGCCACAACTGTTGTTTCCAACAAATCCGCCTAAATAGTTTGTTCCATTTACTTGTGAGTGGCTATAACTATCATAAATTAAGCCATAAGAATAGACACCGTAGTAAGAATCTCTATAACCAGACTGACCAACTAAACCACCAATAGTGCCTGTTCCTGTAACTGTTCCCTTAGAATAAGTAGTTCTAATCTCAGCATGCTCTCTGATATAACCTGCTATACCGCCTGTTTTATCAGTTCCATATACATCACCATCAAAAGAACAATAATGCAATGTGCCGCCATACATATAACCTGCAATGCCACCAATATCACTACTTGTTGAGACGACTTTGCCTGTTACATTTATTTTTTCTAAATTGCAGTTACTTGCATAACCAACCACTGCTCCTGTGTATTGGCTGCCACTAATATTTGCATTTTCTAAATTAAAATTGCGAATTGTAGCATCTATTGCATCCCCAAAAAATCCTTCTCTGGTATTATTAAAATAATTTATTTGTGCTCCAATTATACTAAACCCTTGCCCGTCAAATGTGCCTCTAAATTTAGTTGAATCATTTGTTTGATAACCAATTCTCGCCCATCCTCTACCATAATTCCAAACTAATGAATTACTCAAATCTATATCATTTCCAAGTTTATAATGAGCAGTTAAATTTTGCCTCATTGAATTCAGTTCATTAGCATTTGTAATAATATATGGATTATCTGCTGTTCCATCACCTTCCAAAGTTGATAAATCAACTAATTCCGGTTTGAATGTGTAATCGTTTAAATTTTGAAACTCAGGGTAATTATCATCTACAATCTGCCAAAGGTATTCAAAGTTATACATCGGGTAATTAGAAGCAGATTTCATTTGTTCTGTGTTTCTGCCCATTACACCAGCACCGCCGGAGCTTGTTGCCAAACCGGAACTTGTTGTATCCCAGTAGCAATAGCTTACAATTCCTCCGTTTCCTCCGTGTGAACCAATAAAACCACCAACGGTACTATTGCCGCTAACATTACCGGTGCTATATGAACGTATAGCCCAGCCACGCATAGTATATCCGGCAAAACCACCGACAGTACTTGTTCCACTAACTACTGAATGACTATAACAATCAAAAATATAGCCCCAAGTTGATCCTTCGTTAAAAGAATAGCTCCCGACCTGTCCAACTAAACCACCGGTATTGCTTGTTCCTGTTACAGTACCTATTGAATTACTATGTCTAATTGTTGTGCTATTTCTGATATAACCTGCTATACCGCCTGTTCTTTCAGTACCATATACATCACCATCAAAAGAACAATAATGCAATGTGCCGCCATACATATATCCGGCAATGCCACCAATATCACTACTTGATGAGACGGCTTTTCCAGTAATGTTAATTTTTTCAATACTACTATAATTTGAATAACCTGCTACTGCTCCTGTGTATTGATTCCCTTGTATCTGAGCATTTTCCAAGTCAAAATTGCGGATTACTGCATTTTGTGCATATCCAAACAAACCAATATATGAATTTGATGGTCTGTTGTTATGCAAACCGATAATTTTATGACCATCACCATCAAAAGAACCTCTAAATTTCAGAGAATCAACTGTTGACCAGCCAATAGGTGTAAATCCAGCTCCATAATTCCATACAATTGAAGTAGCCAAATCTATATCGTTTCCAAGTTTATAATGAGCAGTTAAATTTTGCCTCATTGAATTCAGTTCATTAGCATTTGTAATAATATATGGATTATCTGCTGTTCCATCACCTTCCAAAGTTGATAAATCAACTAATTCCGGTTTGAATGTGTAATCGTTTAAATTTTGAAACTCAGGGTAATTATCATCTACAATCTGCCAAAGGTATTCAAAGTTATACATCGGGTAATTAGAAGCAGATTTCATTTGTTCTGTGTTTCTGCCCATTACACCAGCACCGCCGGAGCTTGTTGCCAAACCGGAACTTGTTGTATCCCAGTAGCAATAGCTTACAATTCCTCCGTTTCCTCCGTGTGAACCAATAAAACCACCAACGGTACTATTGCCGCTAACATTACCGGTGCTATATGAACGTATAGCCCAGCCACGCATAGTATATCCGGCAAAACCACCGACAGTACTTGTTCCACTAACTACTGAATGACTATAACAATCAAAAATATAACCCCAAGTTGATCCTTCGTTAAAAGAATAGCTTCCGGCCTGTCCAACTAAACCACCGGTATTGTTTGTTCCTGTTACAGTACCTATTGAATTACTATGTCTAATTGTCGTGCTATTTCTGATATAACCTGCTATACCGCCTGTTCTATCAGTTCCATATACATCACCATCAAAAGAACAATAATGCAATGTGCCACCAAGCATATATCCGGTAATGCCACCAATATCACTGCTTGTTGAGACAATATTCCCAGTTACATTTGCTCTTTCTATGTTGCTGTTGTTTGAATAGCCAACCAGACCTCCTGCGTATTGTCCTCCTTTTAAATTAATACCTTCCATTGTTATATTGCTGGCAGTAGCAGATGATAAATAACTAACCAAACCACCAATATAAGTGCTTGTGGAAAATACCTTTGCATTGCTCAAAGAGATATTATCAATTATGCCGTTGTCTAATCTGCCGGCAAGCGTCCCGGAATATTGTCCACCGGTAATATCGGTATTTGTCAGATTTAAGTCCCTGATTTCTGTGCCGCTGCCCTGCACATAACCGAACATTCCGACATAGCTTTGGCTTCTTCTGAATATATACAAACTATCAATAGTAAAACCATTGCCATCGAATTTGCCTGTAAATTTGGTAGTATTGTTTCCAATTGGTGAAAAACCAATTTGAGAATCCCAATAATAAGTAGCCGAAGCATTTATATTGCAATCAAGTTCAAAGTTCCAAGCCCAAGAGCTGTCATTTTGGCTTACCCATACTAAATGCTCAAAAATGTATATGTTTCTGTATCCGTTTCCGTTTGTGTCCAATGGCTCAATACCGACTGTTACGGGGACAGTTCTTACATCCAGATATGGATAGCCGTCATTGACTAAAGTATCCATTGCCCAAACAGTATTGAAATTCCAGCTTATATCATAATTGCTTCTTGTTTTCATCTGTGCAGTAGTCCTGCCAACAACGCCACTGCCACCGGCACTCGTTGTTCTGCCCGAAGTCTCGGTATCCCAGTAACAGTAGTTTAGTGTCCCAGCAACAAGTCGACCTAAAAATCCACCTACGTAACTACCTGAACTGCTTACTGCTCCTGTGCTGTAAGAACGTTGAACTGTTCCACCGCCCATCCAACCGACAACACCTCCGGTGTTATTAGAACTTGTTACAGAAGCGGTGCTATAACAATCTGATATTAAAGAATAATCCCCTAAGGAGCCAACTATACCTCCTGCTGAGCCAATTGCAACAACAGTTCCTATGATATAAGAATTCTTTATGGTTGCACTTTTTGTTGTACTACCTGACATAACTCCTAATATACCACCATTTTGATATGGTTCGCCACCATATACTTTCACAATTGCTGAAAGATTAGATAAATCGCTTGAACCTGAAACACCAATTATTCCACCTGTATTCCATTTGTTAGCAATTATATCCCCGCTTACATTAATTTTATCAACAGCTGAGAAACTTGCGTGACCAGACAATGAGCCGGAGTACTCTCCTGAGTGAATTCTAAAACCTTCAATTCCCAAATTTGATATATTTGCATTTAGTAATGCTCCAAATAAACCCTGATAACTGCTTGCCGGTCTGTTTATATGCAGCCCACTTATAGTTTTGTTATTTCCGTCTAAAGAACCGCTGAATTTTGTAGAATCAGCCGCTGATGTCCCTATTGCTTCCCAGCCGGCACCGTAATTCCACACAAGTGAGTTGGATAAGTCAATATCATTACCCAGCTTATAGTGAGCTGTTAAGTTTTGACGAATAGAGTGCAATTCATCGGCATTTGTTATTATATACGGATTACTTGCAGTGCCATCGCCGTCTAAAGTAGATAAATCCACTAATTGAGGAGGAGTGAAGTCATAGTCCGAAATATCTTGAAATGTTGGATAACTTACACCTTCTTCGATTTCCCACATTGTTGAAAAATTAAACTGCGGGAAAGTTGCCTGCTGCTTCATCTGTGCAGTAGTTCTGCCAACAACGCCACTGCCGCCAGCGCTTGAAGTTTTACCTGAAGTTTGGGTGTCCCAGTAGCAGTAGTTTACGGTTCCTGTGTTAAAATATCCAATGAAGCCACCAACAGAACTTGAGCCGCTTACACTACCGGTACTATATGAACGTAATGCCCAGCCACGCTCATTACTACCAACTAAACCGCCTACATTACTTGTTCCACTAACTGATGAATGGCTATAACAATCAAAAATATAGCCCCAATATGCTACACTATTGTAATAGTATCCTAATATTCCAACCAGACCACCTGTATTACTTGCACCAGTAACTGTACCACTTGATGCACTATGCCTTATTTCTGTACCCTCACAAACAAAACCAGCCAATCCGCCAGTTCGGTTTCCTCCATTTACATTACCAACGAAAGAACAGTAATTTATTTTCGAATTCCCATCAGGAATTCCTGTACTTGCAGCTAATCCAACAAGTCCTCCAATATCTACATTTGTAGATGCAATATTTCCAGATGTATTTACTCTTTCAATTTTTGTGTTGGCTGCTATTCCAATAAGAGCGCCTGTATATTGCCCTCCTTGAATATTAGCATTTGTCAAGTTTAAATTTCTAATTATTGAATTCGAGGATTGTCCAAACAAACCCTGACGAGTGCTTGTCGGTCTATTTACCCTCAAGCTGTCAATTGTAAAATTTTGACCATTATAAGAACCGGTAAATTTAATAGTATTATTTCCAATTGGAGTCCAGCCCGCACCACTAAACCAAGTATATGTTTCTGCTGCGTTTATGTCAGCCGTTTGTATATAGTGCTTGTCCCAATTCAAAGTGTCCGCTGCAATCCAATACAGATTTTCTAAATTTGCAATCTGATAGGGATTTGCTGTCGTGCCATCGCCATTTGCGGGAGGCGTAGCTGTTTGCGAAAATGCGTTTACTGAAAAACATAGCACAAAAGCTATGATAAGTGAAATAAGATTTTTTTTCATAAATTAATCCTTTTAAATTTTAAAAAATATTTATTTTGTGTAGATATCGGTTATTGGTTTATAGTTTATGGTTAATGGTTATTGGTTTATGGTTTATAGTTATTTGTCATTAGTTATTTGTCATTAGTCATTAGTTATTAGTATTTTTACCAACAACCTAATAACCTAATAACCTAATAACTCAATAACCAATAACCTAATAACCTAATAACCTAATAACCTAATAACCAATAACCTAATAACCTAATAACCTAATAACCATAAACCATAAACCATAAACCATAAACTATAAACCATAAACTATAAACCATAAACCAATAACCGACCACCGACAACTGAATACCGATAACCGACCACCGATTAAAGCAATTTTAAATATTTTTGAGAGATGTATCTATTTTAAATGATAATGTCCTTTTTATTATACAAGTTTTTCATAGTGTTTAAAGCTATGTTCTGCTAAGCTGTCGGCACTTTAAACGGCGTCTGGCATCTTACATTATTCAGCAATTGAATAATAAATAAGTTTTCAATATTTCCAATTTACAAAATAAGAATATTTATTTAAATTTAACTAAATATTTTTTACCTATTTTATTTTTATTAAGATATAATGTATTTATGAAAACTAATTTTATTAATTTTGTAGTTTCAATATGTTGAATTATGAAAATGAATACAATGAAAATTACAATGCCAAACGGCGACATTAGAGAATATCCTCAGGGAATAAGCGGATACGAAATAGCGAAATCAATCTCCGAACGGCTCGCAAAAGAAGCTGTCGGAATAATAGTTAATGAAAAGAAGCAAGACCTTTCTACACCTATAAATACAGATGCTCCAATACGAATTTTGACATTTGAAGATGAAGAAGGAAAAGCAGTGTTTTGGCATTCTTCTGCTCATCTTATGGCTGCTGCAATAGAAAAACTTTATCCCGGAACAAAATTCGGCATTGGTCCCTCTATTGAAAATGGCTTTTATTATGACATAGAATTACCAAACGAACAAAAAATCGGGCTGGACGACCTTCCAAAAATCGAAGCAAAGATGAAGGAACTTTCTGACGAAAAATCCGATTATAACCGTATTGAACTTTCCTGGGAGGAAGCAGTTGAGCATTTCAAAAAAGTTGGTGATAATTATAAATTAGAGCTTTTAGACGGCTTGCAAGGTGAAGAAATTTCATTTTATAAGCAAGGCGATTTCGTAGATTTATGCCGCGGAACTCACCTTCCAAATACTTCAATGATTAAATATTTCAAATTGATGTCTGTTGCTGGTGCTTACTGGCGTGGCGATTCAAAAAGAAATATGATGACACGCATCTATGGCATTTCCTTCCCAAAAAAGAAAATGCTTGACGATTACATTACCTTAATGGAAGAAGCCGAAAAGCGCGACCACAGGAAATTAGGCAAGGAACTTGAACTCTTTATGATAACTCCAGCTATTGGTGCCGGGCTTCCCGTTTGGTTACCAAAAGGTGCTTTCATTCGCAGAAAATTAGAAAACTTTATTAAAGAAGAATTGTTGAAGCGCGGTTACGTTGAAGTTATTACTCCACACATTGGCAATTTGAATCTATACAGAACTTCCGGACATTATCCTTATTATGCAGATTCCCAGTTCGACCCGATTAAAGTGGAAGATGAAGAATACCTTTTAAAACCAATGAACTGCCCACACCATCATCAGATTTATTCATCAAAGCCACGCTCTTATAAAGATTTGCCAATTCGCCTTGCTGAATTCGGAACGGTATATCGTTACGAGCAATCAGGTGAGCTTAGCGGTCTATCACGCGTTCGCGGTTTTACTCAAGATGATGCTCACATTTATTGCACTCAGGAGCAGCTCAAAGACGAAATAAAAAACACTGTCGAGCTAACCCAATTAGTTTTCAAGACCTTCAATATGCCAGTAACAACGCGTCTTTCTTTCCGTGACGATAGCGAAGGGAAATACGCTGGTAAAATGGAACAATGGGAGCTTGCTCAAAAAATATTAAAAGAAGTTGCAGACGAAATCAATCTCGAATACTTTATCGGACTGGGTGAAGCATCTTTTTATGGTCCAAAAATTGACTTTATTGTCCGCGATGCTATTGGCAGAAAATGGCAGCTCGGAACTGTTCAGGTAGATTACGTTATGCCGGAACGCTTCGGTTTGGAATACATCGGTGCAGATAATCAAAAGCACGTCCCTGTAATCATTCACCGCGCTCCTTTCGGTTCTATGGAACGTTTCCTTTCTATATTAATTGAGCATTATGCCGGTAACTTCCCGTTCTGGATTGCACCTGTTCAGGTTAGCGTGCTTCCAATCGGTGAAAATCAATACGAATATGCAAATAAAGTATATAATAAGTTAAAAGAACTTGGATTCAGAGCAGAACTTGATTTAAGAAGCGAAAAAGTCAACAGAAAAATTGCAGAATCCGAACAACAGAAAATACCGTTCGCATTCGTTGTTGGACAAAAGGAAGAAGAAGAAGGAACTGTTTCCGTTCGCGAGCATTTGAAAGGAAATATCGGCGTTCATTCTCTTGAAGATATGATTAAGAGATTTGAAGAAATGAATATTAATTATTAATTGTTAATTATTAATTGTTAATGGTTTTTTTGTTCTGAACCCCACGATAAAGTAAGACCTTTATTTAAATGGAGATGACATTATTTAATAAGGACTTATGAAAATAGAAAGTCAAAATCCCCCCTACCCCCCTTTTTCAAAGGGGGGACAAGAATTTTCTTAATGATTCCCCCCTTTGAAAAAGGGGGGTAGGGCTGATACGTTCTTATATTTTATACCACAATTCTTATTCCCCTCTTGAGAGGGGACAAAGGGGTGTGTTCTTTCTTA
>CAZCLJ010000016.1:0-31785 GCA_964499465.1 uncultured Hyphomicrobiales bacterium
TTTCTTAACCTTTCGTAAAGTTTTGTGGGACAAAAGTAGCGATGTCATTGGTAAGGTTTAGAAAGTTTAGATTTTTAACTTTTGCAAAGTTAAGAAACTTTACAAAAGTTTTACTTTTCTTACTTTACGAAAGTTTAAAATAAGTTAAAAGCATTTGAACTTACTGTAGAAAGAGATTTTTTTTATTTCAACTCCGTAGGAGTGTCCGGTTTGTAGAAATAATGATGAAAAGAAAGAAAAGCAACGTAGTTGCGACCTATCTTTACTACAAACAGAACACTCCTACGGAGTTTTGCAAACTTAAAATACTTTTTCTACAAACAGGAAGCAACTACGTTGCTTTTTCTTGCACTTTGCGAAAGTTTCTTAACCTTTCGTAAAGTTTTGTAGGGTAAAAGTAAAGATGTCATTGGTAAGGTTTCGAAAGTTTAGATTTTTAACTTTTGCAAAGTTAAGAAACTTTACAAAAGTACTAATCTTATTACTTTGCGAAAGTTTCTTAACCTTTCGTAAAGTTTTGGGAGTAAAAAATAGTGATGTCATTGGTAAACGAAGTGAGGAATCTCACAATTCATTGCTACCACAGAGTTTGAGATTTCTCACTTCGTTTCGAAATGACACCTTTTCTGGGTAATTTGCGCAATTGTTCGGTGCGAGGTAAATCAGCTAACTCCTTTATTTTCTTTATTGTGTCAGGAGTTCTGTAATTACGAGACATCAGGAGTTCTGTAATTACTAATCATTCCATCTTTTAATAAGACAAGCCGCTCTGCTCTTTCCATTACTTGCTTATCGTGAGAAGAAAAGATAAAAGTGATTTTTTTATCAGAATTTAATTTTTGCATTAAATCAAGTAAAGAAGCACCGGTTTTTGAATCAAGATTAGCAGTTGGTTCATCAGCAAGTACTATCATTGGTTGATGGACAATGGCGCGGGCTACTGCAACTCTTTGCTGTTGTCCGCCGCTCATCTGGTTGGGCAGTTTATCAGCAAGTTCATCAATTTTCAATTCAGTCATTAGCTCAATAGCTCTTTGCTTTCTTTCTTTGTCAGGAATTTTCATTAGCATCATAGAAAACTCAATATTTTCTATTGCTGTAAGTACTGGAATGAGATTATACGCCTGAAAAACAAAGCCAAGTTTTCTTAGTCGAATTTCAGAAAGTTCTTTTTTCTTTTTTTTGCTTAAATCTTCATTATTCAAAAGAACTTTACCTTCGGTTGGAACATCAAGAGAGCCGAGCAGATTGAGCAGCGTAGTTTTACCGGAACCTGAAGGACCGGCAATCACCATAAAATCCTGCTCCATTATTTCAAGATTAATACTCGAAAGGGCTTTCACCTCAATGCCGTTGCTTTCATAAACCTTACTAACATTTTCTAATTTTAAAATACTCATTTTCACCTCTTTAATTTCAGAGCTCCTGCCCCCATAAGGAAAATAAAGGAGTTAGGAGATTTGCTTCGTAAAAAACAATTGCACAAATAATCTCCATAATAAATTATGGAGTAACTCTAAATATTAGAATAACTCCTAAATTTATCTAGGAGTTATATGTATGGAATTTTGTGAAATTATATTATTTTTAATATCAGAACTATATTAATTGCGAAATACCAAACTACGAGGCATCAGGAGTTCTGAATTTACAACACAAGGAAAGTTGAGCTAATAACTAATGATTAATAGCTTATTGCCGATAGCTAAAATCCAAAATTGAATAATTAGAATACTTCATTACTCAAAGCAAATCTTCATCATTGAGAAGTCATCATCAAGGATTTCAGTTCCTTGAAGTTCTTTTACAAATTTATATAAATCATCAATTTCTGTATTTGCTTGATTTGAATTTTGTTTAATAAAATCGAAAAATTCCTGAATCTGCCACATCTCTTCATTTCGTTTTCTGATTTCGTAACAACCGTCTGAATAAACGTAAATTGTTGAAGATTCATCTAATTGAATGTTAGAACTTGTGAATGGGAACGAAGGCATACCTCCAATAATAAAATTATCATTACTTAACTGCTCGGTATTCCCATCTTTTTTAATAAGAAAAGCTGGTGGATGACCAGCACTTGCGTAGTTTAATTTTCTTGTATTAATATTGAATACGCCATACCACATTGTAAAGAAAAGCTGGTTATTGTCTGCCATTTGGAATGTGTTATTTAAGCCGGACAAGACTTCAACAGGGTTTCTAAAATCAATGCTTGATGTTTTTTGGGCTTTTAAAAAGTTGATAGCAGAAACTGCAAGCAGGGCAGAGCCAACTCCATGTCCGCATACATCAAGCAGATAAAAAGCAAAATGCTCATCATCAATAAAGTGGTAGCCAAACATATCGCCGCCGAGTTGAATTGACGGGATAAAACGCCAAAACGTCTTTATTGAATCAGTATTCAATGGCTCTGGCAAAATAGAAACGCAGTATTCTCCTGCTTGTGCAAGTTCCTGTGCTAAAGCTTTCTGACTTGCCTGAAGTGCTGCAAATGCCTCATTTCTTTGAAGAAGATTGATATAACCTTTTGAATGGTAGCGTATTCGGGCTACAAGTTCAATTCTGTCCGGTAGTTTAACCAGATAATCATTAGAGCCGGTCGCAAAGGATTCTGCTTTTGTTGTTGCTTCTTCTTTTGATGACAAGACAATTACTGGAATGTCTTTGAGTTTAGGGTGATTCCTATAGAACCTTACAAGTGTTAAGCCCTCAATTTCCGGCATAACAAGGTCTTGCAAAATAACAGTTGGTGATATTTCTATCGCAGTTTGCAATGCTTTGCTAGGGTCTTGGCAAAAGTGGAATTCGATATCTTCTTCCGGAGCAAGCATTCGTTTTACTTGCTCGCCGACAATTGCCTGGTCATCAACTAACAGGACTTTTATTTTAAAATCTGATAATCCAGATGATAGTGCAGATGCTAAATCAACAGCCATTTTAATTTCTCCTTGTATTTATAAATCTTATAATTGCTTCTGTAATTTTTTCAGTTGAAAGAATTTCTATTGCTGCATCTAATTCAAATGCAGCTTTGGGCATACCATAAACGATGGAAGTCGCTTCGTCTTGGGCAATAGTATACCAGCCCATCTTTTTTAAAGTTAATAAACCATTAGCACCATCAGCACCCATTCCTGTTAAAAGAATTGCAATATCTTTAGTTAGCCAGTTTCTAGCAATGCTATCGAAAAAAACATCGACAGAGGGCCGGTAGTGATAATTTTTTGGTTCTTCAACATATTTAAATGTTCTGTCCGGAGTTAAGATTAAGTGGTCATTTGTTCCGGCAACATATACAACATTAAGTTCCGGCTTCATTCCTTCTTTAGCAATAACAACGTCTAATTTTGTTTGTTCGTTAAGCCAGGAGACAAATCCGGTTGCGAATTGTGAATCAACATGCTGGATTATTATAATTGAAGTATTGATTTCTTTGGGAAGAGCAGAAAGGATTTTTGCTAAAATTTTTGGCCCTCCAGTAGAAGAACCAATAGCAATTAAAGATGTGGTAGCTAATGCGTTTTGTTTAAAAGTAGCTTGTTTTGTATCTTCTTTGGTTTGGTTTATTAACTTGCTTATAATTGATATTTTTTTTATTAATTCATTGTCATTTGTATTATTTTGTGATAAACCAACAACAGGAGTGCTAATAACGTCAATAGCACCGGAGCCCATTGCTTCAAAAATCATTCCTTCTTTACCTTTTAAAGATGATGTTACAATAAGAATAGCGCAGGGATTTTCTTTCATTATCTGTTTGGTGGCGATTAAGCCATCCATAATTGGCATCATCATATTCATTAAAATCAAATCCGGTTTGTCTTCACGACATTTTCTTACGGCTTCTTCTCCATTCCTTGCAATCCAGGCAATTTTATGCTCCAATGTTGATGTGCTTATTTTCTTCAATACTTCTATTTCAAGTTGGGAGTCATTGACTATTGCTATTCTCATATATTTTTATTAATGATTAATTATTAATGATTAATTATTAATGTTTTTTGTTTATACTTTATTGTTTAAAAAAAAATTTATAATAAGGATTAAAGAAAAAAAATTAATAGCGTTCAAAAATACTAAAAACAAATTGAAATGCAAAGTAAAATGATTTTTAGTATCAGAACTCCTGATGCCACGTAGTTTGTTGTTTCGCATTTTTTATTATAAGAAGTTAAATTTTAACAAGAGCATTTCCAATAGGTCATTAGTTATTCGTCATTAGTCATTAGTAGTTACAAACTAATGACCAATGACGAATGACCAATAACTAATAAGATAATATTTGCTAACTGCTCAATTATTTTTTACGAGGCAAATCTCCTAACTCCTTTATTTTCATTATTGAGAAAGGAGTTCTGAAATTTTTAATAATGGACTAAATAGAGAAATAAAAGTTTCAAAATATTAAAAAAAAATAACAAAGGAAATATTAGATTGTAAGTAAAAAAGATATTCTTTGCTAAAGAGTTACATTTTTTCTCTATCGAAAAATTTCTTTGCATTAATTTTAAAATCTTCTAACGATGTGAATTGTTTATCGCAAGCATTTGTTAATCTAGTTCTGTCTTTTCTGTGAAGTTTATCAAAATCTTCGTGAACAATAAAACTTCTAAATTTTATATTAGCTTTTTGGTATTCAAGACAACTAATAGTAGCTAATCTTGCTTTTAAAGCATCTTTTACAGCAAATAAATATATGGGATAGCCATTAGGTCTGAATTCATAATCAACTTCGAGGTCGTCTCTATCCGGAATGGGAAGAACATTCGGAATTGGTTTATAATCAGTTAAGTCTTGCTGAATTGTCTCATCAAGCATTTCATAGAATAAACTTTCGATGACTTCTCTTTTAAAATATCGCATACTTGCTATTTTCATAAACGCCTGTGAAACGTGCATTATATCTGTAAATATTGTCTCAATTTTGGTTTTAAATCTTATATTTCCACCAAGTTCCTCTAAAAGATTTTCAGACAGTATTTTTTGAAAAATTGCTTCCTTGTTCGGAGTATCAATTTCGTAGCTATAAGACAATCGCATTAGTGTCATTCCATAATCGCAGAGATAGAAACTTCCATTTTTTTCTTCGATAAAAATATCAATCATATCTCCATCTTCGTGATAAAGCGGTAAAATAAGTTGATAAATTCCCGGACGCTTTTCACAGAAGCTAACTCTATTATTGAAATTTATTTTTATTTGTTCTAATATGTCATTCATTTTTAAACTCCAATTCTTGCTGAGTTAGAGGAAAATATTTTTTCTTATCTGAAGACGTAATATTGACAAAATTAGTAAAAAATTGTATAGCTTCTTCTAATGTCGCATATTCGTTAGTTTCTTCTGCATTTCTTTCAGGTTTTTGTCCACTATTTATTGTTTCAACTGAAGCTTTATGAATATGGGCAGAAATATGGTGAGGAAAATTTATATTTTCACAATGAGGTCCATTGCATCTTATTAAGCAAATTGTTCCCTTTTCTTCTTTTGGATTATAATCTAATCCGACAGAAAAATTCTCTTTGAATTTTGAATTGTATCTTATAAACGCGTTAAATTGAAATTTACCATCAATTGATTTAAGAGTAAATGTTTTTTTTAAATGCCCTCTTTCTTCTTTGAAGTCTTTTGAAGGCGGTTCAATTATTTGCTTTTCACAAGTTATTAATTCATTAATAAATTCGTTTGTGTACATTTTGATTATAATTAATTTTTTATACTTATTAAATTACTGTTATTTACTTGATAAATAGCTGCTTTGAGTACTTGTAAACAGATTTTTACAGTATGCTCATCAGGAGAATATTTACTACACATTTGCTCATAAGGATGAATGTAATTCCTAAAATCCTTTAAAGCATGACTAAACTTTTTTACGTCTTCTTTTATAATACCAACTTCACATGATACATCAATAAAGCTATTTAGAGTCCAATCAGCAAATTTTTTTACTTTACCATCTGTGTGTTTTGGAGAACAATTAGCTTGATTAAAAAGTTTCATATTATTTGTAGCTATACCAAATAATAAACCCTCTAATGTAGAGCCAGATAAAATAATTGCTGATAAATATGATTTTGCAATAAAACATTTATGAATTTCATCAATTCTATTTTTAAGAACTTCTGTTATTACAGTTTCTAAACCTAATTTTTCTAATGGAATATTAGAAAATTCTATTGATAAAAAATCATTTTCAGAGTATTCAATATTTAGCTTTTCAAATTCATTAAAATTGTTTTTTTTTATATCAATATTTTTCCCATTTCTTAAAATTAACCATTCATCAAATTCAAGGAAAAGGTTAAAATCATTAATCAATTTATCTAATTCATTTATTCTATCAGCAAATTCTATTGGTGCGAAAACTTTTCTTATACATTTATCAATTTCAGGAGTTCCATTTAATATCTTAATTTTTCATCAGTAAAAAACCATCTTGAAGGAAAACCCTGCTGATAAACATCTTTAAATCCTAAATCATTAAAGAAAGATACTAATTCAGGACCACTACGATATTTTGATTCCTCGTTTATTATTTTTCGAAGTTTCTCTAATGTCTTTGATTGCAAAATCATAATATACTCTTGGATTCTCTTTAACAGTTTAATAATCAATTAATTACTACTTTATCAAAATCAGTTAAAAAACTCGCACTTATAGTTCTACCAGTTGCCATTTTATTTCCTTTCTTTTGGTTTTTTAAAATGTTATTCTTTGATAATTAAATAAAGAAAAAACTAAATTGACATTATTTTAATGAACTTATTAAATCTTTTAAAATCATCAATATTATGAGTTAGTAATAATTCAATACTGTAAGCAAGCATTGTTGAAACAATATTTGCATCATGAATTTGTTTACCTCCTGTAGGGCAATGAGCTAATAGCATCTGTAAATAATCCAAAGTTTGATTATTCTCATATATTACATTAAATTCATTTCTTATACGATTAACATCATTAATTAAAGAACTATCTGCAATTCTTTTTCCGTTTGTATTTGGTTTAGATAAAACAGCAATATATTCTCTTATTACTTGATTGCTAACATATAATTTATAATCATTATCTACCAATTCAATTAATTTTGCTTTTGCTCTACTATTATATGGTGATAAAGAAACATTTGAAAAAACAAGAATATTAGTATCTATAAATACTTCTTTGCTATCTACCATCATCTCCATAAATCTCACTCCTGCTTAAAGTTGTATCTGGATTATCAAAAACGTATGTATGCTCTGAAAATGTAAGTTTTTGTGTTTGCTTTTTTTCAGGATTTGCATTTATTACTACAACAATTTCGTATTCACCAGATTTCAATTTAATATTATCAGGTATTTTGAAATTAAAAACCTGACTATCTTCTAAAAATGCTTTTGTGGTTAAACTAATCATTTGTTATTTCCTTTATAAAAAATTTAAACTTACTTTTTCTTTTGCAATATAAACAATTTTCATTTTAAATAATCATGCAACTCTTTTATTGCCTCATCAGCAGTTATTGATTTTAAATTTCCTTTTTTAATTTCTTCTTTTAATTCATTATAATAATTTGCAGTTTCCTGCCTCCATTCATCTATTTGTCGTCTTTTAAGTATTTCAATCAAATCTTCGCGTTCAACTTGTGGAAGCTGCATTACAGTATCTAAAGCATATTCAAATGTAACCATAATTAATCCTTTAAATTATAATAATTTTAAAATAAAATATTGTAAATATTTACAAAAAATTTCTTTATAAGTCCCCCATCTTCCCTACTTTTTCTGCTCTGTAGCCATTTATAAATTGCTTGAACGAAACGGCTTTTTTATCTGGAAGCTGAAATTCAATTAGTGAAATTGAGCCAGTTTCGCAGTGAACAAGGAATTTGTTTTTATCAATAATGTAAGTACCAGCTTCGCCATTTCCATTTTCGTCGTATTCCACTCTGTAAATTTTCAGACGCTTCCCTTGAAATATAGTCCAGGCACCAGGATTTGGAGAATGACCGTGAATGAAATTGCGAATAGTTCTTGAATCTTGCTGCCAGTTGATTTCACTGTTTTCTGCAAATAGCTTGGGTGCAGGAGTTGCTTGAGTATCATCTTGCTTCAAAGGAACGAAATCACCGGCAAGAAGTTTTTTGCAGGTATCAATTCCAAAAGTTACTGATTCCTTGCTCATAAAATCGTATAAATCACCAACAGTCCAACCATCTGGAATGCTATATTTCTTTTGCAAAATTATATCGCCAGCATCTAACTTATCCTGCAATAAAAAAGAAGTAATGGCAGTTTCAGTATCTCCATTAAGTATTGTCCAATTCAGTGGTGCAGCGCCACGATATTTCGGCAACAAGCTTGGGTGAATGTTAAATGTTCCAACACGCGGAATCTCATATACTACTTTGGGCAAAATACGAAATGCGATAACGCAGATTATATCCGGCTTATAGCTTTTTAATTGAGCAATAAACTCTTCATCTTTCATTTTTTCCGGCTGAAGAACAGGCAAATTCAGTTCTAATGCAGATTTTTTTATTGGAGTAGGAATAAGTTTAAGTCCACGTCCCTGCGGCTTGTCCGGCAGAGTAACAACGCATTTTAATCCAAATTCATTATTCAAGGCATCAAGAATTGGCAATCCGAACTCGGAACTGCCCATAAATACAATATTAGCTTGTTCGTTTTTCTTCATAGTTTTCAAATTAAAATAAAATTTTCCAATGATTAATTCTAATTAATTAAAAAATCTTACTAAAATATAAAAAAATAAGATAATTTGGTAAATATTTCTATTTTATGTTTAAAATAGGCTGGATATCTTCATTGATTTTTTTAATAGCAGTTCTGGCGCTGCTTGTGGAGATTAAAATAAACTCTTTACCTTTTGAACTCCTGACCCCAGGGCTGATACGTTCTTTTATAGCCATACTATCAACTTGTTGATCGTATGGCTATAAGTTCTAAGTATTTTATTTGTATAGAAATAGTTATATAAAATTCAATTAAAAGAATTATCGACTAAGTGAAAATATTTTACAAGTAGCATTAAAATTTAAAATATTTTCTAAAAAAGCAGTAAGAAATTGCCAAAAGCCATACTATCAACTTGTTGATCGTATGGCTGGAAAGAGTATTTCAAAGAACGTATCAGCCCTGCTCCTGCCCCTCCTTATTAGGAGAGGAATAAGAACAGTTCTATGTTTTAGCGTTCACCTCCTAACAAGGAGGGGAACGGGAAGGTGTATTATACTTGATTTAAACGCGATAATCTTTTATCATTGTATTCTGATATTACAAATATGGACAGCTACTTGAAATATAAGCAATTATCCATAATAATTAATTTCTTATCTTCGTGACATTACTCTCAAGAGGGAAATTCGTAAGGTGAGTTAATAATTAAACTAATGAAATAATATTCACTCTTTTAAAAAGACGCAATAATTATATTTGAATTTTAAAAAAATCGAAAACTTCCAATATCTATAAATAAATATTTCAAGTTTTTTTAAAAAATATCAAAATTATTATTAAATTAATATTTGAAAATAAGTTATTTTTAAAACTATTTTTCATTGTTGTGTAAGTATTTGATATATAAATATAAAAAGGAAATTATTAAGTATTTTCTCAAATATTAGAATTGAAAGAAATCATATCAATTATAAATAAAGATATAGATGATATAATAAACAAATAATTGCAGAATTTATTGAAAAATGTTTTGAAGATTAAGAATAATTTTGTTATTTTTCAGAAAAGGTATAAGCGTTTAGTTATAGCTTAAAATGATTTTAGAAAATGATTTAAATTAAATATATGACCAAAAATGAAGAAGAAATATTGGCACTTTGGAAAAGGTATAGTGAAGAACCAAATTTGCAGAATAAAAATAAGCTAATTACTAACTATATTTGGTTAATTAAATATATTTTACAAAATATGAATCTTCCTTCAAAGACGCTTTTAAGTGAAGGAGATTATATTAATTATGGTATATTAGGATTGAACGAAGCAATAGAACGATTTGACCCGGAACGAGGTATAAAGTTTGAATCTTATGCACTTCCCCGAATAAAAGGGACAATTCAGGACGAACTACGAAAATTAGACTGGCTCTCAAGAACAGCTCGGAAAAAGGCGCAGGAATTTACTAATGCAGGAGACGACCTCCGAAGCAAAGAAGGCAGAGAAGTATCAATTGAAGAAATACGAAAAAAACTAAATGTTTCAGAAGAAGTATATCAGACATATTTAGAAGCTGCTGCTGCTGCCAAAAATTCGATGTATTTCAATGAAACTAATATCATCCAGACTCCTGATGGAGAATATGATATAATTGAAGAACTGGCAGACCCTAATCCTGATAATATAGTAGCAAATATTGAGAATGAAGAAAGATTAAATTTTATTTCGGCTTATTTGACAGACCTAAATGAATCGAAGCGCAATGTAATAGTGCTTTATTACTACGAAAACCTAACATTTAAAGAAATTGGACAGCTTCTAAATATATCTGAAAGCAGGGTTTGTCAGATTCATACTCAAGTGTTAAAAGAGTTAAGGCATAAAGTAAAAGAGTTTGATAATGCTTAGCACGCCAGTTAGAAAGAAATTAGAATCACTTAACCAACTTCCAACAATTCCTTTTGTCATTTCTGAAGTTTTGCAAGCTGTTGACAATATGAATTTAAGTGCTGCAACGCTCGCTGGTTTAATTGAAAGGGACCAGGCATTGACAGCTCGTGTTCTTGCTGTAGCTAATTCTCCTTATTATGGGTTTGCACGCCGCATTGCTACTGTTGATTTAGCTGTTGTAGTTATGGGACTTAATGCGATTAGAGAAATTGTGTTGAGTATGCTTGTCAGAC
Organism: uncultured Hyphomicrobiales bacterium; assembly: GCA_964499465.1. GTDB lineage: Bacteria > Bacteroidota > Ignavibacteria > Kapaibacteriales > UBA2268 > JAAYJM01. Next base: position 10,865 of record CAZCLJ010000016.1, read on the forward strand.
GCTTGCTGCTAAATGTGAATCCAAGGGTTTTAGATATTAATGCTTTTTGGAGATATTCAATTTTTTGTGGCGCCTGCTCAAGAATTATAGCAAGAAAATACGGCTATCGTTTAGCCGGTGAAGCATTTGTAGCTGGTTTAGTGCATGATATTGGTATCCTTGTGCTTGTCCAGTATTTCTCGAAAGAATATATAAAAATTCGTCAGGTACAACAATTAAGAAGATTTTCACTTGTTGATGCTGAAAAAATCGTCCTTAAATCAACTCATTGCGATGTTGGTTCCTGGCTTGCTGAAAAATGGAATTTACCTAAACAAATTTGTGATGTGATTCGCTTCCATCATTTAGATTACAACGAACTACCTATAAATGCAACAAATCAAACCAGCATTTCTGCTGAAAATCAAAATTATGGAATGAACTATCTCAACAACTTAGAGCAACCACTAACAGTGATTGTATCTACTGCCGAATGGTTCGCTGCTGATATGGGATTTAAAGTATGGGCTAATGAAGGAAACCGCTCTAAGCTTTGCATTTCTGATATTCTTATTGAGCAAATAAAAAGCCATGAGGTCCTTGACCCAATTAGTGCTGTTGAAGTGCTTAAACAAGAAATTATGGAAGAATTTGATAAAGCAATACTTATAAATGATTTAGGAAAAAGGTGATTTTTGGGCTTTGTTTTATGTATATACAATATTTCTTGGTGAATTAACAATAAAAGAAGAAAATCATAAGATAAACAATTATATTTTGATTTATATAAGTATATGCAAAATAAATATTTATATGCTAAAAAAACCAAAGTAGTCCATTCAGATGCGAATATAAACGAAGATGATTACTTTTAAAGAAATGAACTTGTTTGTCATCGTATGACTGAAGTGCTACAAAGAAAATTAAAAATTACAATTCAAAACCTCAAAAATCGTCTTTTGCGTTATTCAATTAACTAATTTTATTACAAAACTTTGCATTATCAATTAGATTATTAGCATTAAGTTTGTTAAATTTGTATCTTGATTAAATTATTTAAAAAAAAATATGAAAAAAATACTTTTTATAATTATTGTAATATCTCTAAACTTAATCTCCTTAAATAACTTGATTTCTCAGACCAAAGGTTTCTCTACATTTGATTCAGAATCCTTGTTCAAAGAAAATTCATTAACTAATTTATCTACCAATTCATTAAATCAAGCCGAAGGATTTACTTTTGGCAGTATAATATATTCAGACTTTTATAAATTAGGTCCGGGTGATGTTTTGCTCTTTCAAAATTTATTGGAAGAACCATCTCAACAAAATATTTTTGTCTCACCTGAATGTAAAATTTTTATTCCAAGAGTTGGAGAATTAGACATACTTGGCAAAACACTTACTGAGGTAAAGCAATTGGTTTTAGAAACAGTTAAGCAAAAGAATCCGAAGAACGAAGGTTGGATTTCGCTTTACAAGCCGAGAAATGTTATGGTTACAATAAGTGGTAACGTAATTTTCCCCGGTACTTACATATTACCCTCAAGCTATAGAATATCAAACGCTATTAACATTGCAAATATGCAACCCAGCGCTAAACAATTACCTCCTCAATATATTTATTCTATTACTCATAATCTCGAAAAACAAAAGGAGTTATCGAAAAATTTCAGCGGTAGCGGAGTAGCAACAGTACCTTCAACAGTTAACAGGAACATTACAATTCTTCATAGCAACGGCAAATCATCAAAAGCAGACATTGAAAAATCAATAGCAATGAATACCCCTGAGTTCGACCCATATATTTCTGAGAGTGACAATATTTTTGTTCCATTCGAAGATGAGTATCAACCAACAATAGCTATAAGCGGAGCAGTTCACCGACCAATAATAACATCTTATCAAAAAGGAGACAAAGCATCTTTACTTCTGAAATTTGGTTTCGGATTGCGTGACGATGCTGATTTAAACAATGTTATTCTTTATAGCAATGAAAATAAAGAACAAAAATTACAAATAGATTCCGCAATGAATCTAATTGGAGAAGATATAGAACTACAAGCAGGTAACTATATTGTTGTCGGAATAGAGAAACCACAGTATATAAAGCAACATTCCGCTATTTCAGTAATGGGACGCGTAAAGAAGCCGGGAGTTTTTAGAATAGAGCCGGGAAAAACCAGATTAAAAGATGTGATTACTCTTGCCGGCGGTTTCCAAGAAGATGCCTCACTTAGCTTAAGCACAATTGTCAGAAATACTTCCTCTCAAAGCAGTATTATTGAAGATAATATATTCAAGAATTTCCAATATAGCGATTTGTCTATGGAAGATACTGCCCGCTTCAAAATGGATATGATATATCGTCAGAATGCTGTTTCCTGCGATTTTATTAAATGCTTTGAGCAAAATTCTGACGAAAATAACGTTCTGCTTGAAGATAGAGATGTTGTTATTATTCCTTCAGTTCCAACAAATATTTATGTTTACGGACAGGTGAACAATCCCGGATACGTTGTTTACGAACCGGGAAAAGATATGGAATGGTATATTGAAAAAGCCGGTGATTTTGCTGTTGGTGCTTCTGAAAGCCGTGCAAGAATAATAAAAGGTAGAACTAAGGTATGGCTTGAAGCTGATTCAAGAGCTATTATCGAACCCGGCGATGAAATTTATGTGCCTCGCCCACCAGATTTACCGCCCGGTGTTGAATTACAAAAATATGCAACAATAGCTACAACTATTGCCGCTGCTGCTTCGATTATTAACCTTATTTATTATATGTTTTCTAAAAAATAATTGCTAAAATATATAATGAAAAATGAAAGAAAGATTATTTTCAAATTCTCTTCATTCGTTGAGAATTTTGTATTATTTTTTAGAATGGTAGTCCTAAAAGATGTCATTTTGAAGCACAGCGAGAAATCTCACAAATCATTGTTTCCACAGCTTTTGAGATTCTTCACTTCGTTCAGAATGACAAAGGAAAGTGATGACATAAATTTACCTTGTCATTCTGAAGCGCAGCGAAGAATCAAGAAAAATCATTTAGCACTACTCTCTGGATTCTTCACTTCGTTCAGAATGACATCTGCTTGTTTATTTTTATTCATCTTGCTAAACAATAATTTATCAGCTCAAATAGAGCTAATCCCCATTCAGCATCCTGTTTATCAATTCCTTTCATACGCTGAAACCAAGGGCTTCTTCCAGCATTTCTCTATGTCTTCTGTTCCTTTTCAAAAAAATGAAATTGTAAGACTTTTAAACATTTTAAAGGAAAACGAAGCAAAATTATCAACAAGCGAAAAGCAAGTCCTTTCAAGCTTTGCAAAAGAATTTGCAATAGAGCCGTCAGACAGGGCAGTTCTTTTTTATAGTGCTTCCGATTCCGCTCAGGTTTTTTCGGAAAGATTTTTTTCAAATGATGAAAAATTTATTTATCATTATTCAGATAGCTTAAATTCTGTTTCAATAACTCCACTCGGTTCAATTGACGGTTTAGCACTTTTTAAAAACGGTTATAAGGATAACGTAGTGCTTGGTAATTTGGGATTACGTCTAATCGGCACTATTGACGGTAAAGTCGGTTATTTTCTTCAGGCAACAAATGGAACGGTTTTGAGTGGAAACCGTGATGTAGCTTTTGAAAACAGACGTTTAAGACAAAATGTGAAATTTTCCGATTTAAAAAGCGATTTTGATTTTTCAGAATCAAGCGTTATTTATCAAAACAATTGGTTTTCGGCTTCTATTGGAAGGCAATCCGTTCAAATTGGCTCTGGGATAAATAGCAAAATTTTTATTTCAGACAATTCTCCTGCTTTTGATATGCTATCTTTAGGAGCAAAATTCGAGACATTTGAATACCGCTTTGCTCATGCAAGCATATTAGCATTACCAGTTGAAGGAAATGATGCGGGTTTCAATACGGTAATCCCAACAAAATATTTGACAATACATCGTTTTGCAATTAAACCGAGTTGGGGCGAGTTTGGCTTTTTTGAATCTGTCGTATATGCCGATAGGGCTGTAGATTTAGCTTATTTAAATCCACTTAGCTTTTTTAAAAATTTAGAACATTCATTAAGAGACCGAGATAATTCATTAATGGGAATTGATATGACCTTGCGTCCCTTTAAGGGTTTTCAAATAAAAGGTAGTTTTCTTCTTGATGATATTATGTTCGATAAAATCGGAAAAGGTTTCTGGAGTAATAAAACTGCTTCAAATATAGGAATTCTTGTTTCGTTACCTTTAAATTCTGAACTGGGCATTGAATACACAAGAGTAGAACCATACACATTTTCACATTTTGATTACCAAAAATCTTATACAAATGACGGCTGGATAATTGGTTCAGATTTACAGCCAAATTCAGATGAAGTTCTTTTGCAAATAAAAACATATTATGGAAACCGTTACCCAGTTTTATTCAAATTCTCTTACTCCCGACACGGAGCGAATATTGTATCCGAAAGTGGTGAGGTGATTAGAAATGTAGGCGGCGATGTTTTAAGAACAAAAATGCCGGAAGATTCCGAAACAGTTACTTTTCTTGATGGCATTCGTGAAAACACAGTAAAAGCAGAAATAAACTTTGGCTGGGAAATATTCAGAGGTTTAAATTTGCAATCTGCATTTCAAATGAGGTTTACAAATGACAAACCATCTCAATTTGCATACATAATTTTAAGATACGACTATTTTTAATTATAATTAAATATGAATTTAAATTTCTACGATATAATTATATTAATATTTATTCTATTGGTTTTATATCCTTTTGTGATATATCCAGCCATATTATTTTTTCTTTCTAAACTTTTTAAAAATGAAGCAAAAAAGAAAGTTGGATTAAGAAAAAAAATCTCTATAATTATATCCTGTTACAATGAAGAGGATTTAATTGAAGATTGTATAAATTCTATATTTCAATCTGATTATCCATTGGAAGACATAGAAGTTATAGTCGGTTCAGATGGTTCAACTGATAGAACAGCAGAAATTGTGCGTGGATTGGCAAATCAATACTCACAAATAAAATTTTTTGATTTAGCCCGTTCAGGAAAAAATAAAGTATTAAACGAATTATGCAGAAAAGCTACCGGAGAAATATTATTTTTCTTAGATGCAGATGTTAGGTTAAGTAAAAATTCCATTTCTTTAATGATAGAGAATTATGAAGATAAAAATGTAGGTGCAGTATTGGCTTATGTTATGAACATCAATACTGAAGAAGACATAAACGCCGGTCATTTAACAGAAGATTTTTATCAAAGATTTGAAAAATATATAAGAAAAAAGGAAAGTATAGTTTTTTCTACTTTTAATGCAATGGGTCAGTTTTATAGTGTTAGAAAATCATTACACGAACCGATACCAAATGAATTTGTTTGTGATGATTTTACTCCAATACTAAAAGTAGCTTTAAAAAGGAAAAGGAATATTTTTGACGACAGAGCATTGGTTTATGAAGTAAGGAAAAAATCGCTGACAGGAGAATTTGCACGCAGAGTAAGGATGGCATCCTGTGGAATGTCATCTGTGTGGAATGCCCGTAAGCTTTTTTCGTTTAAAACACCACTTGCAGCATTTTTCCTTTTTTCGCATAAGGTTTCAAGGTGGTTTGTTACTCCCTTGTTTATCTTGGTTTTAGCTATGTCTATAGCTTTTTATTCAGTATCAAATTTAGCATTTTTTAGTTTATTTCTTATTTTGCTAACAGTGCTAATTATAATAATAGGTTGGATTTTTGAAAAAATTAATTTTAATTGTATAATTTTTCGTTTTGCTTACATTTTCTTTAATATGAATATTGGAATGCTATGTGGTTTTTTCAAGTTTATTATGAGAAAAGAAAATTCAAAATGGGAAAGTATTAAATAAATCAACTTACAAATTTTCCCCAAAATGAAGGAAATTTGCAAGGTAAGTTAAATAAATATATAAGGAAAAAATAATATGGAACAGGAAACTATAAAGAGTTTCATACAGCAAATAGAGCTGTTTAACGGATTAAATGATGAAGAATTGCAGGTAATTGCAAGTAATATAGAAGAGCGAACTTATCAAAAAGGAGAACTTGTTTTTGAAGAGAACACTCCACGTGCCCGCTTATTCATCATTTATCAGGGAAGAGTAGAACTATTTAAAAAGTCATCTTATGGTGATGATAAACGCATAACTTTCTTCGGAAAGTCAGATTTTCTCGGCGAAGGTGCCTTGATGGATGATTATCCGCACTCCACTTCTGCTATTGCCAAAGAAGATAGCATTATTTTAACAATATATAGAAATAGTATTGAAAAATTAATGCAATCGCATCCTCAGACAGTTGTCAAAATATTATCAACAGTTTCGAGAATCATTTCAAGACGTATGCGTCAAACAACCAATAAAGTTGTTGATGCTGCTGCACAATATGTTTCCGGTAGGACACGTAAAGAACACGATTTGCTCGGCTATCGTGATGTTCCTTATGAATTTTATTATGGTATTCAAACCCTTCGCGCACTAGAAAATTTCAATATTACCGATATTCCTATTAATCACGTGCCAGAGCTAATCGTTGCCTTGGCTCAGGTTAAACTCGCCTGTGCAAAAGCAAATTATGATTTGAAGATTTTACCTGAAGAAATAGCTTTTCCGATGTTTCAGGCATGCGAGGAAATTATAAATGGTAAAAATCATATCTTTTTCGTAGTCGATATGATTCAAGGTGGCGCCGGCACTTCAACTAATATGAATGCAAATGAAGTTATTGCTAACCGTGCATTAGAAATAATGGGTTACGACAAGGGCGATTACGACCATTGCCATCCAAATAACCACGTCAATCTTTCGCAATCAACTAATGACGTCTATCCAACTGCTCTGAATATTGCACTAACCTACTGCAATCAAAAGTTGGTTGAGAGTTTAAAGGAACTAATTGCATCATTCCATAAGAAAGGAATTGAATTTTCCGATATAATTAAAATGGGAAGAACTCAGCTACAAGATGCAGTTCCAATGACACTTGGACAGGAATTTGAAAGCTATGCCGTTACTCTTTCAGAGGAAATAGAAAGATTGAATCAGAATGCAAAACTCTTTCAGGAAATCAACCTTGGCGGAACCGCTATTGGAACTGGAATCAATACTCCAGTAAATTATCGCGAGCTTGCAACATCATATCTTTGGGAAATCACTGGTCTTCCACTTCGCCTGGCAACAAACCTTGTTGAAGCTACTCAGGACACTGGCGCCTTTGTTATTTATGCTTCTGCTCTCAAACGCCTTGCTGTGAAATTATCAAAGATTTGCAATGATTTACGTCTTTTGAGCTCCGGACCAAGAGCCGGTCTAAATGAAATCAATCTTCCAAAGATGCAGCCGGGTTCTTCAATTATGCCGGGTAAAGTAAATCCAGTAATTCCAGAAGTGGTTAACCAAATTGCATATAAAGTAATTGGAAATGATATTACTGTTACTATGGCTGCCGAAGCCGGACAACTTCAGCTAAACGTTATGGAGCCAATAATAGCTCAAAGTATCTTCGAATCTATTGAAATACTTAAAAACGGTATTACAGTATTAAAGCACCGTTGTATTGACGGAATCACTGCAAACAGAGATAGATGCAGAGAATTAGTTGTAAACAGCATCGGCATTATAACTGCTCTTGTTCCTGTTCTCGGTTATGAGATTTGTTCTGTTCTTGCAAAAGATGCTTTAGAAAATAATGTAAGCGTTTACGACTTAGTTTTAGAAAGAAATTATATGACTAAGGAAAAACTTGAAGAATTGCTTTTGCCTGAAAATATGATTGCTCCAAGAAACTTAGAATAATTGAAAGTTTCTTTGATTAAGAACTCCTGATGCCTCGTAGTTTGATATTTCGCAATAAGTATAGTTCTGAAGATAATAAAAATATAGCGATAAATACATAACTCCTAAATAAATTTAGGAGTTATTCTAATAATTAGATTAACTCCATAATTTATTATGGAGTTAAAATGCGAAATTATTATTTACGAGGCAAATCTCCTAACTCTTTTATTTTCGTAATGGGGTCAGGAGTTCTTAGATTAATTATGCATATTTAATATAATAACTCACCTTACGCAATTTCTCTTTTGAGAAATGAAAAAGTATTGTGTTGATACACTTTTTAATCCACTTTTCTTATTCCCCTCTTGAGAGGGGCAGGGGTGTGTTCTTCGTTTTTCATACTTAATCAATTCTGTTCAAAACTGTGATTGTTGTGATTAGAACGGTTCTTTTAATAATATACTCATTTTAATTACATACATCATTGTTTAAAGAATTACTTCCTGTTCCCAGATTCATTATTGGAAAAAGGAAAAAGAACACACCCCTGCCCCTCTCAAGAGGGGAATGCGTAAGGTGAGATAATAATATTATTATTTAATTGTTTAAAAAGCCAAAAATACACCTCCCCTTTCCCCTCCTAACAAGGAGGGGCATGGGAGGTGTGAAAAGGTTTTATTTATCAAAGTAGTATTTTCTAAGAATTTTAACAGGTTTCTTATATGATACAAAGTTGCTTTTAATAATAAAATATGTTTATTTGTCATTCCGAAACGAAGTGAGGAATCTCAATGTCTGTGGTAACAAGGAGTTGTGAGATTTCTCACTTCGTTTCGAAATGACACTTTAATTATATTTATGAAAGCAACTTGGTATGAAAGGTACTGCTACTTTGTTTTATCATATAGAAAAGTTAAATAATTGAAAGTCAATAGTATTAGATTTAGTAGTTTAAAAACGTTTCCCGCTGCATTCTGGCTAATCAATGCGGTGCAGTTTCTTGAAATGCTTGCGTATTGGGCGTTGCTTTTGCAACTCCCAATTTATATAGCACAGAAAGATGTTGCAGGCGGTTTGCAGTGGGAACAAACTACAAAAGGATTTATTTTTTTCTGGTGGGCTATCGTCCAAAATCTTGTTCCTATCTTTGCCGGTGGTTTTGCAGATAGATATGGAAGGAAAAATTTCCTGCTTGTTTCAATTGTTTTAGCTTCCTGCGGTTTCCTGGTTATGGGGCATACACAGAGCTTTTCTTATTTTCTTATCGGAACTTTAATTTTAGCTTTTGGGCTTGGTCTTTTCAAACCGGCATTGCTCGGTGCTTTGGCTAATACAATGAACGAGAAAAACAGTTCTTTGGGCTGGGGCATTTATTTTATGTTTTTAAATACTGCAACCTTGCTCGCAGCCCCTATTTCAAAACTTCTTAAAGAGCAATCTTTTTATTACATATTTTTATTTTCTACTTTAGTTTTTATTTTTTCACTTATCATAGTTTTTTTCATAAATAAAAAGCAGGTTCAAAGCCATTCTGAAAATCTACTGCCTTTTCAAATACTTAAAAAAATTTATAAGAACCTTTTAAAACCGGGTATAATATTGCTTTTAGTAGCTGTATCCGGCTTCTTCATTATTTATATTCAGTTTTACGAAACGCTTCCAAATTATATTTTTGACTGGGTAGATTCTTCGGGTATAGTTAGTTTACTTAATTTACCAACCGCATTCACTATGGCAACTGACCGTGGAACTATGCTTTCTTATGAGTGGTACTATATTTTCAATTCAATTATTATTATAACGCTCGTAGTTATTATTTCAACTTTAACTTCAAGATTTACAAAAATATTTTCAATTATTTTAGGTTTAGCTGCCGCTTTAATTGGAATAATCTTTTTTGGTTTGTTTAATATTGGATATTTAACTTTAATTGGAGTCGCTTTTTATACCGTTGGTGAAATCATTATCAACCCGAAATTCAGTGAATTGCTATCTAAATTAGCGAAGCCGGAAGAAAAAAGTATTTATATGAGTTTTATCAATATATCAATGGCAATCGCTTTTGCTTTTGGGTCTTTATTCGGCTCATATATTTTTCAAAATACTGCTGAAAAATCTAATGTGGCATTGAGTTATATACAGTCGCATCATCAGGAATACAAAGATGTCAAGCAAGGTGATGCAATGCAAAAACTTTCTGAAATTAAAGGAATTAATTCAAAGGAACTAACTGAATTCCTTTGGAGAGAAGAAAAACCGTATATTTTTTGGTTACTTTTTATTGTTATTGGTATTTTTTCAATTTGTTTGCTGTATTATTTGCAAAAAAAAGCATTTTTTTCTTAAATTGCAGAATTGTTTTTAATAAATAGTAAATAAGAAAATGTATAATATTTTTAATTCAAACCAAAAGAAATTAAAAGGTTTTTCAAAGGATATTTCCTTGATTAAACCATTACTAAATATTTTTCTTTTTATTCTTATTCTTACAGGAAGTCAAAATGAATTGAAATCCCAATTCACTGAAGACAAGAAAGAAGGAGTATATTTTTTCTTTGATGCAGTATGTTTTAAAGGAATGGATGACAGTTTGGCACGTATTGATATTTACGTCCTCGTTCCGTATCAGACGTTGCATTTTTTGAAAAGTGAAAATCAATATGGAGCATCGTATAGTGTAACAATTACAGCAATAGACACAAACGGAAACAGAATTAAAACGGAAATTTTGAAAAGAAATATTTCAGAAGAAGACTATGCTGTTTCTCAAGGTAGCTCAGGAAAATTCGATTATTCCCAAACTATTTTCAATTTAAAAAATGGAAATTACTCTTTTGAGGTTTTTCTTCGTGATGAAATTTCCAAAGCAGAGAGCAAAAGGACAAGAAGCTTAACTGTTCTTGATTTCGATAAATATCCTCTTTCTTTAAGCAGTATTTTATTAGTAAGTTCAATTGAAGAAAGAGCAAATGGAAAGTTTTTAATTACTCCACACATTTCAGATAACATTGCAGAACTTAACTCTACATTTTTCGGTTTTTTCGAGATATATAACCGTTCAAATAACAATCAGATTGACTTAATTTATCAGATATTAGATTCAAAAAACAATGAAATCTATAGAAGTAAACGTTTTCCTGTAGAATTAAACTCAAACCGCATACAGCAATATTTACCATTGGAATTTCCAAGAACAGTTGAGCAGGGAACTTATAAATTAGTATTGCTGTGCATAAAAAAAGATACGACACTGAACTTTCCACAAATGGATATTCTTGCTGCTTCTGAACGCACTTTGCAGTATTTCAAAACCGTTGGCGGAATGGTTCTTCAGGATTTAAGCAAAGCAATTAAACAAATAAGATACATCGGTAATCAAGACGACATAGAATACATAGAAGCAGGAACAACAAACGAAGAGCGACAAAAGCGTTTCGAGGGATTTTGGAAAAAACACGACCCCTCCCCTACTACTGAACGTAACGAAGCTTATGAACAATACTATGCAAGAATAGAAATTGCTAACAAGCGGTTTAAATCTTACACTGAGGGCTGGCGAACTGATATGGGAATGGTCTTTGTTATTTTAGGTGAGCCGATAAATGTCGAAAATTCTAGTCCTTATGGCGACCAAAGAGTTGTTGAAAGATGGACTTATGGAAATAATCAGCAATACATCTTCCTTGATAATACCGGTTTTGGAGATTATCGCTTGTATTCACCTATTACTGTTCACGAAAAGTATCAATACCAAAATTAATTTATGTTAAATGATTTCAAGCAAAATAGTACAATTAGAAAGAAGTTTTGGAAGTTTCTCCTGCTTTTTTCATTAGTTAATATTGCAATTATAATTATTATTGCAAAACTTTTTTCAATCCAGGTTATTAAAACAGATGAATATAAAAAAATTGCACAAAATCAGCATGAAACAAAAGTATATCTAAATCCAGAACGGGGAAATATCTACGACAGAGAAGGAAAACTGCTTGCAACCACAATTCAAACAATTTCCTTGGCAGTTGACCCAATGGTTCTTAAAGACGAGACGGAGCAAATGGATTTATGCTTACATATTGAAAAAGCAACTTTAATACCAGCAAATCAACTAATCGAAAAAATAAGGAAAAGTTCCGGTTCATTCGTTTGGCTTGCAAGGGGCTTGAAATACAATGAAATAAATGGATTAGATACTATTAACATAAATGGATTTATAAAAAAAGTTGAGCCACGCCGTATTTATTTATATGGAGAATGTGCGTCTCAGCTAATCGGATGCGTCAATGTTGATAATAAAGGAATAACAGGGGTAGAACTGGCTTACGATACTCTCCTAAAAGGTAAAAGCGGATATATGAAGATGTATCGTGATGCTCAGCGGCGATTGCGTCCATCACCCGACTTACCCGAAGTCCCTCCACAAAACGGCAAATCAATAAAGCTTACTATTGATATTGACTTACAGCAAATCGTTGAATACGAACTAATGAATACTGTAATTAGCAGCAATGCTCAATCCGGCACCGTTGCTGCAATAGATGTGAAAACAGGAGAGATACTCGCTATGGCTTCATACCCAAGTTTTAATCCGAATAATATCCAAAATGTGCAGCCAGCAAATATGAGGAACTTAGCAATTACTGATGTGTTTGAACCCGGCTCTACTTTTAAGGTGGTTACAGCAAGTGCAGTTCTGCAAGAAGGATTAATGCAACCAAATGATACTATTCAGGGGTATAATGGAATGCTCCAAATCGGCGACTTTAAAATTATTGACGGTCATCCCTTTGCTCAGGCGACTTTTAAGCAGGCAGTCGAATATTCAAGCAATATTGTTTTTTCAAATCTCGCTAATTCATTAACAAATAGCAAGCTATTCGGATACATTCATTTTTTTGGTTTTGGCTCAAAAACCGGAATTGATATTCAAGGCGAGGTATCTGGTATTTCAAAAAGCATAAAAAATTACAATTCAATTACAAAAAGATTTCTTGGTTTTGGCTATGGTATTTCCGTTACTCCGCTGCAGCTATTAAACTGCTATTCTACAATTGCTAATAATGGAGTGATGAATAAACCTTTTGTCATTAAAGAAATTTTGAGTACTAAAAACGAAGTTTTAGATTCAAATAAAACAAAAAAAATAAGACAAATTATTTCATCACAAACTGCAAAAACACTTACTGATTTATTGGTAAACGTTGTAGAGCAAGGCACTGGAATAAAAGCCAAAGTAAACAATTTAAAAATAGCCGGTAAAACAGGGACTGCCCAGCAATACGCTGGAACGCAATATTCAAAGAAAAATTATACGAGCTCATTTGCCGGCTTTTTCCCCGCTGATACTCCAACAGTCGCAATGGTTGTGTTGCTTGATAAACCACAGGGAGAATATTATGGCGGAGCCGTTGCTGCCCCTTTGTTTAAGCGTATTGTTCAGGGCTGGATGATTGCTAAACCACAGCTTTTCAAAACGAATAAAACGAATTTTCCAATGGAATTGCAAACTTATCCTGTTGCTTCACAGAATTTTCAAAGAGACTCTGTCATTATGATTAGCAATGATAGTTTGCCGAATGTTCGTGGATTATCTCTTAGAAAAGCTATAGCTATTCTGCAAAACAAGGGCTATGAAACCGAAATTATTGGAAAAGGAATAGTAACTGAGCAAAAATGGAAGAAAAAAGATAATAAATTAGTTTGTGTTTTAAATTGTAATAATTAAATTTTAGTATTTCACGGCTATCGGCTGTCGGCTATCGGCTGTCAGCTGCGCTCAATAACCAATAACCTAATAACCTAATAACAATTAACAATTACAGAACTCCAGACCCCATAACGAAAATAAAAGAGTTAGGAGATTTGCCTCGTAAAGAATAATTTCGCAAATTACCCAGAAAGGTGTCATTTCGAACCCCCAGATAATAGAAGACTTTTATTTAAATGGAGATGACATAAGTATAAACTTTCGCAAAGTTAAGAAACTTTACAAAAGTACTAATCTTATTACTTTGCGAAAGTTTCTTAACTTTCGTAAAGTTTTGGGAGTAAAAAATAGCGATGTCATTGGTAACCCCCATTATAAAGGAAGACCTTTATTTAAATGGTGATTACATAATTACTAAGCAGTGTTTTTCAGTCATACTATCAACAAGTTGATAGCATGACTTTAAATCTTTTTTTGTCATGCTATCAGCTTGCTGATAGTATGACTGAGAAAAGATGTCATTGGCAACGAAGTGAGAAATCTCAAGTTTCGTGGTAGCAGTGACTTGTGAGATTTCTCGCTGCGCTTACCAATGACATCTTTACTTTTACCCTACAAAACTTTACGAAAGGTTAAGAAACTTTCGCAAAGTGCAAGAAAAAGCAACGTAGTTGCTTCCTGTTTGTAGAAAAAGTATTTTAAGTTTGCAAAACTCCGTAGGAGTGTTCTGTTTGTAGTAAAGATAGGTCGCAACTACGTTGCTTTTCTTTCTTTTCATCATTATTTCTACAAACCGGACACTCCTACGGAGTTGAAATAAAAAAAATCTCTTTCTACAGTAAGTTCAAATGCTTTTAACTTATTTTAAACTTTCGTAAAGTAAGAAAAGTAAAACTTTTGTAAAGTTTCTTAACTTTGCAAAAGTTAAAAATCTAAACTTTCTAAACCTTATAAACTTTCTAAACCTTATACTATTACTCCCCAAAACTTTGTTTTTTTAGCAAAATTTAAAATCTAACTTGATATACATCAATAAGATGCTTACTCACATTTCGCTATTCCATCTTCAAATTTTAACAAGTTAAGTTGATGCACTATTTTCTTATTAACACAAGTACCATTCCCCTCTTGAGAGGGGCAGGGGTGTGTTCTTGTTTGTTTATAATCAATTAATTCTGTTTTTGAACAATGATTGTTGTGATAAATATGATTTTTATAATAAAATAGTAATTATAATCAAATGAATAAAATAAATCATATTTCATACTATTACGTCGTCAAACCAAATAGCAACTTGAAAAATGAAAAAGAACACACCCCTGCCCCTCTCAAGAGGGGAATGACCAAGATATGTTACTTTTTCACTCATTACATTTTTTCTTAAATTTGTTTGTAGCTTTAGCTACGTTATGTCATCTCCATTTAAATAAAACACTTGCTTTATCAGGGGGTTCGAAATGACAAGACTGCGAAATATCAAACTACGAGGGGTCAGGAGTTCTGAATTAACAATTAATAATTAACAATTAATAATTAACAATTAACAATTGATTTTTTTTTCACTTTTGCTAAAAATATGTAGAAAATTGGAACAACATAAAGAGTTAGAATTAATGAGAACATAACTCCGCCAACAACGACAATTCCCATTGGTATTCTGCTTTGAGCACCGGATCCGATTGCAAGAGCAATAGGCAATGCTCCGAGTGCTGTTGCAAGTGATGTCATTAAAATCGGCCTCAATCTTGCAGTTGCAGATTCGATTGATGCAGAAACTTTGTCTAATCCTTTTAATTGTTTCTGATTTGCAAATTCAACGATTAAAATTCCATTTTTTGTAACCAGCCCAACAAGCATAATCATACCAATTTGAGAAAAAATGTTAATCGTTTGCCCAAAAATCCATAATGACAGCATAGCTCCGGCAATCGCCAAAGGCACAGTAATCATTATAATAAACGGGTCACGGAAGCTTTCAAACTGGAAAGCAAGAATGAGATAAACAAGGATTAACGCGAGAATAAGTGCAAACGAAGTATTGCTACCACTTTCAGCAAAATCGCGACTTGGTCCTGATAATTCTGTCTTATAAGTATCGTCCAAAATCCGAGTAGAAATATTACGCATTGCTTCAATACCTTCGCCGAGCGTTTTGCCGGGTGCAAGCGATGCTGAAACTGTTGCAGACTTATATCTGTTGTAGTGATAAAGAGATGGCGGAGAACTTGTTTCGACCAAATCAACAAGATTACTAAGTTGAATCATCTGCCCTTTGTCGCTTCTTACGTAAAGAGTTGTTAAATCAAGTGGCTTATCTCTGTTAGTCCTGTCCACCTGCCCAATCACCTGATATTGTTTCCCATTACGCAAGAAATATCCAAATCTTCTGCCACTCATAGCTAATTGAAGAGTATTGGAAATATCCAAAACGCTTACTCCCAAATCAGTCGATTTTAATCTGTTTATGCTAACCTGTAGTTCTGGTTTATTGAATTTAAGATTAACATCAACGTTGCTAAAAGTGGAGTCTTTTCTTGCTTCTTCAATAAAGCGTGGTAAATCTTTTTCAATTTTGGAGAAATCTAAATTTTGCAGAATAAATTGAACCGGAAGATTTGAACCGAATGAAGAAGTAGAAATAGTTTGTTCCTGAGAAGGCAATACACGTGCATTGGGAATCCTTTTCAAAATTCTTGAAATTCTATCGTAAATTTGCTGCTGGCTTTGTTCTCTTTCGTCTGGTTCTACAAGAAAAACATTAATAAAGCCAGTATTGGTAGTACCACCAGAACTTCGACCCGATGGAGCAGTTAAGCCGTAAACAAGTCGTGCTTCCGGAACGCTATCCATTATAACGTTACAATAGTAGTCAATATACTGCAATGTTTTATCAAAATCAGTTCCTTCTGGAGCAGTAACTGAGCATCTTATATTACTCCTGTCTTCAAGTGGTGCCAGTTCAGATTTTAGCAGTGAATTAAAAATATATATAAATCCAAAATTTACGAAAAGAATAGCAATAGCAAGCCACTTATGATTTGTAAAGAAACGTAAAGATGTATTATAATAAAATTCCATTTTGCTAAAAAATGGCTCTGTGAGCATATAAAATTTGGATTTTTTATGGCTCTTCTTTCCCATTATTACGTTAAGAACTGGAGTTAAAGAAAGAGAAACAAAGGCAGAGACCATCACCGCGCCAGCTATAACAATTCCAAATTCACGGAACAGACGACCTGTAAATCCCTGAAGAAAGACAATAGGTAAAAAAACGATTGAAAGAGTAATTGAAGTAGAAATTACTGCGAAAAATATTTCCTTTGTCCCTTCTCTTGCTGCTCTTAGTCTATCCATTCCGGATTCAATTTTTTTAAATATATTTTCTGTAACAACAATTCCATCGTCCACAACCAGCCCGGTAGCAAGAATTACAGCGAGCATAGTTAAAATGTTTATAGAAAATCCAGATAAATACATTATAAAAAATGTAGATATTAAAGAAACAGGTATATCAATTAATGGACGGAGGGCAATTACCCAATTTCTAAAGAACAGATATACTATAAGAATAACCAGAATAATCGCAATAATTAAGGTTTCCTGCACCTCTTCAATTGACTTTTTAATAAACTTTGTCTTATCGCGACCAATATCAATAGCCATTCCATCAGGAAGGTTCTTTTTAATTTCTTCGAGACGTTTGTAAAATTCATCTGCAATTTCTACATAGTTTGAACCGGGCTGAGGAATGATAACAAGAGAAACTCCAATAATATTGTTCATTTTGATTGATGTTTCCTCGTTTTCAGGTCCAATTACGGCTTCACCTATATCACTGAAACGAACAATTTTATTTTCTGTTTGTTTTACAATTAAATTGTTAAATTCTTCTTCTGTGCTAAGCCGTCCATAAGTTTTTATTGTAAGTTCAGTTTCATTACCGCGAACTTTTCCGCCGGGTAAGTCCACATTTTCCTTATTTAAGGCAGTATAAACATCTTGGACAGTTAAATTATGGGCAGCTAATTTGGCAGGGTCGATCCAGAGACGCATAGCAGGACGCTTCTGTCCGAATATATTTACTGCACTAACTCCGGGAATAGTTTGAAGTTTTTCAACGAGAACATTTTCTACGTAATCGCTTAATTCAGTAACAGTCATTTTGCTGCTAACAACCGGCATAAAAATAATTGGGTCGCTATCTGCATCTGCTTTGGAAACAATAGGTGGTGCATCTATGTCTTGAGGTAATTGCCGGTTTGCCTGACTGACTTTGTCTCTAACATCGTTTGCAGATTTCTCCATATCTGAACCAAGCTGAAATTCTACTGTAATTCTGCTGCTCCCAAGTGCAGAAACAGATGAAATTGATTTTACACCTTCTATTCCGTTAATTGCTTTTTCTAAAGGTTCTGTGATTTGAGATTCTACTATTTCAGGGTTTGCACCAGTATATGAGGTGCTAACGCTTATAATCGGAGGGTCTATAGCCGGATATTCCCTTACTCCAAGAAATGTATAGCCAACAACACCAAAAATTACGATTAGAATACTCATTACGATTGCGCCAACAGGACGACTTAAAGAGAAATCAGATAAAGTCATAATTATTACGTAATTCTATTTTAAGATTTTAAACAAGTTAATTTGATGCACAATTTTTCTTTTAACACAAGTATCATTCCCCTCTTGAGAGGGGTAGGGGTGTGTTCTTAGATGTTTATATTCAATAAATTCTGTCTTATGTTTGATAGTTTTAATTAGTATGGTTTAGGATAATAAATTCGCTTTAATCAAATTAGCCACATAAATCGTTGTTTAAAGGATAACATCTTGTTACCAGATTAATTATTAGAAAAAAGTAAAAAGAACACACCCCTGTCCCTCTCAAGAGGGGAATGAGTAAGGTGAGTTCTTAACTAACCTTCGAAAATTTAATAGAACTTTTGGGTTTAACAAAAAGAATCCCAGACACTATTATTGTATCGCCTTCGCTCAAACCGGAGAGAACTTCAATCGCATCTGCCCGCCGAACACCAGTCTTAATTACAACATAATTTGCTAATCCATTTTTCACGACAAATACTTTTTTTGTATTTGCCTCAGGTATAATTGCAGAAGTAGGAATCATCAATGCTTTGTCTGTATTTCCAAGATTTACAATAACTTTCGCAAAAGCACCCGGAATAAGTCCATCTAATTTATCTAATATAATTGCCCTAACTTTCAAATTTCTTGAATCAGATTCTATGCTTGATTCATTAGCAATTACACTTGCCTCGAAAATCTTATCTTTACCCGAAACAGTAAAATTTATTTTTGAACCATCAGTCATTTTCGAACCATATCGCTCCGGAATACTAAAATCAATTTTCAATTTTTTAACTGCTCTGATTGTTACGATTTGGGTTGCAGGTGTAATGTATTGTCCGACACTTATTTTTTTTAATCCCAATACTCCATCATAAGGAGCTTTTATTTCGGTTTTGCCGATATTTACTTTTAAAATTTCTATCTGTGCTTTTAAATTGCTGACCTGAAGCAAACTTGCATCGTATTCCTGCTGACTTGTTCCTTTCACATTAAAGAGCGTTTTCATCCTTTGTTCATTGTTTTCAGCGATTTTCAACTGAACCTCAAGCATTTTTAGTTGTGCCTGCAAATCTTCATCAAAAAGCTTTAAAAGTAAAATGCCTTTTTTTACGAGTTTTCCTTCTGCTAAATTTATATTTACGATTTTACCTGATACTTCAGACATAATTATTGTTTCATCGAAAGGTACTATCGTTCCGGATACTTCTATATTTTCTTCCAGTGCAGAAGTTTTAATAATAAGCCCTTCAAGATTGCCGACTAAATTTGAGAAACTTTTATTGTTTTTATTTTTCCCTTTTGCTTCGTCATTTCCGTTAAATAAAGCGAAATATATTACTATTGCTATTGCCAATATTGAGATTAAGATAATTACTATATATTTTTTTATCATTTTTTTATTTTATACTTTTTAAAAAATTGTCATATTTTATGATTTTGACATATCTTAAACGAATTAGTTGAAAAAGTAGTGCTTGAGTAATTGTTAATAGTTATTAGGTTATTGGGTTATTAGGTTATTGGGTTATTAGGTTATTAGGTTATTAGGTTATTGGGTTATTGGGTTATTGGGTTATTAGGTTATTAGGTTATTAGGTTATTAGTGTAATAATTTATTGAAAACCTAATAAACATTTCTTGTCATTCCGAAACGAAGTGAGGAATCTCAAGTTCTGTAGTAGCAGTGACTTGTGAGATTTCTCACTTCGTTTCGAAATGACACAATATAATAAGTCTTTTAACGAATTACAACATTAGGTTATTGGGTTATTGGGTTCAGAACTCCAGATGTCTCGTAGTTTTATATTTCGCATATTTTATAATAAAAAGATAAATTTTAAATGAGTACTTTCATTAAGTCATTAGTTATTGGTCATTAGTCATTCGTAGTTACAAACTAATGACTAATGACTATTAACTAATATGATAATATTTGCTAACTGCGAATTTGTTCTTTACGAGGCAAATCTCCTAACTCCTTTATTTTCGATAAGGAGCAAGGATTTCTATAATTCAGTTCATTAAATTATTCCAATGCTACTCAGTATAATCTTCCTTTATTGAAATTTTTTTGTTTCTCAATTGCTTTTTTTGTGAGTGAAGTTTTTTGTCCTCAAGAATTTTAATTTTCAAACTCATTGGTTTAGCTCTATTTTTTCTTTTCTTTTTTTCGAGTTCATTTTGAATTTTCTTTTTTTGAGCTTCGTAATATTTGTAAACCTTTTGAGCTAATATTTTTCTCGCTTTAGTTCTATTTGCAGCTTGAGTTCTACCAGCGGAACACTTTACTTCAATACCAGTAGGAGTATGCTTAAGTTGAACGCAGGTAGCAACTTTATTTACATTTTGACCACCAGGTCCTTGAGACCTAACAAACTTTTCTTCTAAATCATCTTCATTTAATATAAGAAAATTGATTAATTCCTTGCCTGTGCTTTGATTATCGGTTGTATCTATTTCGTTTTTTGATTTCATTTATTTTTATTGAAAAAATTATTATTTTAAGTCATACGAACAAATAATGCTTGACCATATTAATTGTATAATTTTGAGTGTCATTCCGATACGAAGTGAGGAATCTCAAGTTTCTTGGTAGCAATGACTTGTGAGATTTCTCGCTGCGCTTACCAATGACATCTTTACTTTTACTCTGCAAAACTTTGCATAAGTTCTTAAACCAGATGTCCTACATCTTGCGGATGTAGGACATCTTTATCTTTAAAATTCAAATCTTTTGGTAGCAATGACTTGTGAGATTTCTCGCTGCGCTTACCAATGACATCGTAGTTTGTCATTCTGACGGATGTCAGAATCCATCTTGGTT